>CAYNKY010000021.1:0-19769 GCA_964397895.1 uncultured Prochlorococcus sp.
ATAAAAGAAGAAATTTTGCAATAATTTCTCATCCTGATGCTGGTAAAACAACTCTGACTGAGAAATTACTCCTTTATGGTGGCGCAATACAGCAAGCAGGGGCGGTTAAAGCTAGAGGTAATCAAAGGAAAGCTACCTCAGATTGGATGGAAATTGAGAAGCAAAGAGGTATTTCAATAACTTCAACAGTTTTGCAATTTGAATATCAACATTCAGTGATTAATCTTTTAGATACGCCTGGACATCAAGACTTCTCAGAAGATACTTACAGAACTTTAGCAGCTGCAGATAATGCAGTCATGTTGGAAGATGCGGCAAAAGGTCTTGAACCTCAAACTAGAAAATTATTCGAAGTTTGTAAATTAAGAAATATTCCAATATTCACTTTCATAAATAAAATGGATCGACCAGGAAGAGATCCTTTATCTCTTCTTGATGAGATAGAATCTGAACTACAACTAACAACTTTGCCTATTAATTGGCCGATAGGTAATGGGGATCAATTTAGAGGAGTAGTAGATAGATTCAAAAATGAAGTAATCCTTTTTGATAAAGCTAAAAGAGGTAAGCAATCACAAGAACAAAGAATATCTCTTATGGATAAAAATCTTACAAACTATATTGAGGAAGATTTAATAAACAATACACTTGAAGAATTGGAATTATTAAATGAAGCTGGAGCTAAATTTAATAAAGATAATGTTTTTAATGGTGAATTAACCCCTGTATTTTTTGGATCAGCAATGACTAATTTTGGAGTAAGACCATTTTTAGATAACTTTTTAAAGCTCGCTCAAAAACCTTCTTCAAGAAATAGTAATAAAGGTGAGGTTGAGCCCACTCATAAAGAATTTAGTGGATTTGTTTTTAAACTACAGGCAAATATGGACCCTAAACATAGAGATAGAGTTGCCTTCATAAGAGTATGTAGTGGAAAATTCGAAAAAGATATGTCTGTTAAACATTCAAGAACTGGCAAAGTTATAAGATTATCAAGACCTCAAAAGATTTTTGGTCAAGATAGAGAAGTCGTTGATGATGCTTATCCAGGAGATGTAATTGGTTTGAATAATCCCGGAATGTTTTCAATAGGTGATACCTTATACACTGGGTCCTATATAGAGTATGAGGGAATACCTTGCTTTAGTCCTGAGATATTTAGTTGGCTAAGAAATCCAAATCCATCTGCATTCAAGAACTTTAGAAAAGGTGTAAATGAATTGAGAGAAGAGGGAGCTGTTCAAATCCTTTATGATTTTGATGAAAGTAAAAGAGATCCAATCCTTGCTGCTGTTGGTCAATTACAGCTAGATGTCGTAAAACATAGATTAAAAAATGAATATGGGGTTGAATCTTACTTAGATTCGATGTCATATCAATTAGCCAGATGGATTCCAGATGGTTGGAGTGCTATTGAGAAAATTGGTAGGATCTTTAACTGCAAAATAGTTAAAGATTGCTGGAATAGACCAGTATTGCTCGTTAAAAATGAATGGAATCTTAATCAAATAATTGAAGATTATCCTAAGTTAAAGCTAGCTAAAGTTGCACCTGTTGTGAGTGGAGTTGAACCAATTGATTTATAAAACTCTTAATGAATACTAAAATTAGTTAGGCTTATATTGATTAAAAAGAAACTTGGACATCAATCAAAATAATAACGATCACGAACTCTCTCCCTATGAAATTTTGGGTGTTAAGAAAGGTGCTAATTTTGAAGAGATTCAAAAAGCGAGAGATGAAAAAGTTAAAGCAGCTGGAGATGATTTAATAGCTAAAGCAAAAATAGAATCATCATATGATCAACTACTTATGGGCAGCTTAAAAGCTAGACAATCAGGAAGCATAAGCTTTGAAGCTCAAGATGCATCTTTAAAAGAGATTCAAAATACTAAAACGATAAATAGTCAATTTCCTTTGCTATCCAAAATTAAAAATTTAAGTAAATTATCAGGAAATAATTCTCAAAATTTTTCACTTCCCAATTTATCTTCCGAAACATATGATCAATTACCTACAAGAATTTCTCTTGCCTTAATTGTATTTATTTTACTTTTTATAACTCCTGATTCTTACAATAGGCTTCTTTTATCTATTTCAACACTAATTCTTACTTTTACTCAAATTAGATCAGGAAAGAGATTTATTGGTGCCTTGGGTTGGAGCGTAGTTTTTTTATCAATAGGATTAATTTTTGGAGGTTTAATAGAAACTAATTCATTTATTCAAGAAGTCTCAACAAATTCTTTCTCAGTTCAAAAAATACAAAGTCTTCCTGCTTTAATTATTTTGTGGCTAGGTATAATTTTTCTATAAATAATTATTCTTTTTTATTATTTATAATTTTTTCAATCTCCTCAAATTGAACTATATATTTATTTTTGCAAAATTCACAAATTAATTCAGCTTTCCCATCCTTTTTTAAGATATCCTCTAATTCATTTTTATCTAACATCCCTAATGCTCCAACACTTCTTTCTCTTGAACATCTGCATTTAAATTCTATATTCTGAGTACGAGCTTTTTCTCCAATAGAAATATCATCTATATCTGAGAAGATTTTTTTAATAAGTGATAATAAATTATTCTTTGATTGATAAAGTGACTCACTAAATGACCCTAAACTTTTGCATTTTTCTTCAAGTAGAGATATTAGCTTTTGATCAGTATTTTTTTTTGGTAGAACTTGAGCTAATAGACCACCACTACATATGAGTTGCCCATTTTTAAATTTCTCGCCAATAAATACAGCAGAAGGAGTTTGTTCAGAGTGAAGAAAATATGAAGCAAGATCTTCTGCAATACTTCCATTTATTAACTCTACGGTACTTGTGAAAGGGTCTCCTGTCCCATTGTCCCTAATAACATTTAAATAACCTGTGCCCACGGCATCTTTGAAATTGAAAGTATAATTTCCTAATTCATTCTTTATAGGATCTAATTCTAGATCTGGATTACCAACATATCCTCTTACTTTCCCATCTCTTCCTGCATCAACTAATAATCCTTTCAAAGGTCCGTCAGATCTTATTCGAAAAGTTACTCTACCATGCATTATTTTCATTGAGCTTGCAAGTAATGAGCCTGCGCTAAAAGCTCTTCCCATGATAGATGTTGTAAGAAATGAAAGATTATGTCTTTCTTTTGCTTCTTGAGTACTCTGAGTAACTGAAACTGCTACTAACCTTATACTTCCCTTCGCTGCAGTTGCTCTTACAATTTTATCCTTCAATCTTTTTAACCTCTGATTAAATTAATTTTACCTTTATTAAGAGAAAAAAATCTACAAGGAAGTTCTTTGAATAAATTTGGCTCATGAGTAACAATAATAAATGTATTCTCATCTTTGAGTCTTTTAATCAAATTCTTAACATCATTTTTCATCGACCAATCAAGCCCAGCTGTCGGTTCATCTAAAAGTATAAGACTTGGCTTCCACAATAATTGTGATGCTACTGCAAGTCTTCTTTGCTGACCCCCACTTAAATTCTCGGGAGGAGCTGATAAGTTAATACTTGATAGACCAACTTTTTCTAGGATAATATCAATTTTTTCTTTATTAATAGATTTGTGACCAAATTTCAATTCTTTACCTATAGAAGTTCCAATAAAGAATCTTTCTGGGAATTGAAAAACTACACCACAAAGCCATCTTCTATGTCTGGAGGTTAATTTCTTATTCTTCCATAGAATCTCTCCTCTTTGAGGGTTATTTAACCCACTAATAATTTCTAATAGTGTGGTTTTCCCAGAGCCACTTTCACCTGATATTACTACAATCTCATTTTCTTTGATCTTGAGATTTAATTTCTGAAGAATAGCTTGGTTGCCTGTTTGAGGTTGATAGGTAATATTTTTTAATTCAAGCATTAGTAATTAATTAAAATATAAAATTTTAAATCTTTTAATACCAACTTATAATAGTTGATTATAGATGTATCTATCAATTAAGAATGAATGTTTTATTTAGAGAAGTTGACCCTTTTAATTGTTGGATTTGGATTAAATTTTTTGAAATCCCAAATAACTCAGAGAAAAATTATATAAATGAAGTTTTTAATAGCTGGTATGTTTTAGGTGTCTTGGGAGGATTTAATTCAGAAAATTTGCAATCACATGAAGAGGGCAATGAATTAAGCTGGATGACTTATGACAATGATATTTCTAATTCAGCAATGCCTTCATTAATGCATAATTTAGGTCAAATGGAATATCAAAATTTGTGGTCAAGATGTTGGGTCGATTTTGGAACATCAGATGCAATCTCTATTGATATTTTAATAAATACTTTAAAGCAAGTTTCTAATGATTATGTAAAAATTGATGAATTAATAATTGGAGGAGAAAATAATGACTGGTCAATTGATGATCAACCAGATTTAATTTTTAGAACTTAAGAAATTATGAAACATAATGTAAGGTTAATAATTTCCAATGAAAGAATTGACAATTCAGAAAATAATCTATTAAAACTATCAACTAATGAAGCACATTACCTTGATAATGTAATTCGCAAAAAAACTGGTGATGAGGTTTATGTGGTTAATGGGAAAGGTAGTTTATGGAAAGGAATAAAAAAAGATAACAGTCAGATTGATTTATTTGATATTAATCATCCTTTATTATTTCGCGAAAAGGAAGAAATATTAATTGGATTAGCTATTTCTATCCCTAAAAAAGGATTTGATGACGTATTAAAAATGTGTACAGAAATTGGTGTTGATTTAATACAACCTATCTATTCTCAATTTCAGCTTAAAAAGGGTTCAGAGAAATCTTCTCAGACTAAAAGATGGGATAAAATCTTAAATGAATCAGTTGAACAATCTGAAAGATTATGGAAACCAAAATTATTTAAAACAATTGATATAAATGAATGGTTAGATTCTTTAAATAAGAAAGATAATATTTCAATTTCTATAACAAGAAAAGATGATTGTTTAACTTTAAAGGAATGGGCAGATAGACAAACAATTTCAACAAAAAATGAAATTACATTTTGGAATGTAATAGGACCTGAAGGAGGATGGTCAAAAAAAGAAATAAAAAACTTTCAAGAAAGAAATATTCAATTTGTGAAATTATCTAAAAGTATATTAAGAACTTCAACTGCGGCTGTTAATGCTATTTCAATTCTTAATCAATGGAGAAATGATGATTTACAGTTATTGAATTAATTTAAATTATGACTTTTTTACTTAATCAATTTGTTATTGGTTTTTTTATCAACTTTGGATTAATTTTTATATTTAGAAGAATTCCAATTATGACCTCTAATGGATGGATTAGCGCAGGTATCTTAGGGACAATCCTTTGGGGAACTCTTTCATGGCAAGGTTGGATAAGTGTAGTTCTCTATTTATTTCTTGGATCTTTGGTAACAAAAATAGGTTTTGAACGTAAAAATAAATTGGGACTTGCTGAAAAAAGAGGAGGCAAAAGAGGGCCCGAAAATGTTTGGGGATCAGCTGCTACAGGCTTATTTTTAGCTGTATTGATAGATCTAAATTTATTTAATGGAATAAATTTAATGATTGGTTTCGCTGCAAGTTTCGCTGCTAAATTAGCAGATACTTTTGGTAGTGAGATAGGAAAAAGATATGGTAAAAATGCTTTCTTAATAACCTCATTTGAAAAAGTTAAAAGTGGAACAGAAGGTGCCATTAGCTTTGAGGGTACTTTAGCTAGTTTAATAGGATCGATTCTTATGACTTATATATTTCTTTTTCTGAGGTTAATTAATTATAAAAAAGATTTTCTGATTGTAGTTTTTTCTGGTTTCGTTGCGACAATCATAGAAAGTTTTATAGGAGCAAAATTTCAAGATAAATTAAAACTTTCTAATGAAATTGTTAATAGTATTCAAACAATTATTGCAGCAACAATAGCAATAATTTTTTATTATTTAATATGAATTAATTAATATAAGTTTCGCTATTTTTGAATCTAAGATTGTTTCCAGTTTTTTAAAACTTCCCAACTTTTTAAACGCTGATAAATCCATAAATGACCATCTGAATTTAAGTGTATACCATCATTTGATAACCAATTTTTACTTCGAATATCTGAATGCATTTCTTTAAATGTACTTAAGAAAGGGACATCTTGGTTAAGGCATACTTCTTCCATCCTTTTTTCATAAGAATTGCAATATTCATTCGAATACCACAAACATCCACCAAAAGGCATTTTCCTTTCATCCACAGGAGATAGTCCAAGTACAAATATATCTGTTTTTGATTTCATATCATTTATTAATCTATCAAATCCATATTCAAATCCATCTATTTCTAATTGCGGTCTTCCATTGATTTGACCAATTCTCGCAGTATCATTTAGGCCTACATTTAATAGTATTCCTTTTGGTTTATTTCTTCTTGTTTCTCCTCGATTTAGCCATTCTTTTTCCCATCTTTGGGCAACTTTCTCAATACCATCACCTCTAACACCTAGTGGATAAATAATGGGCCCATTTTTTATCTTGGACCAATCCTTTCTTAATCTTTCACACCATCCACCATATTCAGTATCTCCCCAACCATAAACTGAACTATCTCCTATTACTATTAATTGTTTTGGTAATTTATTCACTATTCAAAATAAAAAATTTATACATTTAAGTAAATTTTTTTTTCATATTACCATTTATTATTTCTCCGACTATAGCTATAGAACTATAGGCAAACAAAATTATAAATACTTCATTCCAAGCAAATGAACTTATTGCTTCATTTAGTTCCCAACCAAGTCCAATAGATCCAATTATTCCTAACATGAAAGTCTCCCTGATCAAAATATCAGATCTATAGGAGCAATAAGAAATATAACTTTTAAATTGCTCTAGCATTAACCCATAAAGCCAACTGGCTCTTTGAGAACCACCCAAAGATTTTATTGCAAAATAAATCTTTTTATTTGAATTCTCAAAACTTTGATTTAGTAATTTGAAAGAAATAGAAGCATTATGTAATCCAAGTGTAAGAGCCGCTAAGGAAATTGAGGGTTGATTGAATATCAATAATATTAAGATTAATATTGGAGGAGGGATTAACCTAATTAAAAAGGAAAAAACTCTTAGAAAGAATACATAAGTTTTATTCTGTGAGATTAGAAGTAAGAATGGAGGAAGGCTAATGGTAATGGCCGTTGCTAAAAGCCCAATAAAAACCGTTTCAAAAATTGCTCTTAGAATAGTTCTTATAAATAAATTAGAATCAATTAGCGAAGATAAATTAATAGATTCAATAGTTGAAAGATCAAATTTTATAATTAATTGAGATAATATAAAAATCAAATAAAAATTAAAAAATAAAAAGATTATTAATAATGGTATTGATATATTTCTTGTTAACTTATTTATTTTAAAATTAATGAAAATTCTTTTGGAAATAATTATTAATAAAGAAAGAATCCAGAGATAAGTCCATAATTCTCTAAAATTTAGAGCTTGGAATGATAAAAATATACTTGTACCAAGTCCTCCTAAGCCTAAAAAACCCAATATAGCAGAGCTTCTGAGAGCACATTCTAATCTATATTGTCCGAAATTTTTGATAGTTTTAATAATAGGTATCCATATTAATGTAATTAAAGATGTAAATCTGTTATTACTTAATTGAGTTATTGATTGAATAGTTTTGAAATCTATAAACTCAATTTGCTGACCTATAACTTTTGCATTTATTGAAATATATGGAATACAAATTGCGAGAATTCCAGTAACAAGATTGACCCCATTAAATTCTATAAGTATCAAACCCCACACCAACTCATGTAATGATCTAAAGATTGTTAAAACATATCTTATAAATCTATTAATGTAAATTGGTGTATTCAATATTTTATGGATAATATCCGAAGATAATACTCCCAATAAAGCTCCAAATAAAATGCTAATTATCCAACTTACAAATGCTATAAATATTGTTTCATTTAATCTAATAATCGAAGTGTAAATAATTTCTTTATTTATTTTAGGAGTTAGAGCTGAAATAAAGAATTCAAAAAATAGATTTATGCCACCAAAGTGCAAATTTTTTGCAATTTCAAATGATAGAGGTATAAGTACTAAAATTGGAATAAATATTAGAAATAAGGAACTTTTTATTTGTGTATTCAATTTTCAATATATTTTTTTTATTTGATAATCTTTGAATTTTTGTTTTTTTACATTTAAGCAAATTTCTCCATTTTTAATACCAATAATTCTTGTAAAACCTTTAAGTAAATTGATATTATGCATAGCAACTATGGTAGTACTAGGAATAGTTATTTGATAACTTTTTATTTTTGAAAGGAATAAATCTTTTATATTATTGCTTAATCTTTTGTCTAAATTATTAAAGGGTTCATCAGCGATTAAAATTATTGGTTCTTGAATAAGAGTTCTAGCAATAGCGACCCTTTGTTTTTGCCCTCCAGAAATATTATTTAAATTTTGAGAAAAAATATTTGAATTCAACTCTAATAATTTCATACATTTATGTGCTTTATTAAAAGAAACTAGATTTAAAAGATTTTTAAAAGTAAATAAAAATTTTTCTTTTCCTAATAAACCACAATTAACATTCTGTTCAGCTGATAAGTCATCAATCAGTCTTAAATCTTGCCATATTATTCCGATATTTTCCCTTTTATAATTATCTTGAATGCCCAAAATTTTATCATTTATTCTAACTTCACCTTGGTCAGGTTTAAAAGTGCCATTAATAATAGAAAGCAAGGTTGATTTACCAGAACCACTTTTGCCTATTAAAGCTACTTTTTCACCTTCCATGATTTTTAAATTGATATTTTTAAGAACTAAATTATCTTTATAAAAAAAAGAAATATTTTTTAATTCAATTATCTTTTTGCTCATCTAATCTTTTTTAATTTTCTTCCAATTGATTCAATCTTTTTATATTGTTGTATATCTACATCTATAAATTTTTCAGCATTAAACAATTTTAATATTTGCTCATGTTCTAAATTATCAATTTTGAGATTTAGGAAAAATGACTCTAGTTCTTCTGTGAATCCTTTCCTGAATTTATTATCTAAGTTTCCTTGTGAAACCCAATGATAATCTGGGTATTCAGGAGTAATAAAGAAAACATCTATATTCTTTGTCCTTTGAGGATTATTAATTATAGTTTTTTCGTAAATCTGTATATTTAAGGCTCCTGAATCATAAGAGCCACTATTTACTAAAGCTATTGTTGCATCATGACTACCACTAAATCCAGTAGTTCTACCTTTGAAATCAGTTATATCAATACCAACTTTATTTAAGAAATATTGTGGCATTAATCTTCCTGAAGTTGAATTTTCTGATCCAAAAGTGAATCTAGTTCCTTTTAATTTTCTTAGATCGTTGATTTGGTTCGTATAATCTATCTTTAATTTTTTATTTACTATGAAAACACTTTTAAATCTTTTATCAACATCCCTTTGAGCAATCACTTTAGAATTTGGTGTTTGTAATCTAGCTTGCACTCCAGAAAGGCCTCCAAACCAAACCAAATCTAGATCTTTATTCTTAAAGCTAGTTACAGCTGCTACATAATTAATTACTGGTACGTATTTTACTTTTACTTTTAACTCTTTGGATAATTGTTTTGACAATAAATTAAATCTCCTATTTAGAATTTCCTGATTTTGATCAGGAATGGCTCCTATTCGAAGGACCTTTTCTTGTGCGTAAAAAGGGTTGAAATTTATTAACAATAAATTTATTAAGAGAAATAATTTAGTTCTCATTGTGTATTAAATATTAGTAGTAAGTTTCGATAGATTTTTTTAATCTATATAAGCCATCCTCTATACTTTTTTGGGAGGCTGCGCAAGAAATTCTAATGCACTGATCATTTCCAAAAACTTTTCCAGGAACTAAAACCAAACCAAAATCATTTATTGCTTTTTTGCAAAAATCAACTGATGAGATACTTTTATCAGGAAGCCTAGGAAATGCATAAAATGCTCCTTTTGGTTTACTTACATATAAACCATCAATTTTATTCAATCCTCTTTGAAGAATTTCTCGCCTCTCATCATAAATAGCATTCATTTTTTCAAAGAAATTTGGATTAATTTGTAAAGCTTTAATAGCCCCTTTTTGAA
This sequence comes from uncultured Prochlorococcus sp., assembly GCA_964397895.1. Classification (GTDB taxonomy): domain Bacteria; phylum Cyanobacteriota; class Cyanobacteriia; order PCC-6307; family Cyanobiaceae; genus Prochlorococcus_A. The sequence goes on from CAYNKY010000021.1 coordinate 10,102, forward strand.
CAAAAGAACAAACATTACTTGTGCTCTGACTTTGCAATGATGAAGATGCTTTTATAACATCCTTTCTGCCAACCAAATATCCAATCCTCCATCCTGTCATAGCCCAACCTTTTGCAAAACCATTTATTGTATATATTCTATCTTTTAGATCATTAGCTATGGATGCAATGCTAATGTGCTTTGAATCTTTATTTAAAATTAACTCATAAATTTCATCTGAAATGATATTGATTTGAGAATTCTCTCTTACGATATTCACGATTTCAAGAAGCTCTTTTTCTTTGAGAACTTTTCCAGTTGGGTTATTAGGTGAATTAATTATTATAAATTTTGTATTAGAATTAACTCTTGACTTTAATTCTTCTATATCTATCTTGAAACTACTTTCGGGATTAGATTCTAGTATTATTGGTTTGCCTCCAGCAAGTTTTACCATTTGAGGGTAACTCAACCAATAAGGTGAAGGAATAATTACTTCATCTCCCTCATCCAATAAAATCTGAAATAAATTATAAATTGCCTGCTTGGCTCCATTTGTTACCATTATATTCTCAAAATCAACGTCAATCTTATTTTGATTTTGAAGTTTTTCTGAGATTGCCTTTCTGAGTTCTAAATCTCCAGCCGCAGGTCCATACTTTGTATAACCATCAAAAATAGCTTGGCTTGTAGCTTTAATTACTTCTATGGGTGCTTGGAAATCTGGTTCACCAGCACTTAAGTTGCATATATCCTTACCCTCTGCAGCCAGCTGATTAGCTTTAGCACTAATTTGGAGAGTAAGTGAAGGTTCGATAGATTGAGCTCTTCTTGATAATAAATCTTCACTCATTTTATTTAAAGTCGATTTTAAATTCCCTATAAAAATTTTAAATATTAATTAAAAGATAAATAATTTATCACTTAATGTCGTTGTTTTTATAATTTTTCTTAATTTTTAAAAGCATAAATTATTTTGAAAATAAAAATATATGTTTTGTTTAATTCAAATATTAAACAAATATAGTCTGATATATTAATATCAAAAATTAATATTAGTGTTTTGAGAAGATTAGTTGTTGGGGAAGGTAATATTTTCGCTGATCTTGTAATCGTTGGAGAGGCTCCTGGATCAAAAGAGGATCAAGAGGGCAAACCTTTTATCGGTAAATCAGGTAAGCTTTTAAAAACTTTATTAGTCAAATCTGGACTAAATATCAAAAAAGAGATTTATTTTTGCAATGTAATAAAATCCAGACCTCCAAATAATAGAAAACCTACTTCTCTTGAAATTTCTAAACATAAACCATGGTTATTACAACAAATAAAATTGATAGAACCTAAAGTTGTTGTCTTGACTGGTTCAACTGCAATGAAGGCTGTTTTAGAGATTAAAAATCCAATATCAAAAATGAGAGGAAAATGGATATGTAAAGATGGCATTAGTTATCTTGTTATATTTCATCCATCATATTTGTTGAGATTTTCAAAGACTGTAATGAATAATCCTTACGGATTAACATTACAAGATCTTCAGAATGTGAGAAATAAATTATATAATTCTATTTAAGTAGGTTTTTGTAAAATACCTTTGTTTTATGTCTTTAACGAAATCAAAAGAAGTTAATAGTTTATCTAAGAGGTATTCTACTCAAATTGAGAGAAGAGTAACAAAAACAGTAATGGTAGGAGATGTAGGTATAGGAAGTGAACATCCTGTCAGAATACAATCAATGATTAATGAAGATACTATGGATGTAGAAAATGCAGCGATGGCAATAAAGAGGTTACATGATGTAGATTGTGAAATCGTTAGATTAACAGTCCCTTCTGTAGCACATGCAAAGGCAGTTGGAGAGATAAAAAAGAAGTTAAGAGATAATGGTATTAATATACCTTTAGTAGCCGATGTTCATCATAATGGAATGAAAATAGCCATGGAAGTGGCAAAACATGTTGATAAAGTTAGAATTAATCCTGGTTTGTTTGTTTTTGAGAAATCAGATCCATCAAGAACTGAATATAGTTTTGAAGAATTTGATTCAATTAAGAAAACTATTTTAAAACGATTTACCCCCTTAGTAGAAGTTTTAAAATCTCAAAATAAAGCGTTAAGAATAGGTGTTAATCATGGCTCCTTATCAGAAAGAATGCTTTTTACTTATGGTGATACTCCATTAGGTATGACTGAGTCCGCTATGGAATTTGTAAAAATTTGTGATGAGCTTGATTTTCATAATATTATAATTTCAATGAAAGCCTCCAGGGCGCCAGTTATGATGGCTGCATACAGAATGATCGCAGATAGATTAGATAGTGAAGGTTATAATTACCCACTACACTTAGGCGTAACTGAAGCAGGAGATGGAGATTATGGACGTATTAAAAGCACCGCAGGAATTGCAACACTTCTTGCTGAGGGCTTAGGAGATACTATAAGGGTCTCGTTGACAGAGGCCCCAGAGAAGGAAATACCCGTTGGATATTCAATCTTACAATCTTTAGGTCTTAGAAAAACGATGGTTGAATATATTAGTTGTCCAAGTTGTGGTCGTACATTATTTAATCTTGAAGAAGTAGTCAATAAAGTACGAAATGCAACATCTCATTTGACTGGTCTTGATATTGCAGTTATGGGATGTATAGTAAATGGTCCTGGAGAAATGGCAGATGCAGATTATGGATATGTGGGTAAAGGGAAGGGAACAATTGCTTTATATAGGAGAAAAGAAGAGATAAAACGAGTACCAGAAGATGAGGGGGTTCAGGCCTTAATTCAACTTATTAAGGATGATGGTAAATGGATAGAACCCGAATGAATAATCTAACAGTGAATAAAAAGTATTTTGCTTCTCTTCTGGTTTTTTCAAGTTTGGTGTTCATAAATCCAATTGAAGCTTCATTATTAAAAAAAAGTAATAAAGAGGTAATAGATCATGTATGGCAGATTGTTTATAGGGATTTTTTAGATTCAGAGGGTAAATTTAATAAAAGAGAGTGGATTAAATTAAGAAAAGAAATCTTATCAAAGAATTATCCGAATTCAAACGATGCATATATCGCTATTAGAGAAATGTTAACTAAATTAAAAGATCCGTATACGAGATTTTTAGATCCTTTGCAATTCAAGGAGATGCGAATTGATACTTCTGGCGAGTTGACTGGAGTAGGAATTCAAATAGTAATAGAACCAAAATCAGGCGATTTAATCATTGTAACTCCTATTGAAGGATCTCCTGCATATAAATCTGGAATAAAGGCTAAAGATAAAATCATTTCGATTGATAATATTTCTACAAAGGACATGGGTATTGAAGATGCTGTTAAATTGATAAGAGGTAAAAGAGGTACAAAAGTTGTTTTAGATATCTTAAGAGATGGGATTATTTTAAAAAAGACTTTATTAAGAGAAAAAATTGAAATTAAATCTGTAATCAGTAAATTGAACACTTCAAAAGAAGGATTCTTAATCGCCTATGTAAGAATTAAACAATTTAATGCAAATGCATCAAAAGATATGAAAAAGACATTAATTGATTATGAAAATAAGAAAGTCTCAGGATACGTTCTTGATCTTAGAAGTAATCCAGGGGGGTTATTAGATTCTAGTATTGATATTTCAAGACAATTTATTAATAAAGGAATAATCGTTAGCACTTTATCAAAGAACGGATCAAAAGAAATTAAAAGAGCAAATGGTAGCGCCATAACAAGTAAACCACTAGTTGTATTAGTTAATGAGGGATCTGCTAGTGCTAGTGAGATAGTTTCGGGAGCAATAAGAGATAACTTAAGAGGTAAATTAGTAGGTAAAAAAACTTTTGGAAAGGGTCTTGTGCAATCTATGAGAACACTCATTGATGGCTCTGGATTAACCGTTACTGTGGCAAAATATTTAACCCCTAAAGGAATTGATATTAATAAATTTGGAATAACTCCTGATGTTGAAGTAAATATGAATTTGAATCCTATCCTTCAAAAAGATATAGGTACTAGGAAAGATAAACAATATAAAACAGGAGAAAATTTACTAATTAGGCTCATAAAGCAAAGCGATAATATTAGCCACTTTCTTTTAGACTCCAAAAATCTAAATGCGGCTTTTCCTAAGAGTACAGGATTTAGATACAAACTATAAATAAACCTAAAAACTCATATCTAACATTCTTTTTATAGGTTTATAAGCTTTTTTTATAATCTCTGAAGGTAGTTCTATTGATGGGTTTTTATTTCTCAAACAATCTAAAATTTTTTCAAGTGTATTTAATTTCATATATGGACATTCATTACATTTACATCCTTCGATATCAGGAACCTCTATAAAAATCTTATTAGGTTCTTTTCTTTTCATTTGATGAATTATTCCGGGCTCAGTTAAAACCATAAAAGTTTTTGAATTATCAGTACTTATGAAGTCTAGTAATTTACTTGTAGATCCAATATAGTCTGCTAATAATAATAAATTTTGACTGCATTCTGGATGAGCTACAACCTTTGCTTCAGGATGCTCAAATTTTAATTTCATTAATGCTTCTTCGCTAAATGTTTCATGAACAATGCAACTGCCTGGCCAAAGTTTTAGATCTCTTCCAGAATTCTTTTGAACCCATCTACCAAGATTTTGATCAGGAGCAAAAATTATTTTTGTATCTTTGGGTAACTTATTTACTAATGCAACTGCGTTACTACTAGTACAAATAAGATCACTTTGAGCTTTTACTTCTGCAGTACAATTTATGTAGCTAACGACAAAATGTCCTGGGTTGTCATCTCTAAATTTCTTAAATTCGTCAGAGGGGCAGTCATTAGCTAATGAACATCCTGCATCAATATCTGGTAGTAAAACTGTTTTGTCAGGGCATAAAATTTTTGCAGTTTCAGCCATGAAATGAACTCCGCAAAATATAATTACATCAGCATCAGTATTAGCAGCTTTCCTGGATAATTCTAATGAGTCGCCTATAAAATCAGCAATATCTTGAATCTCAGGTGCTTGGTAATAATGAGCTAGAATTATTGCATTTGTTTTTTTGCACAAAGTTTTGATCTCAGAAGTTAGATCTTCTTCAGTTCTTTTGGATTCTTTTTTAGCTGTAGAAGTTGTGATGATCAGGAATTAGAATGTATTTTATTAATTATATGCTCAAATAGAAAAAATTCTGTCAAATTTTAAAATTGCTGTTGTTGGAGATTGCCATGGGATGTGGTCTGAAAGCGATGTTTTTATTTTATCAAAAATTAAACCTGACATTGTTTTATTTGTGGGAGATATATCAGAAGGCAATATTAAAACATTAAAAAAGATCAATACTCTAAAAATTCCAGCCTATGTAGTTTTAGGTAATCATGATCGTGGTCATGATAAGTCAGGTGAAACCTTGCTTAAACAAATTCGAATTCTTCAAGATAAATTTTGCGGATGGCAATTAAAAGTTTTTAATAATAGATTAAATATTCTAGGGGCTAGGCCATGTAGTTCAGGAGGTGGTTACTTTTTATCTAAAGAGATGAAAGGAGTATATGGCCCTTTGTCAGAAGAAGATTCAACTAGAAGGATAATAAAATGTTCTTCGGAGGCTCGTGATGATTTACCTTTATTAATAATTGCTCACTCTGGTCCATCAGGCTTGGGTTCTGAGCCTAATAGTATTTGTGGGAAAGATTGGAAGGCTCCATCGATGGATTGGGGCGATAGAGATTTATCTGCAGCAATCTCTCATATTCAAAAAAATAGATTTTTAGATCTTGTAATATTTGGACATACTCATAATGAGCTTAAGAGGAATTTAGGAACCAGAAATATGTTTATACAAGATAAAAAGGGAACAACTTATCTTAATGCAGCTATAGTTCCAAGGTATAAAAAAAGTGATCAAGGCGAAATTCTCATAAATTTCTCATGGATTGAATTTTATAAAAATAAATTAAAATATATTTCTCAAAGATGGTACACATCATCAGGAGAAATAGTTAGTGAAAATGTATTGTATGAAGTACCAAATATTTAATACTTTTACTTAAGCTTTTTTGGACTTTTATATCTTGAGAATAAAGTTTGAGATAATAAATATCCTCCAATTGCTGCCGCTGCAAATGCTAATCCATTTTTAAGTAAAGGAAGTATTTCAGAGGTTCTTGTGATAATAGGTGCTAATCCAAATACCCCAAATAGCATGCCCCATAATGGAGATAAAAGAGCAAGAAATCCTATAGAAATTATTTCATTTTCCTTTCTAGGTGCGGCAGAAAAGCCAGCTACTAACCCTCCTAAGATAGATGTACTTAGAGTCCACAAATATTGTTCTCTTGGTAATCCAGGAACAACCTGGCAACCTCCTTTATCTAAACAAAGTTTCACTGAATTTATTGCATCCAGTACAGCTCCATCCTCTCCATGATCACGAACATAATATTGATTCCCAAATCTTGTTTGTAATTCCACCCAAAATAATCTTGGTAAGAATGAAAAATATGCATCACCTACATTAAAATTTAATAAATTCCCTCCTCTTGGATCAGCAACTACAAGTAGGCTTGTTTCATCAAGATCCCAATAATCTTTAATAGCCAAACCAGGATTACTTTCATATTGAGAAAGAAATTTGATTTTCCACCCATTTTCTTCTTCGAAATTATTTAATAGAATTTCTAATGATTCCTTTTGATTAGGACTTAATGTTTTAGCAAGATCAAGGACAGGTGACTTAATATCAGGTATTAATTCTGGATTGTTAAGAGCAAAAGATTGTTTACTAAAAAAAATTATTATTAAAGATAGAAAAAATCCTAATACATAGTTAATCTTTGAAGGCATATTAAAAAAAACTTAACTCTTCCTATTGTCACCTATGAATAGTTTTCCTGCGAATATTCCAGATTGGTTATTTGAAAAATTTCTTGAGATGGGTGGTATTTTAAGTTTTCATGATTTTATGAATATTACTCTAAATGATTCCCAAAATGGATATTACGGAAGCGGGAAAGCAAAAATTGGTATAGATGGAGATTTCGTAACATCTCCCTCTTTATCAAATGATTTCGCATCCTTGTTAGGGATACAAATTGAAGATTGGTTCATACAATTCTCCAAAAACTCTAATTATGTTGAGAAATTTAATATTCTAGAGTTTGGCTCTGGCAATGGTTGCTTGATGGAAGGCATAATAAATTACTTCTTGATAAATAATCCAGAGATAGTTAAAAATATTTCATTTAAAATTATTGAAGTTAACTTGGGAATGATTTCAAAACAAAAGAATAGATTGAAAAAGTTTTTAGATAAGGAAATAGATATATCGTGGATTGATTTGGATGAAGTAGAAGAGAGAAGTATAAATGGATTAATAATAGCTCATGAAGTTTTAGATGCATTTCCTGTGGAAAGAATACAATATAAAGATGGCAATATCTATCGACAAGGTGTTGAATTAGATGAGAAAAATAAAAAACTTAAATTCAAGAATATTGTCCTAACAAAAGATTTAAGGAAGAAAATTAACGAAATTCAGATTAATTTAGGAGTAAATATCCCACCAAGAAATGCACCTGATGAATGGACAACCGAGTTACATGTTAATAATTCACTTTGGTTAAGAGATATATATAAAATAATTAACAATGGAATATTACTAATAATTGATTATGCAATAGATTCAAAAAGATATTATTCTATTCAAAAAAATGATGGCACTATTCTTTCGTATAAGAATCAAAAAGCTAGTAACAAAATTTTAGATAATCCTGGGGATTGTGATTTAACTTGTCATATTTGTAGTGATGTTTTGATTAGTCAAGCAGAATCTATAGGATTTGAATCAATAGGAATTGTTAAACAAGGCGAAGCTCTTCTATCATTAGGTTTGGCTCAAAAACTCTTTGAGATTCAAGATGATTTCAAATTAAATTTATCTCAAGCACTTTTAAAAAGAGAAGCACTTCTAAGATTGGTTGATCCTATTTGTCTGGGGGATTTTAAATGGTTTGTTTTTAAGAAATTAAGTCAAGAGAAATTTAAAATTAATACTAGATGTTTAAATTAATTAAAGTAATTTGCAAAATCACTCTCAACTATATTTTTGTATATTTTTACTTCACCAATCCTATTTGGTAAAACAAATCTCATTTTCCCCTCTTGAACTTTTTTATCTCCCATTAGGATCCTAATAACGTCATTTCTATTTAAATTTGGAACTTCTATTGGTAATCCATAACTTTTAATTAGATTATTCTGCCTCAATGATTCCTCTTTGGACCAAAGACCTTTCTTCAAAGCAATTTCTCCTGCAATCTTCATTCCTATTGAAATTGCTTCTCCATGAAGATATTCTCCATATCCGCATAAATTTTCGATTACATGTCCAAAAGAATGACCGTAATTTAAAAAAGCTCTTATTCCTTTTTCTTCTTCGTCCTTAGAGACAATATCTGACTTTATTTGGACAGATCTTTTAATTATTTTATTCAAACTTTGATTATCTAATTTAATAATATTATTTAAAACTTTTTCATCTTCTAGAAATTCAAAGAGTTCTTTATCACTTATTACACCATATTTAATTATTTCAGCCATTCCAGCCCTGAATTCTCTTGAAGGAAGCGTTTTAAGTGTATTTGTGTCAATGAATACTGCCTTGGGTTGATTAAATGCACCAATTAAATTTTTACCTTTTGGATGGTTAACACCTGTTTTTCCTCCAACAGATGAATCAACCATAGAAAGAAGCGTAGTTGGTATTTGGATATAGTCTAAACCTCTTAGCCAAGTGGCTGAGGCAAAACCTGTTATGTCTCCTACAATTCCGCCACCAAGTGCAATCATTAATGACCCTCTTTCTAATCCATATTCAAAAGCAAAATCATATATTTTATTAAGTGTGGCAATATTTTTAAAAGATTCCCCTGCGTCTATAACGAATATTTGTGCGGTGAAATTGTGTTTTTTTAAACTATTAAGAAGATTTCTACCAAATAAATTAGATATTTCTGGATTAGAAATTATTAATATTTTTCTTGTATTCTTTATCCCAAGTTTTATTAGCCTTTCACCAATCTCATTTAATACTCCAGCCTTTATTAATACTTCATAAGAATTTTTTTCAATTGGGACTAGTATCTTGTTCTCTTCCACTGTAAATAAAACGTCCCTAAAATTTATTTTTTTATAATGTTTACATTTATCATAACTTGATTTAAAAATGAGAACAGAAATTTAGTTGTTAAGAATTAAAAATAGTAATAAAATTTCTATATGTATTTTGAAAGAAATTATTAATAATCAAGACAAACCCTATACAATTGGAATTATTGGTGGAGGCCAACTAGCTTTAATGCTAACGGAAGCTGCTAAAGAAAGAGGTATAAAAGTATGTGTCCAAACTAAATCAAGAAATGATCCTGGAGGAATTAAAGCTGATTCTGTAATTGAGGCAGATGCTTTACAAATTAAAGGAAATAAGAAATTAATCCAACAAAGTGAAAAAATTATTTTTGAAAATGAATGGATAAAAGTTGATAAATTAAAACAAATTGGTGCAAAAAATTTCTCTATACCAAGCTTAGATTCACTAAGTCCATTGGTAGATAGGATTTCTCAAAAAAAATTTATTGATAGATTAAATTTACCTTCTCCAAAATGGACTACTATTCAAGAGTTAAAGAAATTTAAAAATAAAAATATAGATAATTTAAAG
>CAYNKY010000022.1:0-19558 GCA_964397895.1 uncultured Prochlorococcus sp.
TTAATAAACTTATATTGTATAAATGATTTTTTTTTGGCATGCCTATATTTTATTTGTATATTCAAAATTAGATATATCATAAAATTATTTAAGTAATTGCAATTCTCATCAAAACCAATTAAAGAAAATAGCTGTTTACAATACGAATTGTTTAAAGCAGATAATGCATTCTCTTTAAATTACCTTAATGAAGAAAATTTAAACCATTCAAAAGAATCTCTAATTTATTGGAGAGAAAATATTTATAGTCATCAAAAAAAAATCATCCAAAATAACTATAATTTAGATATCCAGCAATCATTATTATATCAAAAAGACAACGACGAACTTCAAAAAATAAATCCTTTTTTATTGACAGCGTTTTCTATTAATTTTTGGCGTTCAAAAAAAACTGTACACAATGGGCCTGCGATGTATTTTGTAATAGATACAATGAATAAATCCCAGATAATTCTCTATATTGGAGAAACAAATTCTGCAGATAAACGATGGAAAGGTGACCATGATTGTAAAAACTACATAAACAACTACAAACAATCAATTTCTAAAAATCAGATGGAAAATCATTTAGATATACGTTTTTTTCTTGATGTTCCCAAAGATGTCAAATTAAGACGTAAATTAGAAAAGAAATTAATCTATTTATGGTTACCACCATTTAATAAGGAAACTAGGGATAGATGGCAAACAACTTTCACAAACAATTAAATTTAATTCTTATCAAATAAAATGCAATTTTCAATTTTTCAAAACCCTATAAATACATGGCAAGGTTCATTATTAATAATAGGCTTATACGAAGATAATATTTATGAGCAATTAGAAAAAATAAATTTTATTATTGATCCAAAAGTATTTTTGGAAAAAATAAATAATAGAAACTTTCTTGGAGAAAAAGGTAATTTCCTTTCTTTAGAATTATTAAATCAAAAATTAAACTCATTAGTTCTAATAGGATTAGGAAAAGATAAAGTTCTTAAGACAAATAACTTGAGAAATTCTTTAGCTGATTGTATTAGAAAAACTTTAGACAAAGAAGCAAAAATAACTATCCTTTTACCTTGGGACACATTACCTGATGATTCTATATTTGAGATAGCTGAGTCATGTAGGTTATCAGCCTACAAGGATAATAGATTTAATAAAAAAAGGGATGAAAAGATTTTATTAAATGAAATTGAATTTCTTGATTTGAATAATAATCAAAATATTTCTTTCTCTAAAATTGAATATATTTGCGAAGGAGTAGAATTTGCGAGGAAACTTGTAGCCGCTCCGCCGAACGATCTTACCCCCCTCGAAATGTCCAAAAAAGCTATTGAGATAGGGTCTGAGCATTCACTCCAAGTCAAAATCTTAGAAAAATCTGATTGCGAAGAACTGGGGATGGGGGCATATTTAGCTGTAGCTAAAGGTTCTGAATTAAAACCAAAATTCATACATTTAACTTACAGACCCAAAGATAAAGTTCATACAAAAATAGCTCTAGTGGGTAAAGGATTAACATTTGATTCTGGAGGTTATAATCTCAAAGTTGGTGCTTCTCAAATAGAGATGATGAAGTATGACATGGGAGGAAGTGCTGCCGTTTTAGGAGCAGCAAAAGCTCTTGGCTCTATTAAACCAAAAGGGATTGAAATTCACTTTATAGTTGCTGCATGTGAAAATATGATAAATGGTTCTGCAATGCATCCAGGAGATGTTGTTCAAGCTTCAAATGGTAAAACTATTGAAGTCAATAATACAGATGCCGAAGGGAGATTAACACTTGCAGATGCATTAATATATGCATCCAATTTAAATCCAAATAAAATAATTGATTTAGCTACATTAACAGGTGCTTGCTTAATTGCATTAGGTAATGATGTAGCAGGTTTATGGAGTAATAACGAAGAATTAGCAGAAGAATTGTTAAATGCAGCTTCTAATAGAGGGGAAGGGTTATGGCAAATGCCACTACAACATTCTTATAAAGAGGGGCTTAAATCTCATATTGCAGATATGAAAAATACGGGTCCAAGAGCAGGAGGTTCAATAACTGCAGCATTATTTTTAGAAGAATTCATTGCTAATCCAATCAAATGGGCACATATAGATATCGCAGGAACATGTTGGACAGATAAAAATAAAGGAATTAATCCAAGTGGTGCTACTGGCTACGGGGTAAGAACACTTGTTAAATGGATTCAAGAGCAGGAACTAAATTAATTTAACCAGACCACTTATTAGAAGATCTAGCATTCATGCCCCATAATTGATCTAATCTCTTATCACGACCACAAGCAAATCTGTAAAACTTATACTTTAACTCATTATTATTTGCAAAATCTTGATGATAATCTTCTGCGACCCAAAACTCTCCTCTCTCTTTTAATTCAACTTTTATATTCTCTGGAATAACATTTAATTCTTTAGAAGCTGAAATTAAAGCAATTTTTGATTTATTATTTTCTTCCTCATTTTGATAAAAAATAATAGGCCTATAAGAATCTCCACGATCACAAAATTGTCCTTCTCTATCAAGTGGATCTATATTTCTAAAATAAAGTCTTAAGATTTCATCAACATCAACTACTTCTGTATCATATTTCACTAAAACTACTTCTTGATGTCCTTCATGATTTTCATAAGAAGGATTTATTAAATCTCCTCCTGAATATCCGCTAACTACTGATTCAACTCCTTGCAAAGATTCTAAATCATGCTCTAAACACCAAAAACAACCTCCACCAAGAACAATATCTTCAGCAAGTGTATTGATAGGATTCAAAAATATTGAGCAAATAATAAATAATGATAATAAAAATTTAGTGGTTCCTGACATAATAATTAAATAAGTGAATTTAAAATTTCGATTGCAGCTCTTTGAACGACACCTTCACTTCCTAATATACTTCTTAGTGATAAGTAGCCTTTCTTAATTTTTATTTTTTCATTTTTATTTTCAATGAGCTTGCAAGACTTCTTAAATATTTTATTAACTTCGAAATCTTTTTGTACAAATTCTGGAATTATAAGCTTTTTCATCAAAAGGTTTACAGGAGAAATATATTTCACTTTAAAATTAAGTATTCTCTTTGCAACAAAAGCAGTTACTCTACTTACTTTGTAGCCAACGACTTGAGGAATCCCATATAAAGCTAATTCCATATTTACAGTGCCTGACTTACAAAGTGCTAATTTAGAGAGTGTATATATGTAAGTTTTATTTGATTCAATTTCACAGGATTTGATTATCCTTCCATTTATATGATATTTCTGAAAAGCATTCTCAAATTTCTGATCAAATTCTTGTCGACACGATAATATAAAAACCATAAGAGTTGGATATTTTTTTTGTAATTTTTGAGCCACTTGCATAAAATTGGGAAGAACGTACCTTAATTCTTGAGGACGCGAAGCAGGCATTATAAGCAATATATTTTGATTATTTTTAAGTTTTAAATATTCTCTTGCTATTTTTTTTGTAGGTAATTTCTTTGTTAAATCGATCATAGGATGACCAACAAAAAGAACTTTCCCTCCTCTCTTTTGATAAAAATTTGCTTCTTGTTGAAATATTGCGAATATTTTATCGGAAAAACCAATAAGATCAGTAGTTGAATTATTCCCAACTCTCCAGGCCCATTCTTGAGGAGCTATATAGTAATAAATAGGTATGTCAAACTTTTTTCTCTTTAATTTTCTTCCAATACTTATATTTGGTCCCATATAGTCAATCATAATTAAACAATCAGGATTATTTGAAACTAGAGCTTGAAAAAATTTCTTTTGGATTTTAAACATGGGAATTACTAAAGGCAAAGCCTCCCATAATCCAATCGCACTGATAGGTGTTGTATCACAAATAATTTTCACACCGGCTTCCCTCATCCTTTCACCCCCTAAACCATAGAGATCTAAATCAATCGATTTTTTTTTACTTTCCTTAATTAATTCTCTTGCAAGTAAACTTCCATGGAGATCTCCAGACACTTCTCCCGTACTTATAAATATTCGTTTTCTCATATCTTTACTAAGGGCATAGGCCCTCTTCTATTTTTAGAAATTGATCCTTTAAGAAATTTACATAACCTATTAGATGAGAAATCTAATTTATCATTCATCGCTATATCAAGAGCTTCTGAAATCACAAAATCAGATTTGAAAAGTAAATTCCAAGTTCTTAACAGGGTTTTAAAATCAAAATCATTTCTATTCATAAGTCCACTTCTTTTAATGCCTACTCTATTTAGACCTCTTAACCTCCCTGGATGTCCTTCTGCCAAGCAAAAAGGAGGCACATCCCTGTCTACGCGTGTCATACCTCCAATCATTGCAAGATATCCAATATGCACGAATTGATGAACACCTAAACAGCCTCCAATAATAGCTCGATCTTCAATCAATACATGACCAGCAACTTGTACCCCATTAGAAAGGATTATCCCGTCGCCTAAAATACAATTATGACCAATATGAGTATATGCCATTAGAAGATTATTATTTCCAATAATTGTTTTTTCTCCTTCATAGGTTGCTTTATTTATGGTTACACATTCTCTAAATGTATTATTATCACCAATAATAACTTCCGTTGGTGCTCCTTTATATTTTAAATCTTGAGGCTCAAATCCTAAGAATACATTAGGATAAATATGATTATTTTTACCTAATTTTGTTTTCCCTTTAATTATTGAATTAGGACCAATAATAGTCCCAGAGCCAATAACAACATCAGGACCTATGATAGCTCCAGATCCTACTTCCACTCCAACATCTAATTGCGCATTTGAATGAACTGAAGCAGTAGGATGAATTCCAACATCTTGAAAGTTAGAATTTTTTTGATCATATTTATTATCCATTTTAATCAACTAATGAGAACATTAACTCTCCAGAACAAACAAGCTTTTCCTCAACATGAACTTCACCTTTAACCTTGCCAAATCTCTTCCTTTTTAAACTAATTAATTCACAAGTAATTAGTAATTGGTCGCCAGGAACTACAGGTCTTCTGAACTTAACATTATTTATCCCAGCAAATACAAAAAGACCCTTAGGTAGATCAGGCATTTGAGAAACAATTAAACCTCCCACTTGAGCCATTGACTCAACTATTAATACCCCTGGCATAAGTGGTCTATCAGGGAAATGACCTTGAAATTGAGGTTCATTAATAGTTATATTTTTTATTGCAACTGCCTTTTCCCCGGGAATATGGTTGACAACTTTATCTACTAACGCAAAAGGATATCTATGTGGAAGAAGGCCTAAAATATCCTGAATAGATAATTTTTCATTATTAATAAATGAGTTTTGATTTTCCACAATTTAAAAGTTAATTTTTTAACGATGAAGCCAATAAAGCATTTAAAGAATGAGATCCTTTATAAACCATTATTTGGGCTTTAGGTAACCCTACCAAAGCCAGGTCCCCTATTAAGTCTAAAATCTTATGACGTATTGGTTCATTAGTAAATCTTAATGGAGGATTAACCCATTTATCTCCATCACAGACAAGCGCATTATCCAAACTACCACCTTTGATTAATCCTAATTCACTCAACTCTTGAAACTGATCTTTAAATCCAAAAGTTCTTGCTGGAGCAATCATCTCTACGTAGTATCTGGGATTTAAATCTATTACAAATGTTTGTTTGCCAATCGCTTTATATTTGAAATCTATTGTTGAGATAATGGTTAACTTTTTTGAAGGAGTTAAAGCAATAACAGAATCATTTTGATGAAAAATTCTTGATTCATTAATTTCTTTCATGAAATTCATAGGAATTGGAACTCTTTTAATCCCAACTTCTTCAATTGCTTTGACCCACTGAATAGCTGAACCATCTAACAGAGGAATCTCCTTACCATCTACTTCAATATGTACATAACTAATTCCACATCCTGCAAGAGAGGATAAAAGATGTTCTATTGTGTATAGATTTCGTGAACCCAATTTAACTGCAGTACAAAGCATCGTACTACCAATCAAATTCTGATCTAATTTAAAAATTTTACTTGGATTATCTGAGAAAGATACAAAGTAACCTTCTTGATCATATGGTTTAATTCTGACTTTGGTCTGTTCTCCACTATGCAAACCTATCCCTGTTCTGGTAATTTGACCAGAAATCGTATAACAAGAATCATAATTAGAGGGCCAAGATAACACTTAAAATTTCCAACCGACTCCAAGTGTATAACGCATATTGCCACTTAAATCCTGCGTAGCAATATCTAATCTTAATGGACCAACAGGTGTTTTAATACCAAGCCCTCCTCCAAGAGAATAACCTGAACCAGTTTTATCAAGGAGTTTTCCTGGTTTGCCTGGAACATCACTTTGAGAGCCAAAATCACTACCTGCATCTGCAAAGAAAGCTCCTGAAATCATCCTCCAAATTGGAAATCTATATTCAGCTGAAACCTCTGCAAAACTTTTACTAACTGATAGTTCACAAGATCCCCAACCCCTCACAGATGAAGCTCCCCCCATACAAAAAGATTCATAAGGAGGTAAGTCTCCAATAATCATTCCTGACTTTATTTGGAATCCAATTGTTTGAGGACAATCATTATCTTTAAAATCTCCTCCTTTACATTCTTTAGTTAAATTTATCAGCCTTAAAGGAGTAAACCAAGCATAAGAAGCTCTTAATCTATTGAAGACAGGTGAATTATCTCCTAGTGGTAAGAATTGTTCACTACCAAATCTTAATATATTTCCAGAGGTAGGATTTATATTATTATTTAATTTATTCCTTACTCCTCCAGCAACAACACTTATTAAAGTATTTTCAGCTGGACAAGATCCATCTTCTTTTGTGTAACCAATACATATAATTTCACTGATATTTGCAGAGGTAGGTTTCTTTGTTGAATATGGTTTTTTATTACCATCACTATCCATCATTGTGACTTTTTTAAAATTCATTCCTAAAGAGACTCTCCATGGTGTTTCTTTAAATGGATCTCCATCATTTAAAGGCCTTAAAAATGTAAAACCTCCTCCTACATTTTCAAGAACTACAGAAGATAAAGAGTCACTACTAGTACTCGTAGTATCATTTACGGCATAAAGTCTCCCGTTATCTTCGCTTGTAAATTCCTGAGGATAATCTCTACTTAAGAATATATTTGATCTAAAAGCTGTTTTATATTTATCTCCTTTAATCCAAGGATCAAAAAGAGAAATATTATAAGTTGTCGAATAAGTTCCAAAATTCAGATTAAGATTAGTTGTCCATGCTCTTCCTAAAGCATTACTTTCTTTAAATCCTAGTTGAGCAAATATACCTGCTGCATTACTGAAACCAACCCCACCTGTTAAAGAGCCAGTTCTTTGTTCACTAATATCTAAAGTAATTAAAACCTTTTTACTATCCTCTTCATCAGGACTAAGAGAAACTTTTACATCATCAAACAAAGCAGTTGCATAAAGTCTCTTTATATCACTTTCTAAAATTTTTCTATTAAAAATTACTCCTGAAGCTGTTTTTAATTCTCTTTTTATTACCCAATCCTTAGTCTTTCCCTTCCTGATTTTTTCATCTGCACCAATAAATCTAATTTTGATATCCGAAACTATTCCTTCATCTACTTTTAAAATAACATTACCATCATCTGAGATCCTTTCAGGACTGTTTACTCTTGCTAAAGAATATCCCTTCTCTTCATACCAACCTTTTATAAGATTAATACCTTGTTGTAGTTCATTTAAATTAAGAGTATTTCCATAATATTTTTTGAAAATATTATTAACAAACTTTTCAGGAATTAAACTGAAATTAGGATTTATAGTTACTTTTTTCAAAATTGGATTGGGTACTATTTCCACAATTAATTTGACTCCCAAAGGGCCATCATCTGCTCTAAATTTGACTCCAGAGAACCAGCCGCTTGCATAAATTGCTTCCAAGTCTTTTTTTAGTATTTGATTATTAACAATGCTTCCTGGTTTAATACTCATTGAATCATATGCAGC
Source organism: uncultured Prochlorococcus sp. (assembly GCA_964397895.1). Classification (GTDB taxonomy): domain Bacteria; phylum Cyanobacteriota; class Cyanobacteriia; order PCC-6307; family Cyanobiaceae; genus Prochlorococcus_A. The sequence goes on from CAYNKY010000022.1 coordinate 7,970, forward strand.
CAATTCTAGTTTTCTGCCTTCTGGATGGCCTTCCCATCCCTCAATAATAATTTCTGAAATAAGTACATTTTTCCTATCTTTTTCAGAATTATTCACTAAAAAAATATTTTCAAATTTTTGAAAATATCCTTCATTCAAATTATTCCTTTTGAATTTTATTGCACCATCAAATAAATTTTTCCTTAATATCTTATTATTTTCTAATGAATAATTTGCTCGAATCTCATTATCGTAAGAAATTAAAAGTAATGAAAGAAATCCAACACCAGTTAAAAAATTTTTATAGTTTAATTTTTTATTTTTCATAAGTTTGAAATCAAATTAAAAATTTTCAGTGGAACTAATAAAATTATTTATTCTAGTATTAATTTCACTGTAGCCCTCAATTAAGTTTCCTAAATCATTTCTAAAACGATCTTTATCTAGACTCTTAATTCTACCATTCTCTGCTTCTAGATCCCAGAGTCTACAATTATCAGGACTAAATTCATCTGCCAAAACTAACTCTTTTTTTGAATTTTTGCCAAATTCAAGCTTAAAATCTACTAGTTTAAGTTTAATATTAAAAAAAAAGCTTTTAAGAATACTATTAACTTTAAGAGTTAATTTTTTTATCTCTTCTAATTCTTCATTTGTTATTAAATTCATTAATTTGATTCTATCCACAGTAAGCAAAGGATCATTTAGATCATCATTTTTGAAATAAAACTCCAAGAGGGGTTTATCGAAAACTTTTCCTGGCTTAATACTAGTTTGTTTACATATAGAACCATAGGCTACATTTCTAAGAACGACTTCAATAGGAAATATATTAATTTTCTGCGCAAGGAAAGAATTAGTATCTAATGCTCTTATAAAATGCGTCGGGATATTATTGTCTATTAAATATTTAAAAATATTTTTACTTATATTACAATTTAAAGCACCTTTCCCGGTGAATGTTGACTTCTTTAAAGAATTAAAAGCAGTAGCATCATCTTTAAATTCAATCAAAACTATACTCGGATCACTAGTAGCAAATATTTTCTTTGCTTTGCCTTCATAAATTAATTGGCTTTCTCTTTTCATAGGTGAATATTTCTAATAAATTACATACAATATATTATTGAATAGTAATTAAAATTTTCAGCAAAAGTAATAGCCTTACTTTAACTGATTAATAAAAAAATAAATACCCATTACAAACAAATTCATGAGCTTCAATTCTAATAAAGCAGAAAACTTTCATAAATTAGAGAATATTGCCATTATTGGAAATGGTGGGAGAGAAAATGCCTTGGCTTGGGCGATACAAAAAAACAATCAAGTAAAACAAATTTTTATAGTTCCTGGAAATGGTGGTTCACATAAAATCAATAAATGTCAAAAAATAGATATTGATATAAATAATCATTACCATTTGCTAGAAAAATTACAAGTTTTAGATATTGATTTGATTGTGATTGGTCCAGAGACTCCTCTTGCAGATGGTCTTGGAGATTTTTTAAGAAGCAAAGACTTTTTCGTTTTTGGTCCAGGTAAAGATGGAGCAAAATTAGAATCAAGCAAGTATTGGGCAAAAAACTTCATGAAAAATGCCAATATCCCTACTGCAAATTTTTGGAAAGTTTCCAATATGGATGAAGCCAAAAATGTTATCTTGAATTCTTCACTACAATTTGTTGTAAAAGCAGATGGACTTGCTTCAGGGAAAGGTGTTTTTATTCCACAGAATAAGGAGGATACTTTACTAATAACCAAAGAAATTCTAGAAGGAAAGTTCGGTTCTGCTGGAGATATTGTCCTTCTTGAAGAAAAGATTCAAGGACCCGAGATCTCAGTTTTCGCATTATGTGATGGTAAAAATTATGTACTTTTACCAACAGCACAAGATCATAAGAGACTTGAAGAAAAAGATAAAGGCCTTAATACAGGAGGAATGGGTGCATATTCTCCTGCACCCATAATTACTGATAGTGAACTTATAGAGATTTGTCATCAAATTATTGAGCCAACTATTAACGAATTAGTAAAAATAAATATTGATTATCGAGGAGTCATTTATTTTGGATTAATGATCACAGAATTTGGACCAAAAGTTATAGAATATAACTGTAGATTTGGAGATCCCGAATGCCAAACTATTATGCCCTTAATGGATAATAACTTTGCCAAACTATTACAAAATTGTGCCACGGGTAATCTAAGCGGTAATGAAAAAATCCCTCCTCCAAATAAAGTAAGTGCTTGTGTGATAGCAGCTTCAAAAGGATATCCACTTGAATATAAAGTTGGATTACCTATTAATTTTAATTGTATTGAGAATGAAAATTTCCAAATTTTTCATTCAGGAACATCAACTGATTATGTAGGAAATACAATTACTGATGGAGGAAGGGTTTTAAGTATTGTCTGCCAAAGTTATGATTTTGATAATGCTTTTAAATCAATCTACGCAAATTTAGAAAAAATAAGTTTTGATGGAATGTACTATAGGAAAGATATTGGACACCAAGTTCGACACTTTCAATATAAGGATGATAATTAATGACTAATCAGAATAATTTGAACAAAACAAAATTCTTTTTTTCAGAAAACATTGAAAATAGTCTTGAGAATAATTATTGGTGGGAAAGATTACTCAAATGGTGGAGCGGTTTTAGTTTAAGGACAAAATTATTAGCTATCGCAACACTTGCTGTAAGTCTTTTAATGACAGGGATAACCTTCTTTGCACTCAATAGTATACAAAGAGATGCAGGTATGAACGATACTAGATATGCAAGGGACTTAGGTCTATTACTTTCAGGTAATGTTACTGAATTAGTTGCAAATAATCAAAAAAATGAAATCTCGAATGTAGCTGAAAAATTTTGGCGTTCTAGCAGAAATTTAAGATATATCTTTTTTACTGATGAGAATGACATTGTACAACTAGGCATACCAATAAGTGCCACCCCTTCTAATCCTAATAGTCAATTTCAGCTAACGAGAAAACTTAAATTACCCGCTGAACTTAAAAAAAGGCCACAATTTCCAGTAGTTAAGCAGCACTCAACTCCACAAGGACAAGTAACAGATGTATTTGTCCCCATATTATGGAAAGGACAATATTTAGGAACACTAGCATTAGGAGTTACCCCCAATAAAAAAGCATTAGCAAGCGCAGCCTTGACTAGAGAAGTTACTGTTGCTGTATTCATATCTATATGGGTGCTAGTCATATTAGGCGCAGTTTTTAATGCTTTAACAATTACAAGACCTGTTAGAGAATTAGTTAGAGGGGTAAGAGAGATATCTCAAGGTAATTTCAAATCTCGTATATCTTTCCCTATGACAGGTGAACTTGGCGAACTTTTAACATGCTTCAATAAGATGGCTACACAATTAGAAAACTATGATGAGGCAAATATTGAAGAACTTAAAGCAGCACAAATAAAACAACAATCACTAATTGCAACTATGGCTGATGGGGCTATATTGTTAGATTCTCGAGGAAAAATTGTATTAGCGAATCCAACAGCAAAAAGACTTTTCAGATGGGAAGGTAGATATCTTGAAGGGAAAGATCTTTTAAATGAGATCCCAGAAATACTTTCAAATGATTTACATGCTTCAATAGAATCAATCCTAGAAAAAGATAAGGAGAGTGATGACATAAGGTGCAGTGTAGGAGAACCTCCTAGAACCTTAAGGATTGTTCTACAATCAGTTCTAGATACTAATAAATTACAAATTAAAGGTATAGCAGTAACAGTTCAAGATCTTACAAGGGAAGTTGAATTAAATGCGGCACAAAATAGATTTATTAGTAATGTTTCGCATGAATTAAGGACACCATTATTTAATATAAAGAGTTACGTAGAAACTTTATATGATTTAAAGGATCAGTTATCTAACGAAGAACAACTCGATTTTTTAAGTATTGCTAACTCAGAGACAGATCGATTAACACGCCTTGTAAATGATGTTCTTGATTTATCGAGATTAGAGTCTGGAAAGTTAATCCAACTAGAACCAATGGATATAAAGCCAGCTATAGAACAGACATTAAGGAATTACAAGTTAAATGCCACCGAAAAGAATGTCTCACTAGCACAAGATATCGAAGAAAATATACCTTCTATACTAGGTAATTGGGATTTACTACTTCAGGTCTTCGATAATTTACTAGGTAATGGATTAAAATTCAGTCCCAAAAATAGCACTTTGATGATTAGAGCTTATACATGGCCTGATACATGCCCAGCATTTCCTCCTAATGAGATAAAAAATGCTCCACAATGCGAATTAGTTTCTCCTCTTCCAAAAATCAGAGTTGAGATTGCTGACACAGGATGCGGGATTTCCCAGTCAGATCAAGAAAAAATATTTGATCGTTTTTTTAGGGTTGAAAATGCTGTACATACAGAGCAGGGAACTGGTTTAGGATTATCCATTGTAAGAGGAATAATTGAAAAGCATGGAGGAGAGGTAAGAATGGCTAGTGAGTTAGGGGTAGGCACAACTTTCTGGTTTGAACTTCCGCTAGAGCAATCTGATAAAGATGAGATTCTGATTAAAACGATCAATAGTGAAAAGAATTTATCTAACAATCAAATTGAAGAGTTAATCTAAGTTTTATCAACTCCCTTAAAAACATTTGGTAAATTTTCATCAGGCACTATTCTATGAGGTGCTCCACTAAATATTTGTTCAAAATTTGAAAATGAATCCTTAATCTCAGGGCCATTTCCAGTTATTATAAATTCTCTTATTCGTTTATCATGCCATGAACCTCTCATTTTAAATACATTAAGCGCCCTTGCCATTTCGCCTTTTATTTCCACATATTGAAGTAAAAGTATAGTGTCAGTAATTGTTGAAATATGCGAATCAGTTATTGAATGACTTCCCATGAATTCTTCTGCAGTATTTGTGAAAAATCCTGCTATTTCCTCTTGTTTTGCATAACCAGTGACACCAATAACAAATTGTCTAAATGCATTGAGACTTACCCCTCTAGCCAAAGCAGATAAAGAGTCAATTGCCATTCTAGTTGGCTTGAATTCAGTAATTTGAGTCTTAATGATCTGCAAATGATCTTCCAATCCTGTTGACTCAGGATAAGCACAAATAATCTTTAATAAACCATCATCCTCCATTTTTTCAAAATCAATCCCCCAGCTCGTGGCATTTCTTAAGAGTTGTGCTCTTGATTCTTCATAAGCGAACAGAATTGCTCTCTCTTTATTTTGATAGGCATCTTCAATAAATTTTGATACCAACATTGTTTTTCCAGTGCCAGTAGCTCCAGTCGCAAGAATAATTGAATCTTGAAAATAACCTCCTCCGCACATTTCATCAAGATCCTTAACTCCTGAACTAATTCGAACATTGGACGATCTTTGGGTCAATCTCATTGCTCCGAGAGGAAATACACTAATACCGTTTTCTCCCATCGTAAAAGGAAATTCACCTTTCATATGAGTAGTGCCTCTCAATTTCAGTACTTCTAGAGTTCTTCTTCTTTTTTCAGATTCAAGAACATTTCTTAGTAGCACAACATTATCTGATACAAATTCTTCAACCCCATATCTTGCAATTGGCCCATAATCATCAATCCTCTCTGTAGTCATAACTGTAGTGACCCCTATTTCCTTTAGCCTGGCAATTAATCTAAAGATTTCTCGCCTTACAACGTAAATTGCATCATATTGTTGAAACACTGCAGTAATCGAGTCTATAGCAACCCTTTTAGCTTTATATTTTCTTATCGCATAACTAATCCTCTCTATAAGACCAGATAAGTCAAAATTTCCCGCAACATCTTGGCCATCAGGATCAGGAGATGCATCTAAGATAAAAAGTTTATTTTGGTCAATAAGCTCTTGGAGATCCCAGCCAAAACTGGCAGCATTTCTAATTATATCTAATGGAGATTCTTCAAAAGTGACAAAAATGCCAGGTTCATCAAAGTTATTTATTCCATGATGTAGATATTGCAATGAAAAAACAGTTTTACCTGTTCCAGAAGTTCCACTTACAAGTGTACTTCTTGAAGTTGGCAACCCTCCTCTACAAACATCGTCAAATCCTTCTATTCCAGTAGGAAGTTTTTGAACTTGCATTTTATTTGATTTATTTTGATCTGTATCTTTCATCTTTTATTTGATTAATGATATTTGAATGTGTTGTTTTGGTTAAATTATAACTAAAAAGAATATTTCTAATTTTTCATTCTTTTATTTCAGTCTCATTTAGTTCATCGAATAATAAATCTAATCCTATCAAAACTTTTTCTCTATCGGATAAATCACCAATAATTTTTCTAACAGGAGGTGGTAAGATTTTAGCCAATGTTGGAGTAGCAAGGATTTTATCTTCTTCTGCTAATTGAGGACTTTTTAAAACATCTATCACTTTTAAAGCATAAACCCCTTTAAATTCATTTTTTAAAATTTCTTTGAGAGTATTTAAAGCTCGCATTGAATTGGGGGTATTACCAGCAACATAAAGTTTCAAAATATAAGTTTTTCTCGCTCCCATATAGGCTCCTAAATTAACAGATAAAAATATTTTAGATATAACTTGACTAATTACACCAATTAATATGAAAATAGACAAAACTTAATGATTGCAATTTTGGCATAATCAATAAAATTTTGAGCCTGAATGCGTCCAAAAAATATGACCACTACAAAAAAAACATCCTCTGATAAATCATCTCAAGAAGATAACCTTTTTGCTATAGCCGAAGCCTCAGGCAAGCAATTTCTATTAAAAGTCAATAGATATTATGATTTAGACAGAATAAACGCGAAAGAGAAGGAAAAGATTATTTTAGATAAAATACTTTTAATACAAAATAAAGACGATATTACTGTTGGAAAACCTTATATTCAAGATGCAAAAATTGAACTAGAAGTGATTTCACATAGAAGAGATAGAAAAATTATCGTCTACAAAATGAGACCTAAAAAAAAGACAAGAAGAAAGTCAGGACATAGGCAAGAATTAACAAGGGTTATGGTAAAATCAATTACAGTTAATAAAGCTGCATCAAAAACAGCAAGTTCAAAAACAACGAAAAGTCCTAAATAAGGACATCATTTAATTTATTTTTTATATCAATGGCACACAAAAAGGGTACTGGTTCTACAAGAAATGGTAGAGATTCAAATTCTAAACGTTTAGGTGTAAAAGCATTTGGCGGTGAAAAAGTGACTGCAGGATCAATAATTATCCGTCAAAGAGGGACCTCATTTCTACCTGGCATAAATGTAGGTAAAGGGAAAGATGATACTTTATTCGCTTTAACTGATGGAATTGTAAATTTTGATAGTATTAAAAGAAATCTCAGAAAAAGGAAAAGAGTAAATATTTTATCTAATTAAATTTTTCGGTAAACTCTCGTAGTTATTAATATGGGATGAAATACTTCCAAAAAATTAATTTGAAGTGTTTTGAAAAATGATTCTACTATCTTAGGATCATCTACATGAAAAGGATATTCATTATTATCTCCTCTATAAAAATACCAATTTAATATTGCAAAACCCTCTGGATTCATAAGTTTATGAAATATCTTTAACTGATCAGAAGGGTTTTTAAGATGTTCTAAAACGTCTAGACAAACTATTGAATCAAACTTTGTAATATTTGTATCTTGAATAGATTTAAAAAAGGAAATTTTTCCTTCTAAACCTAATTTACTAGCTCTATATTTTACAAAATCTCTATTAGTTTGATTGATATCTACAAAAAATACATGTTTAACATCATTTGACATCGCATTTGCTAGAGCATGCGTTCCAATCCCTCCACCAAAATCAAGAACAAGTTTCTTGGAAAAACTTTGCTGTAATCTTAAAGTACTGGCTATATATTCTTTACTAGTTAAGTGCCAAGCAGCTAAATCAGCCAAATGCTTATCTCCTACAATCTCTTCATAAAAATCAATATTTTTTAAGGAGTTGTCTCCAGGATGTAAATTTGCCAATTCCATTTTGGCATTTTCAAGAAAAGTGTTTAGATTTGATTCTTTAATAGGTAAGAAGTCAATTAAGTGTGATTTCAAATCAAATGAATTATTATAGAAATCATTTAATATAGTTCCATGATTTTTCAATTTTATATTTCTATAAAAATCTAGAATAATATTATAGAGATTTAATTTTCAAAAATATCTTCATATCAAAATGGATTTTAATGATGGGTTCATAATCCTAAACAAGATTGAAGGTTGTACCTCTCATGACTGTATCAAGATAATTAGAAATCATTTAAATATTAAAAAGGTAGGCCACACTGGGACACTAGATCCAGAGGTTACAGGAGTTCTCCCAATCGCTTTAGGTAATGCCACAAGGTTTATACAATATTTACCGCAAAGTAAAACTTATATAGGGAAAATACAACTTGGCCTTAAAACAACTACTGATGATATTTATGGGGATATTATTTATCAAAATGATATCCCAAAATTAGATTCTTCAGAAATCGAAACACATTTAGATTCTTTTCGAGGCACTTTTCTACAAATACCTCCAAAAGTCTCTAGTGTGCACGTTAAAGGTGAAAGGGCTTATAAGAAATTTAGGCGAAATGAAAATTTTGAATTACCTCCAAAGGAAGTTAGTGTTGAGAATTTAATCTTAAAAAATTATGATCAGGCTCTTGGTCAAATCACAATTGAGATAAGTTGTTCATCTGGAACATATATAAGATCAATAGCTAGAGATTTAGGAAAGACAATAAAATCAGAGGGATGTTTAGCTGCTCTAATAAGAACAAAAGCATCAGGGTTTAAATTAGAAAATTCAATCACTATCGATAATCTTAAGAAAGAGGGTAATATTAATAAAATCATTATTCCGATATCTAGTGCGCTGGATCATCTTCCAAAAATTATCTTAGAAAATGCAGAGGAAAATTTATTTTGGCAAACAGGAAGAAGAATTGTAATTGATGAGAGAAAATTGTTCTCTAATAATTCTATTTCATCTAAAAAAGTTATCTTAGTGTTTAATAACCAAAACGTTTTGTTAGGTTTAGGAAATATTGTAAATATTGAAAATAATTTTCTCTTACAACCCAAAATAGTGCTTAATGCAAAGTAAAAATTTATTTATAAATATTTTTAAATGGTTTAACTTTAACTCCCTTATAAAAATACTTAATTATTTCATTGGATTTATATCCTTGAATTGCCATCTTTTTTGCTCCCCACTGGCTCATTCCTACCCCATGCCCAGCGCCAAGGCCTGAAATCAATAAATAATTTTTTAAGTTAGAGGATGAATTAATATTAGATTTATTTAAATCTTGATTTATAAATTGAAATCTGAATAATGTACTCTTCAAACCTAAGATTTTTCTTAGTTCAGTACCTAATATTTCTTTTGAACCATGATCACCATAAATTCTTAAATTCTTTAATCTCCCTGTGTTTGAAATTTGATTAATTTGTATCCTGTTAACACCCCCTATCGAAGGGAAAATATTATATAACTCATTTCTCGAAAATCGTTTTTTCCAGCGCAATTTTGGATTGTTCATATCAAAATCTTTTACACTTACTAGATAGGGATATTTATTTTTCCATACTTCCTCACTATTTTCTGTCATTCCTGCTGAGCTGCTATGAAATAAAGCATTAATTAATTTATTATTATGTAATATTACTAGTGATCTTGTTTTATTTACAGCTCTAGTTGTTTTACGAGTTTTAGATTCAAGTCCATTGTAGACTTGATCTTTTTGAGTTGAGTCTATGTCATATATTCTATTACCAGTTTTTTTTAAAGCATAAGTTCTAGATGCTATAGCTTGAGCTTTAAGTGCCTCTAAAGGCCATTTATAAGGCATCTCTGAACCAACAACGCTGCTAAGATATTTCTCTATTCCTAATATATTTACTACAAATATTTGGTTATTTGAATTAATTATCTTTAGTAATCCAGAATATCTTTTCCCATTAACCCATATTCCTCTTTTATCTAGTGATCTTACAATTAATGGCTTTTGTTCATCAATTGAGAACATCTTTTCTTTTTTTTGGTCAAAGAATAGAAGTGTTTTATTATTTTTTCTTTTAACCGTAATCCCTTTAATATTATTTAGAGGAAAAGATTTATTATTAAGCAAGAGAGGTCTTTTATTATCTGCTCTTATTCTTAAATGCTTATCTCTAGATATAAGTACTCTTATTATTGGCTCATTAGATGAATATAGATATCTGCAATCGCACAAAATAAATAAGTACATTAACAATAAAAACTTAGATAAAAATTTAATTTTTTTATATTCCACTATGTTTTAGAAACAAATTTTCAATTTGCCTTAGATTGACTTAAAGTCTAAATTGAATCTAACTTTATAACATAAAAATATTTTCATAAGTGAATATTACCTTTTTAGGAACTAGTTCAGGTGTCCCAACTTTAACAAGAAATGTATCATCTTTGGCTTTAAAGCTTTCACAAAAAGCTGAAGTATGGCTTTTTGATTGTGGTGAGGGAACGCAGCATCAATTAATGAAAAGTAATATAAGATCATCTCAAATAAGAAAAATCTTTATCACTCATATGCATGGAGATCATATATATGGTTTACCTGGTTTATTAGCAACATTAGGTCTTTCTGGTAATAGTAAGGGGATCGATATCTATGGGCCTTACAATCTTAAGAGTTTTATCTTTTCAGCACTTAAAAACAGTTATTGCAAAATATCATTTCCATTAAATTTTTTTGAAGTTGAAGATTTTGCAAAAAATAATATAAATTTAATTGAGGATGAAGAATTAGAAGTTAAGTGCGCTAGTTTAAAGCACAGACTACCTGCATTCGGTTTTAGGATCAATGAGAAAGATAAACCTGGAAGATTTAATATTGAAAAAGCAAAAAAATTAAATATTCCTCCTGGACCAATCTACTCCAAATTACAATCTGGCAAAAAAGTTATATTAGATGATGGTAGAACATTTGATGGACAAGAATTCTGTGGAGCTCCAAGAAAAGGTGAAAGTTTTGTTTATTGCACTGATACAATTTTTAGTGAAGCTGTAGTAAGACTCTCAAAAGATGTAGATTTACTAGTTCATGAATCAACTTTTTCAGAAAAAGATGAAAAGATGGCTTATGAGAAATTACATTCAACAACAATCATGGCTGCAAAGACTGCTTTATTGTCAAATGCAAAAAAACTAGTCCTAACTCACTTAAGTCCAAGATATACAAAAAAAAGTTCAATCAAGCCAACAGATCTGCTAATTGAAGCAAGAAAAATATTTCCAAATACATTCCTCGCTAAAGATTTTTTAACAACAAATATTAAATGAACTGCAACAGTTCGTTAGAAGAAGTCTTTAATATGACCAACCCATGAAATAATAGTCATATAATTTTCTAAAAAATTTATTTAGATCGAAATGGTTTTTAATTTTTCTTTCCTCAGAAAGTCCTTCACAAGACTTCTTATATTTCTCCCATTGATGTTTGGTTTACTTATAAATCCAATATCTACTAATGCCCTCTACCCTAGCGATCCTTCATCAGTAGATGTTTTAAAAGAGGATTATCGCGGAAAAGATCTTCAAAATACTGAATATGTTAAATATGATTTATCTA
>CAYNKY010000023.1:0-10011 GCA_964397895.1 uncultured Prochlorococcus sp.
TTATAAAATTATTTTTTAACTAAAGTTTTCGTACAGATATCTACATTAAATAATTGAATTCCAGAATTATTCTTAACTTTAACTAAACAATTACATTTGTCTAATGGTAAGGCTTGGTATTTCTTGATATTTTCTGTATCTTTATAGATATTATTTATCTCCTGATAATTCATAACCATAAGTAAAGATTCAATTTCAAGAGAATATGTATTATTATTTAATTCTTCTGATATCAACGGTAAAGTTAATAGAAATGAAGAAAATAATAAATTAAATAAATTTTTCATCCAATAGTTATATCTAAATACACATATTGTTTTTTTTTTAATATAGTTTCCAAAATTTTATATTTACTTTAAAATGTTATTGATAATAAAATCTTGTTTTGGCAATATCAAATTATAAAAATATAAGATTACTCCATTTAAAGGATCCTGTAATAGGAGAATTTGATAATAATTTTAAAATTGATAATTTTATATCTAATGAAAATAAAAATAATTTTGATATTGAAATTAAAAATTTAATAAAAAATGATAAAAGTAATATAGATTTAGTACTTTTGCTTAGATGTAAAATAAGTCATTCTATTTTTCATGAAATAAAAGAAATACACTCAAAATTATCTAAATTCACAGCTCTTTGGACATTTACAGATATTCTAAGCTGGTATCTTGATGATGATGGCAAAAGATTTATTAGGAAAAAAAGTAACTTGCTACAAAGTTTTAGAAAAATCAACAGGATTGATTTTAATTATTTTGGTATTGAAAAAATAATAAAAGATTTTGAAGAGCTTAAAGAATATTATTTCAAAAGTAGAAAAAATAACTTTGGTGAAAGGACTATAAAAGAAATACCAAGAATATTACCTTTTTGTATAAAAGTTATCTATACATTTGATCCTGAGAAAAATGTAAAAATATCTACATGGGTTAAAACCTTATTAAATACTGATAATTATTTAAAAAAACAAATTTATCCCTATGCAAAAATAATATTTATAAATAATTATAGTTTTTTAAGTAAAACTCCAGATGAAAAAATAATTGATGCTTGGCAAAGATTTGGCAAAATAAATCAATATAAAACTGATGTTATTAAAAAGATATTAGAAGATTTTAGAGAAAAATATAATAAAGAAAAAAAAAGAAACTACATTCCAAAAGAAAATTCAAAAATATTAAAGGATCTCGCAAATGCCTTGAAGCTGGATCAAGTCCCTCTTTATTTTCATCCGCAAAATAACAACAATGATTCTAATAATTGGATAATAGAAAAGAATTTACAAGCATCGTATCTTAATCATGAAGAAAATTCAAAAAAAGAATTAGATTATTTCTTAAAAAAGTGGAGTGAAGATAAAGCTAAAAATACATTAAAAGAAATATTAGAAAAAGATATGAAAAAATGGAATAAGGATCCTGGAAGAAGAGATGCCTGGATTTATTTATCTAAAATTGATTTGAATAGTAAATATCAGAAAAATGAATATACTGGAATTGCTTCAAAATGCAAATCAAAAAAAGGGATTTATCAAAAAGTTTCTTGGCTATCAAAAGTATTTAGATTTGAGTATGTTGCTAGAGAAGTATGGAAATATCTTGAAATTAAGCTAAAAAAAATAACTATCGATTACGTAAAAGATCCAGAACGTTTTATTAAAAATTTTGAAAAAAAAGAAGGAATATCTATTACAAATTCTTCTCTAAAAATAATTAAAGAAAAATTCTATATAGGAGAGAATAAACTTTCATGGGGTGGTTATGAATATAAGACAATATTTGATGATCCCAATAGTATTTTGGATTTCAAAGAATATGATGATATTCATAATGCAATTTTTAGATATATAAATCCTAAAAAATCACGAAAGAAACTTCTTATTAAATTAGTTAATGAAATTTTAAAAGAAAAAGATATAATTAATGGAGATTAAATAATTATGGTAAATAAAAAAGCTAATAATAAATTTTTTTATGATGAGGAGGAGGATAAAGAATCATATGAATATGATTTTTTACAGATTCCTGAGGATTCTATATATATAGAGAATGGAGAAGATTTAAATTCTTTAGATTTAATTTTTGAAGCTTTACAAATTTCAATTTTAGAGAGAGGTTTAGAAAATTCATTTAAAGTAAAAAAATTCAATAATATTTATAGAAATTTATTTAATATAAATAAATTTTATACTCAAATAGTTTATACAGACCCCTTTAATAAAGAAGTCCTTATTCCAATTAATCCATGGTTAATAAAAGGTAGAGCACCTCAATTGATTTTGGCAGCGCAAGTTGATAAAGAAAATAGTATGGTCAATTTTATTGGAATAATGACTAGTAAAGAATTTGAATATTTACTATCTAAAAAGAGAAAAAAGCCTGAAAGTATTTCTTTACCATTTACTAATTTCAATGGAGATATAGATCTATTATTTAGTTATACAAAATCTTTTAATCAAAGAATAATATCTAGAGATGGATTATCAATAAAATTAAATTCAAAAAAGAATAATGAATTTTATAAAAAAGAGCCAATTCTGTTACTCGGATTATCTTTTACTTTAATTGCAAGTTTTATTTTAGGGCCAAAATTATTTAATCCCAAATTTGCTTCTAACTTTAAATGTGGGAACTATCAATTTAAAGATTTCACAGTAAGTTTTTTAAATGAAATTAAAGAAAGTGAATTTATAAATATTAATAATTTAGGATGCTCTAAAATCAAAAGAATAGATAATATGGATTCACAAAAAGTTCTTATTACTACAGGTAGAAAAAATAAAAAATCTATTTCATGCCTAACTGATGATAAGTCAGAGCCTTGTAAATTTGTACTAGGAGAGTTTTACAAAGATAATGTATCTCCAAGGATCGCTTTAAAAACCATTTTTGATTATGAAGAGAATCAAGAGAAATTTTTAAATGAAACCAATTCAAGATTATTTATAAATATTTATGATGCATTAAATAAGAAATATAAGAATATAAAATAATTTTCTTTAAAAATATTTTTTTAAATTTAAATAGTATTATTTACAATTTAAATTATCCAATCCCCAAGGCATTTTTGTTTTACAAATAATTGCTCCTTTAAAATTTGTTTTAATTAAAGAGGTCCCTTCTAAATTTGCATCAGTAAGATTAGTATTAGATAAGTTTGCTTCATTTAAATTTGCATTACGAAGATCAACTTTCTCCATATCAGCTCCAGATAAATCAACAAAACTTAAATCTGCAAATGATAAGTTAGCCTTTTTAAGATTAGTATTAGATAGGATAGCTGCTGATAAATTTGATCCAGTTAAATTTGCGAAAGATAAATTTGCACCTGAGAAATTAGCTTCTTCTAAATTACTATTTATTATTTTTGAATATTTTAAATTTGCCTTTGATAAGTTTGCAAAAGTTAAATTAGATTTAGATAAATTTGCTTTATAAAAATTTGAATTATATAAATTAGTTTCATCTAATCTAATTTCGATCATATTTGCATTTTTAAAGTTTGCATCAATGCAAGTAGCAAAAGATAAATTAGCTCCTTCAAGATTCGCTTTATAAAAATTTGTCTTGGATAAATATGCTCCAGATAAATCAATTGAGTATAAATAAGCATTAGATAAGTCAGCGTTTCTTATACTTGAACTATGAAGATATCCATTTTTTATATTTACTCCACTTAAATTTGATTGATCTAATATTAAATATGGTGAAATTAGACCAGATAAATTTTTATTTTTGAAATTACACTTATTACAAGTTTCTAACAATTCTAATAAATCAATATCTTTTTGACTTGCAGAAATATCCTCTTTAAAAATAAAAAAGGAAAATAATAGGAAAATAAAAGTTTTTAAATTCATTGAAGTTAATGTCAAATTTTATAAAATAATAAGATTTTAATAAGTCTGGTTTCCTTCCAAAATTTGATATTCATAAAGAAGATATTTTTGTAAATAGGGATCGACTTTTCCTGTTTTTATTGAATATTTAATAAATAGCAAAATACATTCATTTTCATAAATTCTTTTTATAAGAGGATAATCTTCTGGCTCACAATTATTAAGGAGCCAGCCAAGATTACGATTTTTATTTGAATTGCTATTTATTGGTTTTAAACCTTTTAAAAAATAATAAATAAAAAACATTTATCTATTTAATGACCTTGATTACCCTCTAGAACCTCAAACTCACGTATTAAAAATTCTTGTAAAGAAGGATTAGTTTTCCCTGTATGTGAAGAATATTTCATACAAACAAGGATACACTCATCTTCAAATAATTTCTTAACAAGTGGAAAATCTTCTGGCTCACAATTATTTAGAAGCCAACCAAGATTTTTATTTACATTTGAATGGTTTTTCATAATTAAAATAATGGAAAAATTGTTTGATTAAAATGTTAAAGTTAATTATCTTCTTCTAGTAAATCTGTATAATATTGATTCTTTAAATCTGCCAAATGACTAGATCTAGAGGCTCTATTCTTTTTATCTAGAGAAGCAGTATATAGAAGAACAGTAGCGGTTAAACTCAGGAATATTGAAATTAAAAATCCTACAAAAGATAAACCAAAATTTTGATAGTCTTGCTTAATAAATCGACCATAAAATTGCTTAGATGCTTCATTTATTGCCATCCCTGGATCTTTCCACTCTACTTTCTTGTTACAATCAGAAGATTCTTGATAACAGTCTAATTTGAACTCAATATCTGAATTCATAAAGTCACTTTTATATTTTTCAAGGTTAGTATCTGAACCTACTAAAGGATTTCCAGTAAAAGTATTGTAAAATTGATTTCTTTGAAAGACATATAAAGCATCAATTGGGGGCAAAGAGGATATTAAATTAGATTTAATATTTGAAGCATTTTTTGTATTAAATTGATCCTTCCCTATGAATGAACTTATCAAATCCTTTTGCAAACAAGGACCTGTTTCAAAAAGATAATTATCGATTAAATATTTTGGATCTCTATTAGTTGTATTATTTGGTTTAGCATACATTCTATCTTGTAATTCTCTATAGAGCCTTCTTTCTCCAGATTTTGATGGATTTAACTTAGATTGTTCTTGAACTAATCTATTACACTCATTTATAGAGCTATTTAATAGATCACTATATGCACTTTTAGGTTGATCAAGAATAAATACATTTTTTTGCAAAATATCTCTTGCTTTTGAATCTTTGATTTCACCAGCTCTACTTACCAAATCAATTCCAACGCCTGACATTAGGGTCTTAACCAAAGATAAACCAAAAAATATTAATAAAAGGAAAGATGCAGCTTTATTTCCTTCCTTTGGTCTATTCATTGCAAATTCTCCAGATTTATTTGACATCAACAAAAGCAAAATCCCATAAGCGAATGAAAGCGGAATTGCTGCTGCTCCTGCTGCCTTAGTAAAATAGAATAAAACAGGTGATGTACAGATAAGATCCCATATAGTAGATAAACTCATGATGGAGGCTGTTTGATCTAATTGTGCATCAAAATTTTTATCTGCATAATCATTACCTCTTAATTTATAGCCAGGTACCCAAATAGCTTCAATAAGCTTTTTTCTGAAGCTTTTCTTGCGATTATATTTAGGTCTATTATAGATTTTTAATCTTTGGGAAGGATCCAATGATTCCTTATCATAAATAAACTCTGCTTGACTTGCTAATTTTCTAACATGTTCAAGCTCAGGTTGAGTCTTAATCCAAGTAAGAACTTCTTTTTTGTTTTTTTTCATGATTTAAATGAAATTATTTAAATAGATAGTATGTTTAATAAATATTGTTTCTTTTTATTGTTTTATTTAAATTTATTTGAAATTCATCGCAAGGATTATATATTTCTAAAGGGGAAATATCTGAATGAGATAATTCAAATAAATTTTCATAAGCAAACTCTTTCATTATTATTGCTATATAGTTGTTATTGTCTTTTTTTAATGCAATATCAAAATTTTTTATAGCCTCTTTATAATTTTTATTTTTAAATTCTAAATTTCCTTTTTTTAAGAAATTATCACTGTCTAGGGGATTAAGATTAATCGAAATATCATAATCTTCTAATGCTTCATTAAATAAGTATATTTTTTGTTTAGAATCTGCTCGAAACTGATAAAAAATATGATTAAAAGGATTTAATTCTATTGCTTTATCAAAATCTAAAATACTATTATTAAAATCTTGTAGCTTATATCTTATCTGACCTCTTAAACAATAACTCTCACAAAGAATTATTGGTGATAATTGGAATTTATTTGAGATTAAATTATTTATACAAAATAAAGCTTCATAATAATTTAAATTTTGCGAAAGCTTAATGCTTTTATTCATAAGCTCATTGAATTTAATAAATTGATCCATTTTTTTAATAATAAAATAAAATATTTCAAAATCTATAATTGATTTTGATTTAATATTTCATTAGTATTGAAAATAAAAATAGTTTCTAAATTTATAAGAGAAAATATATCTGTTACTAAGAAGATAAATAATTATTATTAATAAAGGATAATTTAAACTATTTCTAATAAATTTTTTATTGTAATATTAAATATTAAAATTAAATAACCAAACTAATAAAAAATTGCATTATAAATTTTTTAAATTAATCATAATTTCATTATTTCTAATTCCTTTATTTCATACAAATATTAATTTATCAAGAGAAAATAACAAAATAGATTTAGAAATCAAAAATGCCATAAATGAAAAAAGCAATATTGAACTTTCTGAATTAACAAAAAATTTCACTATCATATTAGATGGTCCAACAGAAGGCACTGGAGTTATAGTTTCAAAAGAAGGTAAAAGATATAGAGTGTTAACTTCATGGCATGTAGTAAAAGAAAGTAATATAAACGATGAGGTTATAGTTATAACTTCAGATGGTAAAAAACATATATGGGATCCAAAAAGTATTTTGAAAATTAAAAATTTAGACTTAGCAACTTTTACCTTTAAAAGTACAGATAATTATCGAATAGCCTTAATTGGAGATAGTTCCAAAGTGAAAGAAGGAGAAAAAGTTTTTGTAGGAGGATATCCTATAGGAAATGAATCATATTCAAATAGAATCTTTAGATTTCAGTCAGGCTATATAAGAGCAAATGCAAAAATATATATAGAGAATGGATATCAATTACTTTATTCCAATAGAACAGTTAAAGGAATGAGTGGAGGACCAGTTTTAAATAAAAAAGGAAAATTAATTGGTATTCATGGTAGGGCTGAAATAGATAAGGAATTGTCTTTAGATCAAGGTAAACTTATAGCCACAGGTACAAATAAAGCTATTCCAATTAGTTACTATAAAGAATTTATCAACGGAAAAAGATCTGACTTAACTAAATATAATCCAACTACAAAAGATGATTATCTAGCTCAGGTAAGTTCTCTATTTGGAGAAAATGGAAGAGAGAAAGATATTATAAACCTATCAAAAAAGGCACTTGAAATAGAAGAGGACCCTTTGGCATATTTTTATATTGGATTAGCTAAATATTTTTTAAAAGATCTTAATAAGTCTTTAGATAGCTTTTCAAAATCTATTAAATTAGATCCATATAATGCCTCCTCATTTTATAATAGAGCATTAATAAAATCAGACTTAAAAGATTTCAAAGGCGCATCTAAAGACTACAAAAAAGCAATTGAATTAAGTCCTAAAGGTAAAATACAATCGACAGAAATACCTCCTATTATTAAAAATCTAAAAAATAAATCAGAAAATCTAAATCTGAATAAAGATGATCTTAAGAAATTAAGAAATATAATTACTATGACCATATTTGATAAATTATCAGGTATTAAAGAATCAAGAGATTCATCTTTAGAATTAATTCAAAAAAGTAATAATGAAATCAAAGATGTATTACCAGAAGCTATGAATGAATTCAGTAGATTTTTAGAATCAGATAAAATTGAAAAAGATCTTAATAAATTATTTCAAATAATATCAAATACTTCTAGCTTAAATGAAGAAAAATCTTTTTATAAAGAGAAAGAAACACAAAAAAACATAGATAAAAATAGTCAATATTTCTTTAAGGCAGGTAACTTAAATTTCGAAGATAAACAATTTAAGAAAGCAATTTTTAATTATTCAAATGCTATTAGAATAAATCCTGAGGGAGGAAGGAATGGAGTTATCTTTTATTCAAGAGGTGAAGCAAAACTTGCTATTGGAGATCTTAAAGGTGCTTGTCTTGATTATAAAAAGGCAATTTCAAAAGGTAATAAAAAAAGTAAAAGATATTTAAATTCTAGAGATGGTAATTGGTGCAAAAAAATTAGATAAAACTCATTTTAGTAATGATCAGAAAGGTTTTGAAATAACTAAATTTTATAAATTCTGACTTATCATATTTATTAAAGGAAAATTAATTCTATTAGATCAAGTCTTAAGAAATTTTAAATTAATATGGATAAAACTAATCTTTTTTATCAGAAAGTATATTTAAAAGTATCACAAATACCTTCTGGTAAATTAGCTACCTATGGACAAATTGCTGATTTAATAAATGAATATGGTAAAGCGAGACAAGTTGGATGGGCTTTAAGAAGACTAAAGCTTCCAACAACTATTCCATGGTTCAGAGTTATAAATTCTAAAGGAGAAATAAGTATGCGTTTATCTAGAAATGGAACTGACTGGATTCAAAAAAATTTATTAATTAATGAGGGTATAGAATTTAAAGCAAATATAAAAATAGATATTAAAAAATATCAATGGAAACCTATAGAATTTTAATAAATAAATTTTTAATAAAGATAAATCTATATAAATGTATTATCATAAACAATGAAAAAAATACTCTTCCTAAATTAAGATTTAAAAACAATCTACTAAAAATAAGTAAGTTTATAAAATTTATATTAAATAATCGTTTTTAATCCATAAATTTAAGATTTGAGAAATTTATATAAAAAATAGTTTAGTAAATATAGAAAAAGAATTTCTCTATAATAAAAATTTATTAGATTCAAAGAAAGACTATCAGATAAATTTAAATATAATTTCTTTTAGATAAAAACTTAATCTAAGAATAAATACAAGCTATAGATTAATTTTTGTAATTTAGAAACAATTAGAGATAAAAGAACTATATGACTAAAAATTAAATAATTTAATGAAATTCATTAGAAGTTCAATTGCTGATTTCGAATCTAGGAACATAATTGCAGATTTAGCGATGAGAAATTACTATTCTCATTCCATTAGGCTTCTTGGTAATTTCTCAAAAAATACCAAACTAAATTCTCTTACAGGTTCAGATCTTCCAAATTTTAAAATCCCTTTTAAATTGTTGGGAAGATTTATTGATATTTCTAATAAAATAAGCACTAATTTAAAACAATCAAGAACTATAAAAGAATTAATTTATTTACTTTCTTTTTTATATGAAAGAAAAATTGAACTATTTTTAGCAATAGATATAGAAAAGAATGGGGAAAATTTTCAGGGTCAATTTAATAACAATTTGAAATTTATTATTTTAAATGTTGATTATCCTTTGGATATAGATAGTTTATGTGAAGTTTTAGCACATGAGTTAATTCATTATTTACAGAATTATAAACCTCTTAACTTTGAAATTAATGATTCTATAGTTTCCCATGTTATGGAAAGCTATAAAAAACTTGATTCAAATATATTGCGAATGGAGTTAGAAGCTTTTACATATCAAAATTGCCCAAATTTCATAGAACATTTTGAAAAAAGAAAAAGCATTTTGAGAAATATTTTCTATATTTCACAAAAGCGAAATAATACTATTAACTGGATTACAAAGAACAGAAAGTTGCCAAACTATTCAAATTCCTCAAAACCAAAATATATAATCGACTTTAGTAGGGATACTATTGATAAATTTATTACAGCATTAACACCAGAAAGAATATATTTCCCAAATAGATTAATAAAAAATTAAACATTTAATAAGAATTATAAGAAATTAATTTATTCTCAAAAATCTAAAAATATTAAATAAAGGTTTATTTATTAAAATA
>CAYNKY010000023.1:10111-19551 GCA_964397895.1 uncultured Prochlorococcus sp.
TTAAAATATAAAATTTTCTTATTAACTTCTTATATTAATTATTTACCTTCCTTTTTATTTTTTTTTTAATTATTGATTTGAGAATTTTTAAAATAGATAGATTATTTTAAATAAAAATCTTTATAATTCTTAAATGTATTTATTCACTATAAAATTCTTTTTTCTGAACGTTAATAAAGTAAATAATATTCAATAAAAAATCCTAAGTTATTTAAAAAACTTATTAAATATTAAATTTTGTTGAAAATAATCTAAATTAAAAGGGAATAATAACTTTTATGGAATTATCATCGCCTGCAATTATTGGGGGCATTTTTCCTAATCTTTTAGCTTTTATATTTTTTTGTTTATTTATTATTTATTTTATGAGAACAGGGAAAATGGCAAAAATGTTTAGTTGGAATAAGAAAAATAAATAATTTGTTATGAATGATCTAAATTAAGAGAGGCTATTAATGCTTAATTATGTCGTCAACATTGAAGGACTTTCTTAATAAATTATTTGATCTTTGTCGTGAATATCAAGAAGAAATTCCACCCGATAAAATCGCCGAAATACTTAGAGATTATGCAGATAGATTAGATGGGTAAATAGATTACAAGCCTATAAATTTATCAATTAAATCATATGCAGTATATTTACTGATTTACTGAATAAAAAAACATTTTATAATGTATTTAATAATATGGAGGGGTCAGAAATGATTGAAAGTCCACCACAGAATTTTATTCGACTGGTTTGCACGACATAAACACAAATCAACTTTGACAACTTTATTTAATGAAGAGGGGTTTAACCCTCTTTTTTATTAAAAAGAAAATTGGAAATATGAAAATATTGATTTATATTAAATAAATTTGTGGTAAATATCTCTTTTATTATCAAATTATTAGTAGTTTATTTAATTATAATTAATCAAAAATTACATTAATTAAAATTATTTATAAGTCTATCTATTCTTTCAATCAAAAGCAAGAAATCAATATTGTAATAAAACTTGTTATTATTGGTTTATTTTAAAAAGTGCAAACAGGAACTATTGATTTATTAATATTAACAATTATTTTTTTAAGCCTCCAGGCATGTTGGATTATTCCAATAATTAATAAAAGCAATAAGCTTAATAATAAAGGTAAAAAACTTAGAAAAGAAATTAATCAATTAGAAAGGATATATAAAAAATAAATATTAAACTATAAAGAACTCTTTACATTTTTTAGATTGGCTGTAGATAAAATTATTAAATTTCCATTAGATTTCTAAGTTCTAATATTGGTTCTATAAAAATAGAAATTACATCCGATCCATAGCTAATAAAATAACTTTAGTTCCTTTAATATGAAATATTTAAACAATTTGATAGCTGCATTAATTAATTCAAAGACAATTAAAAGAAAACATCCCAAATCAAGGATAATAGTTTTAGATAATAATTTTAATACATTTGAACATATTGCAAATTGTCTTGAAAAATAATCCCAGGTATTAGTAAAAAAGATCATGGTTACTTAACTTAAAAGTCAATAGGTAAGATTTTGCAGAAGTATTTCTTTTATTAAACATAAAAGATAATTTGCAGATTTTTTTAATGGTTTTGTGATTAAAGTTGAAGAAGAATAAATTTATGAATAATAAAAAATTAGTAGATCAAGTTTCTGCGAACCTAATTAAAAAAGGAGGAAAATTAGAAAGTAGGAAATCTTGGCTGGCTATAAGAACTTATTTACAACAACTAAGTGATCAAGAACTAAAAGAAATTTTAAAAGATGCTTCCTAAGAAAATAAGAGAATAATCTTGGATAAGGAGTTTGACTACTCATTGAGCAACTATTTATTTGCTTGCATTTATCCATTAATGATTCTTTTCCAAATCCTGGCCCATAATGACCATCTATAAATTCTTGGAAGTTTTTAATAGAGAATACTTCTCTAACTTCCCAGAGAAAATAAATAGTTCATTCTTTTGAAATCTCATTTGCATAAAAATTATAAAAAACCCTTTTCTTTATTTGCTACAACTATATAGTCGTATCCAATTCCAAGAGCCATTGCAGCATAGGCAATTCACCAACACTTTGTAGAATTTCCTGCTTTGAATTAATCCTGAACAATATAGAAATCTTTCACAGATTAAGCATTAGTCAACAAATTATTAGATTAAATAAATTAAGTTTTAATTAAAATTTAGAAATCAACAAAATAATTTTTATGTTGATTATTTTCTAATATCTCAAAATAATGTTTAACCATAATGAAATCTAAAGATTATCAGGAAATACTAATCAGATTAATATTTAATGTTTGAAATAGAACTAATTGCTACGTTTGAAATAAGAATTCAATTCTATTAATTTAATTATGTTTTTAAATTACCTTCCTAGCGGTATGTCAGAAGTAGTAGAGATAACTATGGTATTTGCATTTTTAGTTGGAATAATATTAATGGCAATGTTCACATCAGATAAGGGAAATACAAAGAACTTATATACAAAAACTACTAGATAATTAATGTGAAACTTTAAATGATTTAGATAATTAGTTAGATTATAAGTAAATTAGGGTTAAAGTATTGTAACCTGCTAAATAGTGTGCATTAATAAAAGATCATGACTTAGAAAATAAAGGTAAAACTAAAAAAGATAGATAAGTTATTGCTATAAAACAGATAGAATTCATAAATTTTTAGATGCTTTAGGAAAAAGAATTGAAGATTATAAAGAAAAATATAAAAATGAAAATACTTTAATTTCTGGTGTTCATTTTTACAAACTGGAAAATAATCTAGAAAGAATAAATCCAAAAGAATATTATTTTATTGTTAAAAATAATCTAAATTTGCCTTCTTTAACAAAAGATCACATAAAAGAATTTATATAAGGATTACTACCAATAGACAAAATGTTAGTAGAACCTAAAATTGATGGCTGTGCTATTGCTTTGTAATATAGAAATGGCAAGTTAGAGAAGGCCATATCCAAAAAAGGCAAAGATGACACAAACAAAATTAGTAAAATTCAAAATGTATCCAAGCAATTGGTTATATCGTTTATATTTCAAGTTCGAGGAGAACTTTATACATCCTGTAGATCTTCCAACTTTTCCAAAAGAATTGAAAGTAGATTCATCCGCGCTAAAGATGGGCTTGGAAAAGATCTCAGCTTTTGCAGTTTCCAAATACTTAATTCAAGACTTAGCCAATCTCAGGCCAAGGCATATCTTAAAGAACTTGGTTTTTCTACCCCGCACGATATTTAGTGTAATTTCTCAAGCCAGATCCAGATACTAAGGAAGAAATGGATTGAGGGGGAATTATTTACTGAACATCCTACTAATGGAATAGTAGTAAAAATAAATTCAAGGAAATTATAATTATTGAGAGAAGAATCAAATAATTGCTATCCTTTTTGGCAGATTGCCATCAAATATTAATGGAATTACTTAACCAGATTTTCACTCTATGCCATATAAATATAGATTTTTATTGGTTAAGGAATATATATTTATCTAATAATTAAAAAAGAAAAAATACAAAATAATGATTTATTAAGAATAAAAGAATTACAAAAAGCAAAATAAATAAAAAATTTTCTTCTGGTCATTTTATACATATATATCGCTAGCTTAATTAAATGAAGAAACTAAATAAAAATTGACTAAAAGAACTATCAAAAATCTAAGAAGCTTTAAAAAGATTATTTAATTTGGATTATTCTCGAAAAACTCTAAAGGAACCTAGAATTTGAAATAAATAATTAAGGTTTAACACATGAAATTTCATAATATTGGGCTTTTAGTAGCTGTATTAATATTAGCTTTAATCCAAAGACTTATTCATTCGGTTTCAATCGGTAGGTTTATCTAAATCAAGCTATTATTTAAAGATTTAGTCATTTCCTTTGTTTTTATTACGACCATATCAAATTAGTTTTTAATTTGTATAGAACAATTTGGGAATTTATTTATGTGAATAAAGTATAATTATTATTTCTATGATTCCTCTCTTAAAGGGTTCTTGAAATAATAATAATATATGAAAAATGATTGCTAATACTTTCAAAGATTTCGAAAGGTTTTGATTTCTTTGCTATAAACTAATTGAGGCCAAACCTCTATGAGTTAACTTTAAGTTAACTCCAAGATAATAATTGATTTTATATAGTACGAATCAATTCAATGACCCCTTTAGTAGTTGGAATTTCTAGAGGGGTTTCTTGCTCCAAAATATGTAATAGTTATGCTATCTAAACATTAATGGAGGCTTTTACTTTTTAAATATCTATTTATCTATTGATAACTGAAAAGGAGTTAAAATTGTTTGCAAAAGTTAGTAAAAATAAAGATCTAAAGGTTATTATCCTTTTGGAAAAAATGATTGATAAATGTTAATCACAAATAAAAAAAATTACTAAAGCGTAAATTAATAAAAATAGTTTAATAAAAAATTAAAATAAAAAAATTTCTGGAGATATATTTAATTTTTTACACAAAAAATAAGTTGATAAACTATTAAGATATTTCAATCTAATAAATTAGCTAATCAAATAGGCAAAGAAAAATAAAGAATTTAGAAGCAATAATTTATAGTTTATTACTTCTCTAATTATTAGGATCTATCTAAAGGTTTGAGAGATATTTAAAATTTAACTTGGATTTAGTCAAATCTAAATTGATTAGATAAAAAAATGACTCTTGCGATTAATTTATAGTCTAGTTGATAGCAATTATCATAATAGTATTTAAAGCAGAAGCTCATAAACTTAAAATATTTTCTTTCATCATAAGTATGTTTATGATTCCTTTAAAGGCTGATGGATGGAAATTAGTCAGTTTTTAATTGTATGAATATGGAACTTATTAATTTAATTACATAACTTAAAATATTCTACAAAGAGAAAATTAATCATTTTATATCTAAAATTATCAAAAATAAAAAAAGGACAAAGCGAATTACTATCACCTTATTTAATTTTCAAACCACTTCAAAGACTTATAAGATTAAAGTATTCGAATCTTCAAATTTATTCTACAAACCTACATTTTAAACTTTACTTCACCTAATAAAATATTCTTGAGGAATAACAACGTTTTATTAATTCGTTAATATAAGTTTCTCCAAAAAGTATCCCATACTCTTCATGATTTGCTGCAAAATAATCAGTTACTAAATCTAATGGAATACCAAGGCCAGTACCAGATCTTGATCCGCTATTTTTATACTCTTCAGACATTCCATGCATCGCAATAACGCCAGGATAACCATTAATCCGCATAAAAGGACAATCTCGCGCTGCAATTATCGCGCCCCCACTCATCCCTGGAACTGTAGAGATAGCGGAATAAATAACTTCATAACCTTCTTGATTTCCTCCTGCTCTTGATTGAATGATAAGAGGAGTATATCTAAAGATAGACATTTCAATACTTTTAGAAGGAATCGATACACCTGCAATAAATGGTCTGGACTGAATTTTATATTCATAGAAACTTCTCTCTCCCTTTGAGTAGTTATCACTAAATCTTTTAATAACATTTTCTTCGTAAATTCCCCAATATCTACTGTCATCTCCAATGAGAAATTTAAAAATATTCTTTATTTCTTGATTAACAATCTTATAAGAAGAGGCAAAATATTTTTTTGTATCTAAAGGAAATATTAAAGCTAAAGGGAGGTTCTCTTTTGCAGTAAATGAACCAATTACGATATCTTTATCTTTAAATTCTTTTGGTCTGATAAATGATTTAATTCTAAATTTTTTTAATGAATCAGAGGCTGATGAATAGGCCCAGTATTCTTCTTTGAGAGGATTGCTAAATGCAACGTGAGCAGCTGTTAAAAAGAAATATGTATTATTTTTCTTCCCAATAAGAAATCCAGAGCCACTTGAACCTGGTGTCTCAATACCTAAAGTAATTGATTTTGCATAGTCTAAAAGGGATTCATGAGGTTTTGAATATAAATAATTATGATTAAATAAAATTAAAACTAAAAAATATGAGAATGCTTTTAAATTTTTTATTAAATAATTACATACAAATAAAGGAATTCTTTCGTACCATTTGTTATGTATTTTTTGCATCCTTATTATTAATTCTTGATAAATTAGTATAGCCTATTAGGAAGAAAAGGTTTTAACCTAAGTTAGAGTAGTTCAATATCAATAGTTATATCAAGCTTAATTTTTTAAAGATTTTTCTAATTTTTCTTTCCTAGATGTTTCAGCTAATTTAAATAACTTTTTATAAAATTTATAAACTTTATATCCAGTAAAAGGGAAAAATATAGCTAATAAAATAAATCTAAAAGTTTCTGATTCCACTATCGATTCATCATGAATATTGCAAAACCAGCGAAACTTAATAATTTGGCTGCAATAAAAAATGGCACTAATTTTTGAGCCTTCAAACCAAAAGGTAACAACCTATTAGCTTTTTCAATAATTGTTTCCATAGTTTTTTTTATTTCTAGAGACTCTAACAAATATCATCTAACTAATACTCGATCAGATGTTACAAATAGTCCTATCTAAATAAAAAAACAGACTAATATCTAGAGACTGTAAAGGAATAAGGCTTATTAATCTATAATGATTCTGGTTGAAAGCATATCATAATTAAAGGAATATATATCCTATTTTTTATCGTTATTAAATTTAGTAATAAAAGAGAATATCACATACTACCTAAAGGGATATCAATAAATTGGTTATTTTTGGATTAGACGTGAAAAAACTAGCATAAAAAACATTTAAAATATAAAGTAATAATAAAAAAAACAACATCTAATACATTTTTTAATCTAATAAGTTTGCTATCACTAATTCATGACAATAATTTCAAAATCTAATTTTGTTGAATATGAAACTTGGTTTGATAAAAATATAGATCCTTGAGATTTAGAAAATTATGTTGATAAAAGTATATTTAGCACAAATATTCATGAAAAATTTTACAAATTATCAAGCAAAAAATAGGTTATTAATTTTCATAAAAAGATAATTTCTCATAATTAAAATTTTTTTTTAAAAGAAGATAATTAATTAGTTCATGTTACTTTAGTACAAAATTAGATAAGTCAAGAAAGTACTTGTTTAAAATACTTTTGTAAATGAAGATTTTCTTTCGTCCACCATATAATTAATAATTTTTTTACTTATTCAGAAGATGTCATAATATTTTATTTCAATCTAAAAATAATTCAAGGGAACTTGAGACGAAAAATCTTCGTAAATGTTTTCTCTCCTGAAGTTTTTTTTAATCTCTTAGAAATTAATTTGACCTCAATAAAAAATAGTAAAAAATTAAAACTTGCGAAAGTGGTGAAAGTAGTGAGCATTTTATTTAAATTTATTTTGATATATTTGTCTAGCCTTTTCAAATGCTTTAGACACATCTATTTTTCTTTTATTCTTTTCCTGACTTTCCCTTTTAGATATTTTTTCATTTGGAGAAATAAACCATAACCAAATAAAGAAGATTATAATTTTAGTTACATCAACTATAGAATAAGGAACTCCAATATCTTTTAATAAACTGCCAAAGATAAAAGACGGGGAAAAGAGGCAAACTATAATGGTTACCAAACTAAATATTACAAATGATCCTCTTAGTAAGATATTTCTCCTTTTTTCCCTTTTAAGTTGTTTTAAGATTTTCCATTCCCAACTAATTAAGTTATTTAAGAAATTCCTATATTTATTTAAATCCATAAAAAGAAGAGGTTCTTACCACTCAAATTTAGATCAGCTATCAATCTGAATAACTATATCTGTAAAGTAAGTTAAGCATTTTATTTATTTTTCTTTTTATAATCTTATAAGTTATATGCGATTTAAAAATATTCTTTAAAAGTTTAATATATAAATTTTACTCTCTAGAAAGGCAAAAGGTTTGTAAAAGAAATATTTATTATTTTTACTTATAACCTTTAAACTCTAATAATTAAAAGATTTTTATTCTCTACTTCTCAAATGGTTTAAAAGAAGAAGTAAATTAGTAGTAATTTAGAAAACCTAACATTATTATGAGAGATTTTACTTTTAAGAATAAATCTTCAAAAAACTTTTTAGATTTCATCTCAAGGGTTGCAATATCATCAATTTTTATATCAGCTATTCCTAGTAAAATATTAGGTTTTAGTAAAACGGTCACATATATTTCATCAAAAGGGATACCCGATCCAATTGCATCTATTCTTTTAGTTGGAGCTATTATTTGCCTAACAATAGGGTCTGTATTTTTTATTTTTGGTGAAAATCAAAAAATAGGATCAATTTTTTTATTATTATTTCTTGTTCCAACTACAATTTTATTTCATGTATTTCCATTCCATCAAAGAGCCTTTTTAATGAATCTCGGTTTAATGGGTGGGTTGTTAATTAGTACATTAAGAAAACAATAAATGAGAAGAAATTGATTATGCAGTTTTACTATAATCAAGTTCAAAAATTCCTTCATCCATTAAACGACCTAATTTCAGGACTAAAGACATATCAAGTCTGGAAAATTTATGCTCATTTTCCGTTATCCAATCGAATTCTTGTATAGTAATTGAACCAAGAATATTAGCTTTTAGAAAAATAATTCCTAGATTCATGTTAGAAAATCCCTGGAATGATCCAGCCAAATAGACCATAATTTATAACTAATGCAGAAAAACCCATCATTGCCATTCTTCCATTAGTTCTCTCAGCGTTTTGCCAATAGTTTGATTTAGAGTTTGTCATTATTTTTTAAGAAATTTTTGAAAAGGTATTTAAACAAAACCAGGTATAATTTGACCTGTAGTTAGATAAGCACCAATAAGAGCAATAAAGCCCATCATCGCAAATCTGCCATTAAGCTTTTCAGCAACAATTTTTTCTTTTTCAATTGTTTTTGTGTTTGTGTTGTTCATTGTTTTAGTATTAGGGTTAATTGATTTTGAGGATTTTGATTCTTCAAATTGCTTTACGGAATAATAAAGTATTATGCCTGTAAAACTAATTATTAAGATCAAGAATTCACCTAGAGGACTCATAACTTTTAACTAATTCTTTGTAAAGTTCAATTGAGATTGGTTCCATTTTTAATATGGTTGTGATGAGAATTTCTTAAATTCAATTTCTAATGAATTTTTATCAAATTTTTTATCTCTATTTAGTGGTGAGTTAAAATACTTGTTGTAAGTAATAAACATAGTTAAAAGTGCAATTAAGATTCCAAAAAATCCAAGTATTAAAATTGGAGAATTCGGGAAATCATATACTGGTACATTCATAAGATTTAGAAAATTGAATTTAATTTAAATAATTAAAAAATTATGGTTTCCTACCTTTTGCGACCATAATAACTGGTATTAATAAGTATGAGAAAAAGGATAGGAGAAAAATATCTATATTCATATTCAGAAAATTCCAGGAATAATTTGCCCTGTAGTTGCATAAGCGCCTATTAAAGCTAC
>CAYNKY010000024.1:0-19308 GCA_964397895.1 uncultured Prochlorococcus sp.
GAGCATATGCCTTTTGAATTTGAGGCTGATGAACATTTCTTGAAAGATTTAGCAAAAGTTGATATTGAACCAATAGCTCAAGAACCAGGCATTGGTAGTCATAATGATCATGGAGAAGAAGCTTTTGAATGGGCAGGCACTTTTGATCTTTCTAAAGGAAACTATATATGGTCATTTGCAAAAGTAGATGGTGGATATGCAGATCCAGCAATGAAAATGGTTATTCTTGAGTCTGGTGATATTGAAGAATCTGAAGATTTTGCATCAGAGTTGTTAGAGTCTGACGACTCAATTAGTAAAAAAGATAATTCAACTCTTGTTCCAATCAATAAAGCTTATACTTTAAAATTTGATCAAAAGAAAGATAAAACAATATTTAATATAGAAATTAAAAAAGATGGCAAATATTCCTTTTTCACTGAGCATATGCCTTTTGAATTTGAGGCTGATGAACATTTCTTGAAAGATTTAGCAAGAGTTGATGTAGAGCCTATCGCTCAAGTTCCTGATGAAGGGAATGGCCATCATCATCATCATCATCATCATGGTTCTCTAGATCCTCATGTATGGCATGATCCTAGTAATGTCATAAAAATTGGAAAAGTTATATCTAAGAGCCTTAAGAATGATATTTCTTTTTTCAATAGAAAAGATCGTAGTTTAATTAATGAAAGAATAGATTCAGCAAATAATATTTTGGGAGATCTCCAAAATTGGATCTCAAAACAAGTATCCACGATACCAGTTTCAAATAAAGTTATAGTCTCAAAGCATAAAGCCATGGATTATTACGGAGCTGCTTTTGGATTTGAGACCATAAGCTTATTAGATACCCTTGGTGAGTCATCTAGCTTGCGACCTGAAGTTATTGCTTCTGTACTTAAGGAATTAAAAGAAGATAAAGTACAAGTTCTTTTCCCTGAGCAAGTGCCTACTTCAAAATTATTAAGAAATTTAAGTAGGCAGAGTTCAATCCCGTTAGCCTTTGATCAAATATTTGTCGATGGATTAATGCCTAAAGGTAATACAATTTCAGTCGCGGTCCATAATACTTGCACAATTGTTAATTCCTTAGGTGGATCATGTGATAAAAAGTCTGGTATGAATCTTGAAAATAAGTGGGATTTATTAAAAAACTAATATAGTTTTAAAATGGTTTTCATTTCTAGAAAAAACTTATATATTTAATATTAATTATTTTTGAAAACCTATTCTTGAAATGAACGAATTAAAGAAAGTTCCAGTCACAATACTTACAGGTTTTTTAGGGGCTGGAAAAACTACATTATTAAATAGGATTTTGAGTGAAGAACATGGAAAAAAAATAGCAGTAATAGAGAATGAGTATGGTGAAGTTGGTATCGATCAAGGGCTAGTTATAAATGCAGATGAGGAGGTATTTGAGATGTCAAATGGATGTATCTGTTGCACTGTTCGTGGAGATCTTATAAGGGTACTAAATAATCTTATGAAAAGAAGAGACAAATTTGATTATGTATTAGTTGAAACTACAGGTTTGGCTGATCCTGGACCAGTGGCACAAACTTTTTTTATGGATGAAGAGATAAGTTCTGAATTCAAGTTAGATGGTATTGTTACTTTAGTTGATGCTGCTCACATAAATCAGCAATTAGGAAGAAGTGATGAAAGTTCAGAACAAGTTGCTTTTGCAGATGTGATAGTTCTTAATAAGATTGATTTGGTTTCAGATGATGAACTTGAGATACTCGAAGCAAGATTAAGAGATATGAATCGGATGACTCGTATAGTTAGAACTATAAACGCTCAAGTTCCAATTGAGAATGTTTTAAATTTAAATGCTTTTGATCTTAATCAGGCACTTAAAAAAAGGCCAAGCTTTCTAGAACCCGAATATCCTTTTGAGTGGACAGGAGTTTTTAAGTTAGAAAAAGGAACTTATGAATTGATTCTTGAAGATGGTCCTGATCCAGAGATGTCTTTAGTAGCATTTAATCATCAAGGTTATTCTGAGGATGATTTAAAGAAAGGGGCTGAAGCCTGCGTAAGAGTTTATTCTGAAGATGCAATTAATCTAAAACCTGGTAATATTATTACTTTTGAAAAACATTTTAGGTTGCAATTAGGGGAAAAAGGTACAAAGAAATTTAATTTTGAAATCGAAAAGCATTCTAATGTTGGTTTATTCTCAGAACATACAGCAGAGGAATTTGATATGAAGTTAATACGAGTAAATGGAAAAGATCAGAAAAAAGTTATTCTTCCTTCCTCTGAAAAGATTTGGGTTGCTGAACATGAACATGATGACTCCGTTGGTTCTATTGCAATAGAAAGAGACGGTGATGTTGATCCAGAAAAGCTTAATGCTTGGATGGGGAGAATTATCTCAGAGAGGGGTGTAGATATATTTAGAACAAAAGGTTTTATAAGCTATCATGGAAATCCGAAGAGAATTGTTTTTCAAGGTGTTCATATGTTAATTACAGCCCAACCTGATAGGGAATGGGGAGATGAACCACGTCGCAATCAACTTGTTTTCATTGGTCGAAATCTTGATGAAGAAGAAATGAAAAGAGATTTTGATAAATGTCTAATTTAGTTGAACCTTTTTCTCCCCAAGGAATGTTGCATAAAGGTTGGACGTCAAAGGTTCTAGATTATGCAATAGTTTGCGATTGGGCTAATAAAGGAAATTCTCTTATTGTAGGCGATGCGAGTGGTGGTCTTTTTGCATTTGAAGGATTCTCTGGTAGAACTATTTGGAAGAATGAAAATATTCATAATGGCGGGTTATTGGCAATGTCTATTTCTCCTGATGGAAATGTAATTGCGACTTCTGGACAAGATGGCAATGTTTGTTTTTGGGATTCTAATGATGGTGCAGAAATTAATATTTTAGATCTTGGAAAAGGATGGATTGAGCATTTAGAATGGTCACCTAACGGAGATTTTTTAGCAGTCGCCTTTTCTAGAAATGTTCTTATATTTAATCCAAAAGGAGAAGAAGTATGGCAGTCTGAAGACCATTCAAGTACTGTAAGTGCTATAAGGTGGTCAAAAATTAATGAAATAGCGACTGCTTGCTATGGTAAGGTTACATTTTTTGATTGCATTAATAATAAAATTAATCAACAACTTCAATGGCAAGGATCACTTGTTTCGATGGAATTAAGTCCAAATGGTGATATCGTTGCTTGCGGTAGTCAAGATAATTCAGTTCATTTTTGGCGACGATCGACTGGTGTTGATGCAGAGATGACAGGTTATCCCGGAAAACCATCTAGTCTTTCCTTTGACCATACGGGTACTTTACTTGCGACTGGAGGTAGTGAAAGAGTTACAGTTTGGAGTTTTCATGGTAATGGACCAGAAGGAACTAGACCTGGAGAATTAGGACATCATACCCAACCAATTTCTACACTTTCTTTCTCAAATAATGGAACTTTATTAGCCTCTGGATCAAGAGATGGATCAGTCGTAATTAGCTTCTTGAAAAATAATGGAGATGGTGATCCAGTTGGTGCTGCTTTCTCGGGAAATAGTGTTTCTTCAATTTCATGGAAGCCAGATGACTGTGCTTTGGCGGCAGTTAATTCAGAAGGTATTGTTAATTTATGGAATTTCAGAGTTAGATCAGATTTAAAGTATAAAGGATTTGATTAAAAGATAAGAATAGTTTTTTTTCTCAAAATAAATTATATAAATATTTATAAAAGTAAATTCGATATAATTTTTTTTGAATAATTTTATATTTAAACGATAATTAATATTATGAAATTTAGATTATTTCAGTTTTATTTTTTAACAGATTATTTAAAACCTTGGCTTGGTTTAGTTAGTTCTTTATTTTTCTTATTTTTCTTGGGTGCAATAGGTTATCGGATTACAGAAGGTTGGATATGGAGTGATTGTCTATGGATGGTTCTTATTACAGTAAGTACTATTGGTTTTGGAGAAGTTCAGCCTTTAAGTCAAGAAGGTAGAATAGTAACTGTTTTAATAATAATTGGAGGGTTAATTTTTGTTCAATTTACCTTTCAAAAGGCAATAAAACTTTTTGAATCAGGCTATTTTCAAAAAGTAAATGAACTTCGTTTTAAAAGAATGCTTAGGAATATGGAAAATCATGTCATCTTATGCGGATATGGAAGAGTTGGACAAGAGATCTCAAGTCAAGTCAAATCACAAAAGATACCTATTATTATTGTTGAGAATGATAAGAGCAGAAAAAATATTGCTGAAAAGAATGGTTTAGATGTTTTATTTGCAGATGCGACTCTTGATGAGACTCTTAATCAAGCTGGAATTAACAGATGTAAAAGTTTAATAGTAACTTTATCAAATGATGCTGCAAATTTATATGTTGTCTTGAGCGCTAAAAGTATAAGAAATTCAGTAAGAATTATATCAAGAGCAGGCACAGAAGAGTCTGCAAGTAAGTTAAGGCTTGCTGGTGCCAGTATTGTAGTAAGTCCTTACATAGCTGCTGGGCGGGCAATGGCTTCAATGGCGTTAAGGCCAATTGCAATAGATTTTTTAGATTTATTAGCAGGAAATGAATGCGAAATTGAAGAATTTGAGTTAACAAATGATATAAGCTTATTTGACGATGCTGTAATAAGAACTCTCTCTGAATTAGGTTTGGGTAATAAAAGTGGGGCTAAAATATTAGCTATAAAAGAAGATGATAAGCTAAAAACTAATCCAGGAGGCGATTTTCTTTTAAAACCTGGTCATGTTTTGATCGCATTTGGAAGTAAGACTCAATTAAGTATACTTAGAGGATTATTGGGAGATTTAGTAATTTCTTCAGATTTCTTAAAATAATATTCGACCACTAGAATTATTAAATAAAGATAATAAAATTTTATTAATTATATAATTTTTTATTTCGTAAGTTTTAGATATTAAATTTGGAATGAATAATGCATAAGCTAAAAGTTGTTTTATGAAATATTCATAAAATTATTTTAGTATTTAATAAAATTTTTCCATTTTCTCAAATTATTAGACTCCTTTTACTCATTTAGTAGTAAATTTATTAATGATATCCTTTTCTTATGAAAGAGAAATTAGACCTTTTCAAAAATCGCAAAAGGCACGGTTTGGAAAAAAATATTGACTATATTTTTAAAAATACTACGTTTTTTTTATCTAGCTTTGTTGCAATAATTTTATTTTCAATAATATTGGTTATATTTATTCAATCATTTGAATCTTTCTCAAAGTATGGATTAAGATTTCTATTCACATCAGAATGGAATCCAGTAAAAGACGAATATGGAGCCTTCTCGGCTATTTATGGAACATTAATTACTTCTTCCCTTTCATTATTGATAACAATACCTTTAAGTGTTGGAACTGCCATTTTTATTACTGAAGATTTTGTCCCCAAAATTGTTAGAGAAATAATAGGTTCTTTGGTTGAACTTTTAGCCGCCGTACCTTCAGTTGTAATGGGATTATGGGCAATATTTGTAATGGAACCTTTTTTTAGAGTATTTTTTATCTTTCTACATAATTTCTTTGGATGGATTCCTTTGTTTAGTACAGAACCTACTGGGAGGAATTCTTTTCTGGCAATATTGATTTTAGTTGTAATGCTTTTACCAATAGTTACCTCCATTGCCAGAGATTCTCTAAATCAAGTTCCTAAAAAACTTAGAAATGCATCTTATGGAATTGGAGCTAGTAGATGGAAAACTATTTTCTCGGTAATTTTGCCAGCTGCATTATCAGGAATTATGGCTGGAGTTTTATTGGCTTTAGGTAGGGCTATGGGAGAAACGATGGCTGTCACAATGATTATCGGAAACTCTAATGCATTTAGTTGGTCACTATTATCTCCTGGATATACCATCGCCTCTATGCTCGCAAACCAGTTTGGTGAGGCCGATGGAAGTCAAGTTTCCTCATTGTTTTACGCAGCATTTGTTCTCATGATTTTATCTTTGGTGGTTAATATTTTTGCTCAATGGCTAGTTAAGAAATTTAGTCTCAAATATTAGATAATATGAATTCACTTTTTTACCAGAAAAATTCATCTCGAAATATAGGAGATAAAGTTTTTACTTCTTTGTCTTTAATTTGTACAGTCATTGCGATCCTTCCTCTATTATTTTTGGTAACTTATATTCTTATAAAAGGTGGATCTCAAATCACACCTGAATTATTTGCCTTAGAACCAAATCCTCCTGGAGATAATTTAGATGCGGGTGGAATTAACCCTGCTTTGATTGGGACTTTAATAATTACATCTATTGCTTCAATAATTGCAATACCAGTAGGTGTTGGTGGTGGTATATATCTAGCTGAATATTCAAAGGGAGGAGCTTTTTCTCGATTTATTAGATTTGGTGTTAATGTTCTTGCTGGTGTTCCTTCAATAATTGCAGGTGTTTTTATTTATGCCGTAATAGTTTCTACAAAAATACTTTTTGGAAGCACTTATAGTGGATTGGCGGGTGGATTGGCATTGTCTATATTAATGCTTCCAACCGTTATTAAGACAACTGATGAGGCATTAAAGTTAGTACCAAACGAGTTAAGGGAAGCATCTCTAGGTGTTGGAGCAAGTATGTATACAACAGTTTTAAAAATAACTTTACCAGCTGCTTTAAGATCAATAGCAACAGGAGTTGTCTTGGGAATAGCAAGAGCAGCAGGAGAAACTGCACCTTTAATATTTACTTCACTATTTTCTTATTATTACATCTCTGGTATTGAGGATTTGTTCTATGAGATGGGATCTCTTGCAGTTCTAATTTATAATTTTGCACTCGAACCATATGATGTTCAAAATAAATTGGCATGGGCCGCTTCCTTCATACTTGTATTGTCTATATTATTGGTAAATATATCAGCAAGATTTATAGCTTCGTCTACAAATAAAGAAAAGAGGATATGAGATGATTAAAAATAAGAAACAAAAAAATAAGATAATTTCATTAGATAATGTCTCAATAAGTTACGGTAAATTTGAAGCTGTGAGAAATATATTTTGTGATTTTAAAAAAGGTTCAATCACATCCTTAATAGGACCATCTGGATGCGGTAAATCTACTGTACTTCGTTCATTAAATCGTATGAATGATCTCATCCCTAATTGTTCTTTAAAAGGAACAGTTTTATTTGAGGGTATAAATATCTATGATAGAAGAATTGATCCAGTTGAAGTAAGAAGAAGGATTGGAATGGTATTTCAACAACCTAATCCTTTTCCTAAATCCATTTATGAAAATATTGCTTTTGGAGCGAGAATAAATGGTTATGTAGGAAATATGGATGATTTAGTTGAGAGTTCTTTAAGAAAAGCAGCGCTATGGGATGAATGTAAAGATAAATTAGAAGATAGTGGATATTCTTTATCAGGCGGACAACAACAAAGATTATGCATAGCAAGAACAATAGCAATTGAACCTCAAATAATCTTAATGGATGAACCTTGCTCGGCTTTAGATCCTATTTCAACTTTGAAAATTGAAGAAACGATGCATGAACTAAAGAATAAATATACAATAATTATTGTTACTCACAATATGCAACAAGCTCTAAGAGTTAGTGATATGACTGCCTTTTTTAATGCTATTGAATATGAGGATGGTGAGGGTGGAAAGGTAGGCTATCTTGCTGAATATGGCTCTACAAATAAAATCTTTAATTCACCCAAAGAATTATCTACTCAACAATATATTTCAGGTAAATTTGGATAAAAAGCGAATGTTAATTTTATATTAATAAGTGCCGTAAAAACTACACTTTATTAGATCAATTTTTATTGCTATCACAGTTTTATTAGTTTAATTTATGGATAATAATTATTTTGTGATGGAGAAATCAAAAAAAACTTCCTTTAATTTCTTAAAATTTTTAAATACAGGAATATTAGCTCCATTAATTGGCTTCGCTTTAGTAACTTCTACTATTTTATTCTTTATCCTTTTTTACGGAATAAGAATTTAACTCTCGTGTAAAAATTGTACCCAAGACTAGACAAGCAGTATAAATACCTATATAGTGTAAAAAAATAATTATTATTTTGAAAAAATTTCCTTTTCTTCCATTTATTATTTTCGCAGGAGCGCTCATAACAACTGCAACAGTCGGATTACCTGTATTTATTTCTTAAATAAATAAAAGATCTTATTATTAATGAAGGTAAAGATCAAATTTAATTTTATTTTGTAAAAATTAAATTTGACTTTTAAAAAATAAGAGTAATTATATTAATGTGAACGTGAAAATTTTCCGTTCAATATCTTTTTTAATTGACTCTATTCAATAAATTAAAAATGAACAAAACCCAAGAACAACTAGAGAAATTAAGAAAGGTTGCAGAAACCTCTCTTAATAAAACAGAAGAACTTCAAAAAGTATTGGCACAAATAGAGGCTCTAATGTCAACTAAAGAAAATCAGAAAGTATCAGAAAAGTTAAAAGACTAAAACTTTAATAAATAATAAATAATAAATAATAAATAATAAATAATAAATAATGATAAATCCTCCTTTTATGATTTGAATATATTAAATTTTTATTTATGTTTTTTTGATTCTGCCACCATAGCATTCATCACCAATTCTAAAAAATCCAGATGCTGCTTTTAGAAAGTTTAAATCATTAGTATATTTTTTTAAGTTTGTAGATAATCCTGAAAAAATAGCTCTATCAACTTCATATGATTTAATTTTTTTTTGATATCTATGCCATAATTTATTTTTATGAAAAAGTATTATTTCTCCTTCAAATGAATTTTCTTTATAACTGAAACTCCATCTAGGGGGTAATTCATCAGTAGGCTTGCTGGTAGTGATAAAACCTTCAAATTCTTTGTTGTAATAAAAACTTCCTTTAAGAAGATTTGATCTTCTCTCATTTAAAACAATTTTAATTGAGCTAACTTCTTCAGAAGTAAGTGTGCAATTTATTGGGTAAATAACTTCAGCTATAAAGAAGATCAAAGATTTAAAGGGATGTGGAAAAAGTTGTGGAAAATACTGTAAAAAGTTAAAAAATTTTTTTTGGACTCACTGACATTTATGATGTTTTTGTTAATTATTTTCATCAGGGAAAATTTTATACATCATTTGGAATAATTTTAATTATGCTTCTGTAAGTACAATTAATTTAAATGCAATTAGCCTTATAAATTTTACACTTTAATAATTTAAAAAAGACTTTTTATAAATAAATTATTATTTATAAATTGAATATACTTTGAAAAATTAAATCTAAGTAAAATTATTAATTATTAACTATTGTATAGATATATTTATCAAAATTAATAAATTTAGCAGTTAATTCTATATAAATGTGATTATATTGCTACATTTCTGTTTACAACTAATTGTTAGTTATAATCTCTTTTTTGCAAACATTTACCTCGAAAGAATTAATTTTTGTCATTTGTAAGCCATTTTTTTCTGTTACCTCAACTTTTGCATTACACTCATCTTGTTTAAAAGCCATGTAATTTGGTTTAGATATCCTCTTATTTTCAACCTCTTTAGAATTGTTATTATATTGTTCCATAACAAGAGTTAGAGCTTCTATTTCTACTGAAAATGTTTCATTAGCAAAAGTACTTAAAGGGACTATGAGTAATGTGGAAAAAATTGTGTAAATTAATGTTTTCATTTTATTATTTTTTGTTTATTTTTCTTATAACGCAAAATTAGAGACAAGAAAATGGGTATAAATGTACCATTGAAAAATATTAAAGTAAAAAACTAATAATTTTCAAAAATTCATATATAACTAAAATAGGAAATTTTTCTGAGTATCGAGATTAAAATCCTTATTTATTAATTTTCTTTTTAAGAAAAAAAATATTTAAATCTCATAGATAAGGTCTTTACTTACAATTGCCCATTTTTTCATTTCTTTTGTACATAAGTATCCTCCTGTTAAATCTCCATATGAAGGAAGAAATAGTGTATTTTTATTTTTATCCAATGCAAAACATCTAAAGGATAATTTATCTTGCTTATTCTTTAGAATTAGTTTTGGATGATAATGTCCACAAATATTTAAAATGTTCTTTTCTTTAAATTTAATAGGTTCATGAGTAAAAATTAAATTCATTGATCTCTTCTCTTTTAAATACTTAATATCTTTTACAAAACATCCCCTATCATGATTACCTACTATTAATTCAATTCTATTTTTCATATACATAGATAATTTTTTAAGTTTTTTGATTAAATCTTCAGTAATTGAGTATTGGCTATGAAATAAATCTCCTAAGATAACTAGTTTCTTTGGTTTTAGTTGATCAATTGATTCATATATTCTTTTAAGATTAGCTTTATCCTGATTATTGGTTAAGGGTATTCCTCTTGATTGAAAATATTCTGACTTTCCTAGGTGAATATCACTTATCAACATTTCATTTGTTTGAGGAATAAATAATGTTCTTGATGAGTAAAGTTTTAATTGAGTTTTATCCCAGAAGAAATTTATGAAATTACTTTTCATATGAATTTATTAATTTAGCAACTCTGTGTTCAATAGTTTCATTACTTAAAGTGCTACTCAACCTTTCAACAAGTAAAGGGAAAGCCAAAGGTGAAGGATATTTTGTTTTATTCATTATAAATTCCATAGATGACATTCTTAATAAGCAATTTTTCATCCTATTAATTTCAAGTTGATCTTTTTGTACTTCTTCAAAAGCTTGTTTTATAAGTAAATGATTATCCTCATATTTTGTAAAGACATCAAACAAAAGATTTGAACTAATTTGAACTTGGTTAGCTGTTTTTAATTTTGATGGATTGTTATTAACCAGCCCGCTTATTTGAGCTATCTTTTTAAATTTCTTTTTAGTTAATTCCGATAAATTAATAGCACTTTTGAGATCTTTTTCTAAACAATCAATATTTAAGAAATAATTTAACTCATTCTTAATTAATGAAAAATCATACTCTCTTTCAGAAGTTAAGCTAAAGCCAAAATCATTAGCAGTTATGTTAAAAGTCGATTTATTTAGCTTGGAGAATCTTAATGCCCATAAGAAACCAATCCCTTCATTAACGAATTTGCCTTCTAATGTAAAGACAAATAAGCTTTTATAGTTTTTAGCTGAAAAGATTTCTGCTAATAATTGATCCTTTCTGGGGATATCTGAATACTTTTTCTGTCGATTCAAAATAGGAATTAATGATTTAAGTTCCTCATTAGAGTGATTCTCAAAGTCTAAAAAGTTATTACAAATAGAAATTTCTTTCCTGATATTTTCACTGAGGAGATCAGAAATTGCCATTTGCCCTCCAATCCATGAGGGAACCATTGAACTATTTTTTTTTGATTTTTTCACAAATAAAGTCATATCAATAATTTTAATAAATTCAAGAACTTTTCCTGCAAAGAAAAAAGTATCTCCCTTTTTTAATTTAGAAACGAAATTTTCCTCTAAAGTTCCCAAAGTATTCCCTCTCAAATATTTAACAAACATATATTTGTCACTTGTTATAGTCCCAATATTAAATTTATGAGTTCTTATTATTGAATCGTTATTTACATAGTATCTATAATTTGAATTTCTTTTATTCGAGTATTTTTTTTCAATTTTTTTATATTTTGGGTAAGCATTTAAACATTTTCCTCCAAATTCTAGAAATTTTAAACACCAAAGCCAATCCTCATCGCATATATTTCTATAACTCCAACATTCTTTAATTCTTTCTTTCTCAATATTTGGATCAAATCCAGGACCACACCCTAAATTTACTAGATGTTGTAAAAGTACATCATAAGATAATTCTGGTAAATTAATCTTCTCAGTAATTCCCTTATTTAATATTCTTTTTATTGCACTTATTTCTATTAATTCAAGGGCATTCGTTGGCATAAATAATATTTTTGATACGCCTTCGGGCTTATGAGCACTTCTTCCTGCTCTCTGTATTAATCGGGCTAAATTTTTTGCGCTACCAATTTGTACTATTTGGTCTACAGGTTGGAAGTCAACTCCCAAATCAAGTGAGCTTGTGCATACTACCCATTTTATACTTCCTCTTTTAACTCCTTCCTCTACATTTTTTCTTTCTTCTTTATCTAATGATCCATGGTGTAATGCAATTTTATCTCCCATTTCAGGATTAAAAAATTTTAAACATTGAAACCATCTTTCAGATTGGT
Organism: uncultured Prochlorococcus sp.; assembly: GCA_964397895.1. Taxonomy (GTDB): domain Bacteria; phylum Cyanobacteriota; class Cyanobacteriia; order PCC-6307; family Cyanobiaceae; genus Prochlorococcus_A. Next base: position 12,121 of record CAYNKY010000024.1, read on the forward strand.
TTCTCGTATTTGTGAAAAATAGAGTACTTTTATTTTTATCAATTTTATCTAAAAGAAATTTATGACTTTTAATACCTAAATGTCCACTCCATGGAAATGTTCCCATCTCTTTAGGAATAACACTTTTAATCTCTATATTTTTATTTATATTTGAATTTATAATCTTTGGCTTTTTGGCATTTAAACCAACAATTGCTAAACTTGCCTCATCTATATTGGAAATTGTCGCACTCATTGCCCATATTTGTATATCTTTTTTGTTACCTCTAAGCCAACTTAAATTCAATTCACATTGATTTCCTCTTTTATTTCCCATTAATTCATGCCATTCATCAATAATAATTGAATTTAAATTACTGAATAGATCTTTTGATTTCTTATTAGATATTAATAATGATAATGATTCTGGAGTAGTAATTAAAATATTTGGTGGCTTGATTAATTGCTTTTTCTTTTCATAATTTGATGTATCACCATTCCTTATACCTATTGTTATTTTTTTATTAAAGAAATTAATAGCTTCAAGAATTGATTTTTCAGAATCTCTACTTAAAGCCTTTAATGGAGTTATGAATAAAATATTTATTCCGCATATATCTTTATTAATACTTAACTTTAATAATGGGGCCAATATTGAGGCATAAGTTTTACCACAACCTGTGGGAACTTGGATAATTCCATTATGCCCATTTAAATAATGGGTCCAAGATTCAATTTGAAAATCTAATGGTTCCCATTTATTTTTTTTAAAAAATTGTTTTATTTTGTATAAAGAGTCTTTTATGTAAAGTTTATTCATGATTTATTTTCAATAAATTTTGTGCACTTTGTAATGTATCAGCATCAAATATTTTTTTGTCTTTTCTCCATTTTGAGATTCTTGGGAATCTCACAGCAATTCCAGATTTATGTCTTTTTGAGATTTGTATATTTTCAAATGAAATTTCAAAAACCATTTCGGGCTTAACCGATCTAACAGGACCATATCTTTCAACTGTATTTTGTCTGATCCATCTATCTAATTCTTTAATCTCCTCATTATTTAAACCAGTATACGCACTTGCAAATTTTACAAGCTTATTATCATTCCAAAGTGCAAAACTATAATCAGTATAAAGATCTGCTCGTTTACCATTTCCAGATTTTGCGTATATTAATACTCCGTCAAGCTGCATTGGATCAACTTTGTATTTCCACCAATGCCCTTTTTTTCTACCTTCTTGATAAGTTGAGTTTTTATATTTAATAACTAAGCCTTCTGTATTATGTTGTCTTGAATTATTTTTTAAATCTTCAACTTCCTCCCAAGACTTAATTTTGTGTAGATTTGTAATTTTAAATCTATTCTCAAAATGATTTTTGTTTAAAATTTCCCAATGTGAAAAAATATTTTCCAAAAGTTTTCTCCTTTCATAAAGAGGGCTAGATCTTAAGTCCAAATTGTTTAACTCTAAAAGATCATAAATCATAAAAATAACAGGTAAATCTTTTTGTATTTTTAAAGATGGCGATTTTCGGCCAATCCTTTTTTGAAGATATGAAAAATTCTTTGGAATAGATCTAGCTTTGTCCCAAACAAGTATTTCTCCATCAAGAACAAAATCATCTTTAATAGAAGAAATTAATGGAATAAAATCGGGGAAGGAATTATTTACTAATTCTTCTCCTCTAGTCCAAATAGATATATTTTCAGATCTTTTAATTATTTGGCTTCTAATTCCATCCCATTTCCACTCAAATTGATATTCTGATGTTTTTGATTTAAGTTTTAATTTCTCTTCAAATGAGTTTGCTAATTGGAATGGATAAGGTTTGGAATTGAGTTCTTTGAGATTAATGTTCTTACTTATTAAAAAGTTATAGTTTTTTAATGTGGGTTCGACATTTCCCATTAATCGATGAGAGATAAATGATTCTTCGATGCCAACCATTTTTGCTAAAGCTTTTGTAATTAAACCTTTAGAGACTCCTATTCTAAATGAACCAGTCAAAATCTTATTAAAAACCAAATGGTTATCTTTAGGGATATATTTCCATATTTGCTTTAAAGTTGATTTCTTTTGCGCATAGTCTTCTTCAGCTATTTTAGGAAGTGTATTTTCTATTAATTCATTCAGTGAAATGTCTCTGTATAAATTATGCTTTTTATATTTTATGTCTTTTAAAAGTAAGGAAATTACTTCAGCTGAATCTCCCACTTTAAGATAGCATTTTTCCATTAGCCAAATTGGAAAATCATAAATTTCAGTATAAATTTGTCTTAGGGATTTTCCCGTAATAAATCTTTTGTTGCCTTTGCCAACAAGTAAATATATGGTCCAGATATTACTGTTTTTACAATTCTTTTCAAAAAACTCAATTAGAAAGTTTATTTTTTGATTGTTACTATTATTTGAATCTAGTTTCTCAAATAATTTTGCAAAATTGTTGAGACTCATACAAGTTTAGCTAAAGAACTTATATTAATATTTTCAGTATCGCTTAAATATTTTTTTAAATTCTCTCCATCTCCATGATGTAAATAAACTTGTTTTGCCTGAGAATCTTTAATGGTTTTTATTAATCCATTCCAATCTGCATGATCAGAAATTACAAAGCCTTTGTCATATCCGGATCTTTTCTTAAGTGCTCTTATGGACATCCAACCACTGGCAAAGGAAGTTTGAACTTTTTTAAATCTTTTTAGAAATTTCTTATTGTTTAATGAAGGTGGAAGTAGGATTAAGCTATTATCATATTTTTCAAAATTAATATTTTTATCAAAAGTTTGTGTTTCAAAAATATCAATGCCAAGACTACGATATATATCAGTCATTTTATTTATACTTTTATGAGTAAAAATATTTTTAATTTTTCTATTATTTAATTCACTTAAAATTCTTTGAGCTTTTCCTAGAGAGTAACAGAATAAAATTGATGTAGTATCTTCAGATTCAAGTGTCCAATGAGTTATTTGATTGATAATTTTGCGTGTAGGTTCCCAATTAAAGATAGGTAATGCAAATGTAGATTCTGAGATTAAGTAATCTGTTTTAACTTTTCTATAATTCACACAAGTTTTATCTTTTTGTCTTTTAAAGTCTCCTGTAACTAACCATGTTTCTTGTCCAGCCTCAATTCTTATTTGTGATGAACCTAGTATGTGTCCAGAAGGATGAAATGAGACTTTTATTCCATTGATATAAAAGATTTCTTCATAATGATAAGTCTTAATGTTTATATATGGACCTATTCTTTGATTTAAAAGTCGGCCTGTTTCATAAGAACAAATATATTCATCACAACCCAATGCTATATGGTCAAAATGTGAATGAGTTATTAAAGCTTTTTTTACTGGTTTATAAGGGTCAACCCAGAAATTGCCAGAAAGGCAGTATATACCTTTAATATCAAGATAAATTAAAGGTTTTAAAAACGTTTTCAATAACTTAGATTAGAAAAATAATAAGATTTATTGTCAAGTCCAAGCTTGTTTACTTAAGGAAAATAGGGAAATCATTATAAGTACCCCTATAACAAATTGATTACTCCATCTTTTCATAAAAAGTTCAAAACTGAAATCCTTTAACATTTTATAAATTTCTGGCTCTTTTTTTATTTTCCTATTGTTACTTTCATTACTGATAATTAAATTTTTCTTAAATTCATTTATTAGTTTTAATTCACAGTTAGAAATTGCTTCCATTTGATCAAGCAGGCCAGAATTCTTTTCACTTACTAAATATTTATTAACTGAATCTAGACTTTCTTTATTATCTTTAATAAATTCAAAAACAATTTTATCTGGTGAATGTCCTTTTTTTACTTTTGATAGAATATTTTCTCTTGACCAAGAAATATTTAGAATATCAAATGCCTTTTGAGTATCCATAGTTAAGTAATTTTACTTATCATATCTCAAAAATACTTTTAATCGTGGTTAATAATCTATTGGATTTATAAGAAGTTTAGGATTGCTTTAGATTTATCCTGTTAATCTATTTGGGAAGAAATTATTTTTATTTACCTTAAGTTTCATCTGAATATTAATATTTGATTTTGTATTAGATTGAACTTCCTGTTCTGGGTTAATTAAATCAACTATTTCATTAGCAACATTCTTACCATTTGCGAAATAATCTTGAATCTTCTCAAATTCTTTATCGCTTAGTCTTTTTGAAGAAGCTCTAGCCTCTATGCCAAGAGATTTGCAAGCTAAAATAATCTGATCACTTTCAATACCAAGTTCTTTTGCTATTAAATATATAGGTTTTTTTACTGTCATCATTTAAATTAAATTTATTAAAATTATATACTTTATATTTTACAAAACCACCTAAGTTAATTATCTTTATTTAGATTTTCAAATTCTTTCTTCATAGTTGGATTATTATAAGTTAGTTTTTTAACTGTAAGGTCTTGTGATTTAGTGTTTGCTCTCTGTAAATGTTGTTCTGAAAGAAGTAATGCTTCCTTTGTCTTTTCGAGAGTTTTTATTGTCTTTTCAATACCGATAATTGCATCTTTAAATCTATCTGAAGCTAATCTGACATTATTACCTACAGCATTTTTAAATTGGTTAAGAGTATTCTCGAAATTATTTATATCTACTTTCTTTGATCTTTCAAGTTCAAGTTCATGCTTATATTTTAAAGATTTAATTGCTGCATTTCTTAAAAGAGAAATTATTGGAATGAAAAATTGAGGCCTAATAACATACATCTTGGGATAACGATGAGAAACATCTACTATTCCAGAATTATATAGATCACTTTCTTGCTCTAAAAGAGAAACCAAAACTGCATATTCGCATGATTTCTCTTTTCTATCTTTATCTAATTCTTTAAAGAAATCTTCATTTTTTTTCTTATTAATTGAATTTGAACTTTCATTTTTCATCTCAAACATAATTGAAATAATTTCGTTATTTTGATTATCAAATTCTTTAAAAATATAATCTCCTTTGCTTCCTGATTTTGAATCATTATCTTTTTCAAAAATTGAGGTTTGAAAGCCAGTTGAACGTATTTTATTAAATTCATTTTCACAATGCTTTTCAAGAGTCTCTCCTTGCATTTTTGTACTTAACTTTAATTGCATATCTCTTAAATTACTTATTTTTAAATCCCTTTCTTTTATCTTTTCTTGGTAACTTAGTTCTAAAGCTTTTTCAGAATCAGATTTTTCTTGCTTTAATTTTTCAAAGGAAATTCTTAAATTAGTTTTATCTTCTTCTAACTTGCTTACAGCATTTATGATCTCCTTTTCTTTTGATAATTTAAGCATTTCAGCTTGATTAAGCATATCGTAACTTAATTGCTTTATTTTTATATTGAGTTTATTAATTGTGTTCTGTGACTCATTTCTTAGAAAATTTATTTCATTTTCCTTATCCTTATCTACAGAACTTAATTTTGACTCCAATTCAATAATGTTTTTCTCCATCTCTTTTTGATTATTAACGATTTCAAGCTCGAAATCTTTCTTTATTAATTCAATCTCTCTCTTCTTTTCTTCTTCTGCAAGTTTTAATCTTTCACTTATTTGTTTAGTGAATTCTTCATTTTTTATTTGGGAAAGCAATTCATCAAAGCTAGATGGATCTATCCTAAATGTTTTACCACAAGAGGGACATACTATATCTTTCATCTTTTTTTGTTTAGTTGAAAATTTAGAAATTTCTTTAACAAACCTATGAAATTATTCTTCTAATACAATAAACAATATTTCTTTTCATGCAATTTTTTTTCAGGAATAATTAAGTATCAAATAATTAGGATTAAATTAAACCGGATTTCTTAAGAAGATTTATCTTGTTAGCAAGTTCAATATCAGAAGATGAAATGTCTTGATCTAGATTTTTATTTGATGAAAAAGTATAACCGCTATCATCTACAAATTCATCCTCTGAGATATTAATATTTTTATTAGAAGTTGTAGAATTTATAAATTTGGAATTATCTTTTTGAGCTGCATCTATGTTGTTGCTAAAACCAAAATTATCAATACCTCTTGCTGATAGAGCTTCTTCGACTAAAATTCCCACAACTTTTGATCTACTAATTGACTCACTTTGAGATATCTTATCTATAATTTCTAGTACTCTTTTTCTTGGAAGATAACCTATCCTTTTAACTATGCTTTCCATGAAAATAATTCTCTTTGTCATTATTGTAACACTTTCGTCAAATTCAAAGATTTTTTAATGGTTTTTTCTACAAAATTAGATTTATGAATACATTTTAGATTATTATTTCTAAAAGATGGAATAATAAATGAAGGAAAGATTTTTTAATAATGCTGATAGTTTTGTGATGGCTTTCGATGAAGAGTGGGAAAAAATTGATTGTGAGGATAAAAAAATAAAAATAGAAGAAGTGATAAATAATCTATCTGATCATCCTTTTGTTAATACAAATCGAGAAATGGCATTTCAAATCGCAAATTTCAGAATAAAAACATTAGGAAAATTTAAGTGATTCTTCTTTAATATAGGAGTTAAGAAAGGGCATTCTAATAAGATACTTGTTTAAAAAAATTCTTTCAGATAAGCTAACATTTTCTTTTTTATTGATTTTTAATATAATAAAATTTAACTTTTGTCTTGTTGGAGTGGTTAAATACCGCATAGATAATTACTCTTTAAAGATCAAGTTAAGAAATTTTTAAAGGGAAAGCCAGCAAAATGTTGAAATTTTAATAAATAAAACTATCCTTTTATAAATACAGCATTAAATCTGAGGAGGGGTAAAAAATCCTTTACTAGCCAAAAATATAATTATTGCAATAATGGGTCCAATTCCGAAAAAAAATAAAACTAATTTTGCAGTATTTTTATTTTCCATATAATCCTTTGAGGGTTTTTCAATAGATTTTACTTTTTTTTTCTTTGATTTCTTTTTCATTTTTTATTTTTAATAAATTGTTATTAAGGTTCACTAATTAAATGCTAAATAATTTTTTTATTGGTTGATGTAACTAGAGAATTATGAGGAGTTTCGATATTGTATAATAGTATATGATGGTATTAATAAATGAGCTCTGCAAAAAGAGAAGAAGTAAGTTCTCACTTAAGATATATAAGGTTAGAACTTCGTGACATGCATCAAATGCTTTTAAAGGAAGATTTATTGCCAGATTTAGGCGAAGCAAGAGAAGTTCATGCTCAATTAGATGCTTTACATCAATTATTAACTGAAAAAAACAAGA
>CAYNKY010000025.1:0-19256 GCA_964397895.1 uncultured Prochlorococcus sp.
TTTTGCCTGATTCAGCCAAAGAAAAACCACAAGTTGGAGAAGTTGCTCAGGTAGGTCCTGGCAAACTCAATGACGATGGTTCTCGACAAACTCCAGAAGTGAGTATTGGCGATAAAGTCTTATACAGCAAATATGCTGGAACCGACATCAAATTAGGAGGAGATGAATACGTCTTACTCTCAGAAAAAGATATTTTAGCTGTAGTTAGCTAAATTATTTTGTTTCAAAAATTATTAAAACTTATTATTTAAACATTTGCCTATTATGGCTAAAAGAATTATTTACAACGAGCAAGCTCGTAGAGCCCTTGAGCGAGGTATTGATATCCTTGCTGAATCAGTAGCTGTTACTCTTGGACCTAAGGGCAGAAATGTTGTCTTAGAAAAAAAATTTGGTGCCCCTCAAATTATTAATGATGGGGTAACAATAGCTAAAGAAATTGAGCTTGAAGACCACATTGAAAATACTGGAGTTGCATTAATAAGGCAAGCAGCCTCTAAAACTAATGATGCTGCAGGTGACGGAACAACTACAGCAACTGTTCTTGCTCATGCGATGGTAAAAGCAGGACTTCGTAATGTCGCTGCTGGTGCCAATGCTATTACCCTTAAAAAAGGTATTGACAAAGCAACAGAATTCCTTGTGAGTAAAATTCAAGAAAACTCTAAGCCAATAAGTGATAGTAACGCTATTGCACAATGCGGAACTATTGCTGCTGGTAACGATGAGGAAGTCGGGCAGATGATTGCTAATGCAATGGATAAAGTTGGAAAAGAAGGTGTCATTTCTCTTGAAGAAGGAAAGTCAATGACAACTGAACTTGAAGTAACTGAAGGTATGAGATTTGACAAAGGCTACATTTCTCCATATTTCGCTACCGATACAGAGAGGATGGAAGCTGTTTTGGATGAACCCTACATTCTTCTTACAGATAAAAAAATTGCTTTGGTACAGGATTTAGTTCCCGTTTTAGAACAAATTGCAAAGACTGGTAAGCCATTAGTCATAATTGCCGAAGATATTGAAAAAGAAGCTTTAGCAACACTTGTTGTTAATAGGTTAAGAGGCGTTTTAAATGTTGCTGCAGTTAAAGCTCCGGGCTTTGGAGATAGAAGAAAAGCTATGCTTGAGGATATGGCTGTGCTTACAAATGGTCAACTGATTACAGAAGATGCTGGTCTAAAGCTTGAAAATGCTACTTTAGAAATGCTTGGTACAGGTAGAAGAATTACCATTAATAAAGAAACTACAACTATTGTTGCGGAAGGTAATGAAAATGCAGTAACAGCAAGATGTGATCAAATTAAAAAGCAGATGGATGAATCTGATTCATCTTATGATAAAGAAAAACTCCAAGAAAGACTAGCTAAGTTGGCGGGAGGTGTAGCTGTTATAAAAGTTGGGGCAGCGACAGAAACTGAAATGAAGGACAAGAAACTTCGCTTAGAAGATGCTATAAATGCAACAAAAGCAGCTGTTGAAGAAGGTATTGTTCCTGGAGGAGGAACTACCTTAGCTCATCTTGCACCAATTCTTAAGGATTGGGCAGATCAGTCACTCTCTGGAGAAGAATTGATTGGTGCAAATATTGTTGAAGCTGCATTAACAGCTCCTTTGATGAGAATTGCTGAAAATGCAGGTGCTAATGGAGCTGTTATTGCTGAAAATGTGAAATCTAAACCATTTAATGACGGGTTTAATGCAGCTACTGGCGAGTATGTTGATATGTCTTCTGCGGGTATAGTTGACCCTGCAAAAGTAACTAGATCAGGATTACAAAATGCTGCTTCAATCGCTGGGATGGTTCTTACAACCGAGTGTATAGTTGCTGATCTCCCTGAGAAGAAGGAGTCTTCCTCTCCAGCAGGTGCTCCTGGTATGGGGGGAGATTTTGATTACTAAATAAACTTAGTAGTTCAAGTTCGTTGAGAGAGATAGTTAATATTAACTATCTCTTTTTTTTTGAGAATTTTTAAATCCAACCAGCGCTAAGAATAATAGCAAGTAACAAGAAAATCACCAAAATTGTCCAAGTCGCTTTATTTAATGATGCTTCTGCACTACTAGCACTTGTAAACATAGAACTTCCGCTAGCTGCAATTCCTCCCATTCCATCTCCTTTTGGACTATGTAATAGTACTAATAGGATTAAAAGTATGCCTGAAAAAGCCCAAATCCATGTAAATATAGAATGCATAATAACTAATTTATTTAAATATATTTAAGCATGTTGAAAGACTTTGCTCTTATCTTTTAATTCTATCTCTTTAATGAGAGTTTTTCCTGTCATTTCTTTTGGTATAGGAAGATTTAGAAGTTGCAGCAATGTAGGTGCAATATCTGATAGTCCAGCATTCTCTCTCAAGTAAATATCATTACCTTGATTTGCTATTTTTCTTCTTTCACCCTCTATAAAGATTAGAGGAACCAAATTAGTCGTATGAGCAGTCCAAGGTTCTCCATTTGAATCTTTCATCATTTCTGCATTACCATGATCGGCGGTAATTAATATACTTCCACCCATTTCACCAGTTGCATTTACAATTTTGCCTATACATTCATCAACAGTTTCAATCGCTTTAATAGCAGCATTCATATTACCTGTATGACCAACCATGTCAGGGTTTGCAAAATTTATCACTACAAAAGCATATTTGCCACTTCTAATAGCATTTGCACAACTGATAGTTAATTCTTTGGCAGACATCTCTGGTGCTAAATCATACGTAGCAACCCTTGGTGAGGGGATTAAATGTCTTTCTTCGCCAGCTAAAGGTATTTCAACTCCACCATTAAAAAAATATGTCACATGAGGGTATTTTTCTGTTTCAGCTGTTCGATATTGTTTAAGACCATGTTCAGAAACAATTTGTCCAATAAAATTATTTAATGATTCAGGTGGAAAGGCAACTTGAACGGAAAGGTTGGCTTCATACTGAGTGAAAGTAAGGACCTTAAGTTGTGGATTATTTCTCCTCTTGAAGTTAGTAAAATTCTTTTCAGAAAGTGCTTTCACTATTTGCCTAGCTCTGTCTGGTCGAAAATTAAAACAAATTAGACTATCACCCTCTTTTAGAAATTCATCAGTTAATCTAACTGGTTCAAGAAATTCATCAGTTATATTTTTTTCATAACTCTTTTCTAAATATTCTTCTGGAAGCATTTCCTCAACTTCCACATTCGGATCAGTTAAATTGATAAATGCTTTTTCAGTTCTCTCCCATAGTTGATTTCTATCCATGATCCAATATCTTCCGCAAATAGAGGCAATTTCTCCAACATTATATTTTGATGTATACTCATTTATCATAGAAAGGTATTTTGAAGCGCTTTGTGCTGGAGTATCTCTTCCATCAGTTATTACGTGTATAGCAAGCTTTTTGATACCAACTTCTGAAGACCATTTGATTAAGCCTAGTAAATGGTCAATATGACTATGAACTCCTCCATCAGAACAGAGACCAGTAATGTGCAATGTTCCTCCATTTCTCTTAACGTGCTCAGCGATATTTTGCAATTCATTTACTTGATTTAGCTGATTATTCTTTATAACATTTGTAATTCTTACTAATTCCTGTTGAATGATTCTTCCAGAGCCAATAGTAAGGTGTCCTACTTCTGAATTACCCATCTGGCCATCTGGCAAGCCAACATCAGCTCCACTTGCACTAATAAAAGTGTGAGGGTATGCATGCCATAAAGCATCCATTATTGGAGTCTTGGCGCACTTTACAGCATTATCTTTTTCTTCTTCTCTATGACCCCACCCATCAAGAATTGCTAGAACCACCGGGCTTTGTGGTGTATTAGTTCTATTAATCTTAGAGGTTTTAATATTGTCCATACGTTTTTTAAACTACTGATTTATAAGAACCAATCTTTAAGTTAGCCGTAAAAGTTAATATCATACAAATTAATAATGTGATAGTTAGCTTTTGCTAATTTATTAGTAATAGTAGAATCTTATTTATTATTACGAATCAATGTCAAATAAAGAGAAAAGAATTGAAATACTTACAAAAATAGAATTGAAAAATACTATTCATAGATTATCTTCTGAGATTATAGACAGAGTCTCCAATGTTGAGGATATGTTGTTGATGGGTATTCCAACAAGAGGTGTATATCTTTCTGATGTGCTTGCGAGCAAAATAAAAGAAATATTTGGAATAAAAGTAAGAAAAGGTATAATTGATCCAACTTTTTATAGAGATGACCAAAGTAGAATTAGTACAAGATTAATAAAATCTACTAATATTCCCTTTACTCTCGAAAATAAACAAATTATTTTGATTGATGATGTTATCTATACAGGTAGGACTATTAGAGCAGCTTTAGATGCCTTAAATTCTTGGGGAAGACCAAAAAAAATAATGTTACTTGTAATGGTTGATAGGGGGAACAGGGAATTACCAATACAGCCTGATTTTTGTGGTAAAAAACTCAAAACTGATAAGACTGAAAGTATTGAGCTAAGGCTTGACTTAATTGATAATGAAGAAGGTGTTTTTTTAGTGAGAAACTAAAATATTGAACCAAGTGTGTATTCCCCTATTTCATTATCTCTAAAATCTTTACATTGTATTAAAAGGTTTGATTCTAAATCAATATTAAAAATTAATTTTAAACAGTCATGGCCTGTTGAAAAAGGAATCTTTAAATCAATCATTAATGGCATATTTTCCCAGATTTTTATATCCTCTTCTTTTTGAATTTCGGCAAGCTTTGGAATACCATTTTCAAAAATAACATCGAAGTTATTGTTCTCAATTGTTTCACCAATAATAATTTCAAATTTGCTTTGAGCTTCTCTACTTGCTTGAATTATCAATTCAAAAGGTTTTTCAGTAGGCCAAGTTTGTCCTTTATAAAAGATAGGATGCCAGAAATGTTTATTTGCTTTTTTATTAAAGAGTCTCATGAATAAGCCTTTGTTTAAAATATCTTTAATCTTTACACCTGGGGTTAGAGATAAAGCACCTAAAGAAATTGATTCAATAGGTGGAGGATATTTTATCTTCAAATCAGGAAATTTAAATCCAATCCAATTTTTTATTATAGGAATTTGACTTCCACCCCCTACAAGAATAATTGACCATAAATCATTGACTTTACAATCCTTTCCTCTTGCTTCATTTAATAAGTTTTTTAAAAGATAATTTAGGAGTTTTATCAGTTTGTTGGAGATTAATATTTCTTCAAAGATTTTTTTACTAATCAAAAAGTCTTTTTTTTGATCAGTTGTAATATAAAAAGATACTTTGTATAGTTGTTCAGGTTTAATATCATCTTTACTCAAATTACATTTGATATTTTCAGCAATGGCTAAATTTCTATTATCAGTATTGGAAGGGATGAAATAATCAAGAATCCATTGATCAATATCTTTTCCACCAAGCTTTGCTGCGGATTTACTAATTATTTCTGCACATCTTAATTTTTGTTTTGATATTGTACTTACATCTTCTCCATTAAATTTTAATAATTCTGCAATTGGAGCAGATTTGCCCTCACCTCCCTCAATTTTTACTATATTTAAGTCAATTGTGCTTCCACCAATATCTAAAATCATTATTTTTGATCCAAATGGCACCTTAATTCCTATAGCAGCAGCAGTGGGTTCATCTACTAGAGCTATTTCTTTTATGGGTAGTGAATTACAAATACTTATAAGCCACTTTCTATAACCTTTATAAGTATCTATTGGAGCAGTAAGGACAAGTCTTTTAATAATTAAATGTTTTGGAATATTATTCCAAAGAATTTTGAAGAATTTTTCACCTGATTCCTCTGGGCTTAATTTTTTAGTAGAAAATGTTTCAAAAGGGTTAGCTATTAATCTTTTGAAATTTGAATAAAAATATTTATCTTGGTCAATGTCATTTATAAAATTCATTGCCTCTAATCCAATACAAGCTGTCTCTAAATTGTCTTTATACCAAATTGCGCTAGGAACAATGCCTGGTGACTTTGTAATTGATGGGATCTCTACTAAAAAAGGTGCATTATTTTTTTCATCTTGAAAAGTTATTACAGTATTAGTATTACCTAGATCAATTGCGAGAGTCCCAGTTAAATTTTCATTCATAAAGAAATTTTTTTATCTAATGAATTAAGCAAGTTTTGCTGATTAGAATAATTTTAATAATCAGATTTTATTGTATAATTAGGTAAAAAACTTATGAACATAACAAATAATTCAGGAATTGATTCAAATGATCTTGCAAAGAGAGGCGAAAGCTTAATCCGAAAATCTAAAAATAGATATCTGACTACAGTAAAAATTGCTTTTAGAGCGAAACAAAGAAGATTTGATGATTTTGATGGATTGCTAGATGAATCAACTATCAAACCTGTGCAAAGATCAATCATAGAGTTAAGTGATGAGCAAGATCAACCAGATTTATTACCTGGTTAGTGTCACCTGAAAAAATTGAAAATTGGAGGCTAATAAGAAACCCTACTAAGGGAAAATTTTGTTTTTTGATTGGAGTGGGAAATTGGGCAATAGAATTACAAAAACATGAATTCGATTCACTTTATATTTTAACTAATAAGTTGAATACTGAATTTCTTCAAATAAAAGAAAATTTAATGGACGAAGAGTTAATTAACGTTGAATTAGAGCAATTGCCATGGTATGCAGAATTAGAGGGTAATAAAAGTGATTACAGTCTGAGGCTAATATTTGAGAGTAATGAGCTTACAAGATCTTTTGAAATGTATTGGCCTATACCAATTGCAAAAAATTTATTTTTTGAAATAAAAAAAATGTGGGAATCAATGCATTAAACAATTAATAAAATTGGAATTTTTTAAATTAAATTCCCCCTTGTTAAATTTTTATTTAACAAGTTTTCCACAGATAAATTTTAAAAAATTATGTTAATAATTAATCCCTGTGGAAAAGATAGGAAAAATAAAAGATAAATAAATAAATAATTAAAAACAGAAAAAAAACTTATATTTTTTATGAATTACTGCTATTACTGTAATCTTATTAAGATTATAGATGAGACTTTTTGTTCTTAATCAAATTGACTAATCATCAAAATTGATGAAAACTAATACTAAATTTAATTAGTAATTTAGAGTTATGAAAGAAAAAAATTTAGAAATTAATACGGAAATTTCAAGTGAAGAAAATGAAGTCATAAGTTTTAAATGTGATCTTCATGAAAATCTTCAGAAAGCAATGAATGATTTTATAGATACTCATCCAAATTGGGATCAATATCGAATAATACAAGCCGCAATTGCTGGATTTCTTATGCAGAAAGGTTTTCATAATAGAAATTTGACAAGACTATATATAGGAAATATGTTCTCAATGGAATTCAACGATTAATTAAGTTTTTTTATTAACAATTTTGCAGAGTCTTTTGCCACAGGGGTTATTGATAATCTATTCCCTTTCTTAACAACCAATAATTCATCTTCACTAAAAAGTAACCTTAATTCTGATAAGCTAATTATTTTTTTTGCTTTGAATAAGTACTGTAGTCTGACGCAATCCCATCTAGGATTTGTTCTATTTGATTTTGGATCAAAATATTTTGAATTTTTTTCAAATTGAGTTGGATCTACTATATCCTTCTCAATAACTTTCATCATCCCAACAATCCCAGGAGGTTTGCAGTTTGAATGATAAAAAAACACTTCATCATTTAAATTCATTTTTCTCATGAAGTTTCTTGCTTGATAATTTCTTATACCATCCCAAATAGTATATTTTTCTTTTTCTAGGTCATCTATACTGTAAGCATCAGGTTCACTTTTCATTAACCAGTAGTTAAGTTCCTTTTGTACCATGTCATCTATGCTCAAAATATATGGTTTGGATAAAGTTTGGGTGACTTTATTGAATATGCATTTATTATCCAACAAAGTTTCCATTAAGGAAAGTTAAAGATGTTTTTCAATCATTTTCAAAGTTAAACACTTTGATTTAGATGTTATTTGATTAATATTAGATATATTTAGGTGAGAGTGATTAATAATTAAGGATATTAATAAAGATTTTTTAAGAATTTTCTTTAGCTAAATTTTCTGTAGATATATAATATTTTTGCTTGAATAGAAATTTATGATAAATATAGAAATAATTGATGCTAAATATCCAGAGCAGTTAAGAAAAGGAGGAAGAATTAGAGGAAGAATAAGTAGTATTTTAAAGGATGGTTTTACTTTATCGTAACTAAATAAAAACAATGGAACATACCACATTAAGCCCATAATCCAAGAAATAGGATTTATGATATTGATCCAATTCATAATTGTGAAAAATCTCAATGAAACTGAATATCTTGAATATTTAAAAAAACAAATAAAAGATCCTAGACTTCCAATAATCCCACTTAAAAATAGATTTTTAGATAATAGAGGATTAGCAAATCCAAAAACAAAAAAATGAGAATGAAATAGATTTCTTGTATCTGAGCTCATAACTGTCATTGAATCTTTAATTATCCCTAAATTATTGGGAAGCTCTTCTAATTCTCCATTTGGCATTTCATTCCAAGGGATAAGAATTCTTTCAACAAATGATTGGTTCCATTCTTTTGGGCACAAAAAAATATTTAATAAATAAAAAATTAAAATCGAGATTAGTAGGTAAATAAAAAACTTTATTTTTTTATTACTATTTAAAAAAGCAATCGCCAAGATTAATGGAAATATTTTTATAAAACCTATAAAAGCTAAAATAAAAGAGCTTGAGAATAAATTTCCTTTTCTATAAAAATACAAAGATAATAATGAAATACATAGAATAATAATCTCAATTTGTCCTCTTGAGATAGTAGCTAAAAGAGGAAAACTTATACCAACTATTATTAAAGAAGTTGGGTTAATAGTAAAAATTCGATTTCTAACTATAAAGTAAACAACAAATGATGCTGATATTAATGAAATTAAATTAAAGAGATTTTTTGAGACTTCATAAGGTAATGTTGCAAATGGAACAAATAAGTAAGAAGCTATTGGAGGATATTTCCATCCCGAATATTTAGAAAGTTCAGAATTTACTGGTCCATAGAAATCATTATCTAAAGCGATATGATTTAGGTAAGGATTTAAATCGTTTATTACCGATTTACCAGCCAAATAAAATGCTCTGTAATCAATAGCAAAGGTTTCATTGCAAATATATAGTATTAGGAATATTGGACAGAGTGAGATTATGTATTTATTCCATTCAATCGTTTTATTATTATCCATAAAGGTTACTTATTTTTTTAATATTTGTTAACTATACTACGCATGAATTAATCTAGAAATTTAAAAAATGATATCTATCGTTATACCAACCTTTAATGAGGTAGGAAATATTATTCCTCTTATAGAGAATTTAATTGAGATAATTAATAATTTTGAATATGAAATTATTATTGTTGATGATGACTCGCCGGATGGAACTTCAGAAAAAATAAATAAATATATGAAAAGAAATGAAAGGATAAAATTGATTACAAGAATTGGAAGGTCTGGTTTATCTAGTGCAATTAAAGAAGGTCTATTATTTGCTAGATATAATTTTGTATTAGTTTTAGATGGTGACGGTCAACATGATCCTTCGTGTATATTAAATATGATTGAAAATATACAAGATGGAAAAACTGATTTAGTTATTGCTAGTAGATTTTTAAATTCATCTAAGTTAGAAGGATTATCAATTAATAGAAATTATGGGTCTAAGATATCAAATAAAGTTGCTCGTTTTTCTCTGCCTAATGAATATTTAAACATAACAGATTACTTAAGTGGATGTTTTTGCCTCAATAAAAAAACTACTGAATTTTTGATCAGAAAAGTTCAAATTAATGGATTCAAATTTTTATATGAAATTCTTTCATTAAGCAAAGGTAAATTATTGATAAAAGAGGTCCCATTAAGATTTAAAAAGAGAGAATATGGAAATTCAAAGTTAGATGTAGCAATTATATGGGATTTTATAATTTCAATTCTTCATAATATTAGCCTAAGAATATTACCTAGACGAGCCATTAGTTTTGGATTGGTTGGATTTACAGGAATATTTGTTCAACTTTTTATTACACAATTTCTAACAACAGTCTTTTTAATTGATTTTTATAGGGCATTACCTCTCGCAGTGATTTGCGCAGCAACCTCTAATTTTTTAATTAATAATCAACTTACATTTCGCTCTAAAAGATTAAGGAATTTCTCATTATTTATTGGGCTATTAAAGTTTCTGCTGGTTGCATCATTACCTATTATGGCAAATGTTGGAATAACTACTGCTTTTGTTAAATATATTTCTGCTGATACATTTATCGCACAGTTAGCAGGAATAGCTATTGTATATGCATGGAATTATTTGGCTAGTAGCTTATTCGTTTGGAATCAATCAATTTAAGTCAGCTTTAATAAATGTTGAATTCTGCAATTATGTTAATACTAAAATTTAACAAAATTTATAAGCATTTAAAGGAAGCATTACCACTTATTGATCGTTGGTTGTTAGGTCAATTGCTTCCTCCAATGTTATTTGCGATTGGTGCTTTTACTGCCGTTAGTCTAAGCGTAGGAATAATGTTTGACTTGGTTAGGAAAATTGTTGAATTTGGATTACCATTTCAAATTGCTCTAAAGGTTCTAATCTTAAAACTTCCAGGTTTTTTGGTTCTATCATTTCCAATGTCTATGCTTCTCTCTACATTGCTGGCATATGGGAAGTTATCCTCTAATTCTGAATTACTAGCATTAAGAAGTCTCGGAGTGAAGAATAGAAGGATTGTAATACCTGCATTATTCCTCTCTATAATTATGACTTTTTTAACTTTTACATTTAATGATAGTATCGTTCCTATAACAAATAGGTTTGCTGAAAACACATTAAGAGAATCCTTAGGTAAAGCCATAGGAAGTGAAGAAGGTAAGCATATAATGTTTTCAAGATATGGATCTCAAATTGATTCTTCTAATAAAGTTTCAAAATCTCAAGAAAATTTAACTCATATTTTCTATGCAAAGTTTTTTAGAAATAATTTTATGGAAGAAGTGACTCTAATAGATTTTTCGAGAATTGGAATTGAGCAAATTCTTAAATCTGAAAAAGCTGAATATATTGAGAATCAAAATTTATGGAGATTTTATAACGGTCGCCTTATCCTCACCAAAGATAATGGAGAAACAAATACTATTTATTTTGAAACTTACCAGTACCCCCTTGATGAAGGACCTCTTGAATTAGCAAAAGTGCCCTCAGATGCTAATGATATGACATTTAGACAAGCAATTAAAGCAGAAACACTATATGAAAAAGCTGGAAATATTAAAGAGGCACGAAGAATTAAAGTTAGAATTCAAGAAAAATTTACTCTCCCATTCGCATGCATAGTTTTTGGATTAATAGGAAGTAGTTTTGGGATTAGATCGAATTCAAGATCATCAAAAAGTCAAGGTTTTGGCTTGAGTATTTTAATGATTTTCTTTTATTATGTTTTATCTTTTTTCTCAAGTTCTTTAGGGGTAAAGGGTATCTTTAATCCAATTATCGCAGCATGGCTTCCTGTTTTTGTATCAATATCTTTAGCTATTTACTTACTTAATCGTTCTAGTAAAGTATGATTCTGTTTCAAAATAATTTATTTTAGTATTTAAATCTTTAATTTAATTTATTCAAGAGAAGATTTATATTTTTTTAAATATCAAATTATAAAAATTTCATTCAAAATCAATTCCAACTTCCTCTTTTTTATCTCTATCTAAGTCAGGAAGTCTTGTTTCTATCCAATGATCTTTATTTTCAATTCCAACAGAATTAGCATATTTCATAATGTGCTGGTCGACTTGTTTATAAATATCATGTAAATTTAAATCCATTCTTATATCGTGAGCTATTTCAGCAACCTGTTTTTCTGTTAGGCAATGATCAGGGTGTAATAAATCGCAGCAAGGAATTCTTTTCTCTATGAGTTCATTTAAATTAATTTCAATTTTATAATCTTGGTAAACAGCCATTTTGTTTAATTTATATATTATTAAATTATTCTAGTGATTTTAGATGTTTTGTATATCAAGAGTCAGAAGAACAAAATTATTAATAAATTGAAAATTGTATAAAATCAATAAAAATATATTCATGATTTATATTAGGTTTATGATATTAAAATCTTACTTTCTGGGTTTAGTTATTTTTAAGTATTAATAATATAAAATATTAATTAAAAAGCATATTTCTATTTTCTTACTTCAAATAATAGATTTATTTTTAAAGGAAGCAATTTTTGAAATTATGAAATTCATAATAATTATTAGAAGTGATAATTATAAGTCGTTAATGTAATCTCTGCTGTAAATAAAGTGATGTTTTTTCTTGACTAATGCAATAAGTCTTTTTAACGTTATTTTAATTAAATAATTTTTATGCATACAATTGCAATTTTAGGATTTTTTACACTTGTAGTGGTTTTCTTTTTTACTGGAAAAAATGATTTTGGTCTTAAGCCTACTCCTAAAAAAAATATTCCTGATGCTAATGAGAACTTAGATAATTCTGCATTATTAGAAGAAATGAAGAATTGAATTATCTCAAAGTATAATTATTATGAAATTTCAAAAGCAGTACTTATAATATGCATTTCGATATACAAGAGAATGCGGATCTTCAGGATGTATGGGAGATGATACTTAAGAAACTCGGACATGAAGGCAAGGATGTTTGCTCTAATTCATCAAGTTTCTACAAAACACAAGATGGATTAGAATGCTCACTTCGGAAAGTCAATGGAGATTTAGTAGGTATATGTTATAGGGAAAAAAATAGGAATCAAGGATATCGATGGACTATTGAAAAAAAATAAATATATTAATTAACAAAACTAAATTGGATTGATACCTGCAACTATCAATCCATAATAAATAATGATTCCGATTATTAAAAGTATTGCTAGACTTCTTCCTATCATTTTAAATTTAAATTTTTTTAATCTTACATTTTTTTTTAATAAAAGTAATGTAAAAAGATCAAATCTTAAAGAATCTATTGTTTTATATACTTCTTATTTAGAAAGGCACCTATAATTCCAATTAAAAATATTAATAGTGCACTAAAAATAAAAATTATTAAAAATTTTCCTTCAAGAACTGGGACTTGTCCATCAATTATTTTTCGAATATTAAAATTTTGATCGCTGAGAGCTCTTAAACCATTTCCAGTTGCTACGAAGGGGAGATCAGATAAAATCACACTTAAACATAGCGCACTAAAAAATGTTCTCCATTTTAATTTTGTAAGGCCTACTCCATAGCTAACGAAGTCAAACCAACCAGTCATTAAAAAACCTGTTAAAAGAAAGAAATTTCTTTCAAGATAATTTATTGATAGAGTTTCAAATTTTGTAAGATATTTATTTGACATTATTTTTCTTAATATTTTTCGGCCATATACTCGGGATAGATAAAAACTCATTGAGCATGCTACTAAATCAGAAATGCAGCTGATCAATAATCCATTTACTATTCCAAATAAGTAACCGGAAATTAATAAGCAATAAGTGCCTGGAATTATTGGTATAACAATGCTAATTAACCTGAGAAATATGAGAAAAAATATTCCCCAACTACCGGTAAGATTATCAACCACAATTACAAGCAAAGACTTAGTTTAATATAAATAAAAAAAACTTTTTTTGATAAATTAATATTTTAAATTGAATGATATGTAAAAAAAATTATCTCTAATATAACTTATGTTATTAATAGTTTTTATATGATGTTCTTTAGGTAATGTAATTAAAATCTAGAATTATTTGATAAAGATATTAATTTTGACCATTATTTATTTTCATATTATCTGTGAAATCACTAGCAATTGCATTGAGCATTCCTCCTATAAATGGTCTCGGACAGTTAAGCTTTTTTACTAATTTCTCTGATAAATGCTTTATGTCTTCCCATGCAGGCTTAATTTCATTATTGATTTGCTCAATTGTTGGTTCAAAATCTTCCATTAACAATAAATATGTTTCTAAGCAATTTATAAGTTCCTTTCATGTTTTCTTCAATTTCTAAGTAAGATTGTAAAAATTCGATACGAATCGACTAAACCTTAAATTTAAAACAATAATAAATTTTAAGAAAATTAAACCAAATCTAAATAAAATATTAAAAATAATGGGTACGTCTTCTTTTCCATTTATAAACATTAATACAGCAAAATAAATAAGTAATGAATCCTAAAGAAAAATTCTTTTCTAAAAATGTAGCTATCTCCAAAGAGTATTTTAATGAAAATTGCGAAAAATTAAATTATCAAAGGACATTGATTTCAGATATTGAGAAAAAACATAAAGAATGGTCTGATTTAATAACTGATTGATATTAGAGACTTCTTAAAAGAATGAACTATTTAAAGAAACTTCATTTATGTATTACAAATATTACAAATCTATTGAAAGTCTAATTTTTGAGTAATTTTACAGGTGTCAAAATATAAATATTCATTAAGTATTAATATAAATAAATAATTTATTTAAAATATGAATGGCATTGCTGATGAAAAATCCAACGATAAATTTCAATGGTTTGATTGGTTCAACAAGAAGTGGAATAATTATGATGCTTTTATTGATTTCGGGGATGGCATTAATCCAAAAGAAGTTGCTGAGAATTTTTTTGATTTAAATAGAGTAGAATTATTAAAGTTTTTTGAATCACTTGATCATGAAGATTTAGATGCATTGGATCAAATGCAAAAATTAACTGAGTCAGAGGCATATGTGTTTAAATTGATTAGAGATCAAATTGATAATAGTAACAAAGTAAAATATGTTGATTTTACAAGAAAGGTTGAGAATGAATAATCGTTAATATTATTGTTTGTACGGTTAAAGGAACATTATTGTTCGGTAAAAGGAAAAAATAATTAATCTAAATAATTTTCTATTTATTAGATTAAATAGAAAATGAAAAATCTTAATTTTTTTAAAAATTTTCTTACTTTTCACCGAAAAGATAAGAATAAGAAAAGTATTAAAAGAAGTGGAAGTGTACATTTCAGAAGAGATTTAGATTCTCTAGGAGAATATTTGAAAATCTAGTAAATCAAGTATCAATACTCACACGCTTTTCTCTTAATAGCTAATACCCTACCAGTTATTAGTAAAACTTTGTCAGCTTTTAAATTTTTGAGTTTGCAGGTTTTGATGTAAGCTCTTTATTATTTTTGCTAAATAGCTCATCATTTATTCTAATAAAATATTGAAAATTCTCCCTTCTTTATTAATATAACCAAATTATGCAGAGTCTTTTTTAATATTTATCGTCTCAATTCCAGTTAAATCTGTATTTTTGTAGCAATATATCTACCACAAGTTTTACTCTATTGTTATAACTCATTTTATATTTAAAAAATAATCAATTAGAGGACTGCAGAGGATTAAAATTAAAAGTCTTAAGCTAGGCGTATTAATATTGAAATTAAATAGTGATTAAAAATTGAATATTACTTCTTAATTTTTAAAGAATATTTATTGTATAAATAACTTTTACCTTTCAAATATTTTTATTAAAATTTCAAAATTTAAGTATCAATAAGATAATTTATATTAAATCAAATTAAAAATGGAACTATCTAACCAAATAATAATTTATGAATAGTTCTAACAATCTCATAACTGCTAATAAACCAAAATTTATTGGACAAAGTTCCATTAATTATTCGCATCTTTTCATTTTCTCTTTTACTGAAGTTTATATCATTAAACTTAATAATAGAGGCTAGTGCTAATTGTCAAAATAAGGAGATAATCAATAATATAAATAAACTTAATAAACTTATTAAAAAAGATATTTTAAGTTTTTATAGCTAGTTGTAAATTTCAAAATTATTAATCCCGTTTAAAAAAGAATTTTTTTATAAAGTAATTTCGAATCACTAATTTTGAAAAGGTAATCTAAAAGCCACTAATATTATTAAAAATGGCTGAAGTTAGTTAGAAATCAATAATTACTAAACAACTCCAGGAATTATTTGACCTGTAGTCAAATATGCTCCTAATGCTGCAATAAAACCTAACATTGCGAAGCGTCCATTGAGCTGCTCTGCAACCAACTTTTCTTTTTCAACTGTTCTTTGCTTTGACATAATAGATAATTTAATTATTAATAAATGTAACATAAATATTAACTTATGTAAATAAAAAACCAAATAATAAATGTTATTGGCCTTATCTCTACAGTTATGTGTCACTTAAGTACTTTTATGATTCATTTATGTTGCTTTTCTTCAGTTTATATTAACTTTTCCTGATAAATCTTTTTATTTCTATTATTGCTATTAATTTCTTAAGAATTGGAGAAGAGGAAAAGTAGCATTTTTTATACTTTTCTTTGATCCCTTTAGTGAAAAACCAATCCAAGTGAACCATAAAAATCATACAAAGATTGGAACTTGATTGATAAATATTGATATTCACTCTTTTCCGGAATTTTAATTATTCTTTTGCCTAGAGTAATTTTTAAAAATATATTATTTGTTCCATGAATATAAAACTAAATACTATTAAGATGTGCTTGGAAACATCAATGGTCTTATAAATATTGATTATTGAACCTATTCAATATGATCTTTTTTAATACCTTAACATTTAATCTTAATCTAAAAAAATTTTATCAGTATCAATTATTTCATTACGCATGAAAGAAAGATTTATCTATAAAGGATCAAATATATTAATAGATTGATCATTGAAAGATTCATTCTTCTCAGTATTTGGAAGGAAGCAAAAACCATCTTTACAAATTACATTGTCACTATTTTCTTTAAGATGATCTGATAAATCTTCTTTAATCTCTTTTGAGGGATCAATGGTCATTTACTGAATTAATAATAGTTTTACTTAATTATTAACTACTTTTTATTCTTAAGGCAATATAAAAATTAAGAATTTTCACTGATTTACTTTTTTGTATTAATAAATCAAAATTTAAGTATAAATTGAGAGGCAATTATGAAATCATTTCAAAAATGGATTGAAACTTTATTTGAAGGAATGGCAATAGCGTTTGTTCATCCAATAAGGAATAATATGCCTCCTGAAATAGGGACTCACTCTTATAGGGATAAACCTTATAGAAAGCAAAGAAAATTAAGGTTTAACTGATATATAATCTATGTGACGCTTTGAATACTTTTTATCAAATTCTTATTTTTTCTGGTTAGGTAAATCTCTCCAAAATAAAGCTAATATGTAAATAAATAAAGCTATAGAAGAAATATACAGTACTGAATTTAAATGCATTGGTTACTCCTCATAAAATTTTAAACTTTAATTAAAGATTTTTTTCTCTAAGTTTTAATTCTTACTTTATATTAATTGGAGAAAATGAAAAATAAGTTTATTTATTATTGCTCAGAATAATTAATTAGAAACATAAATATTGAAACTTTTGTAAATCAAAATTTGCTTTAATTACTTTTGAAGCGAAATAAGTAACTTAGAGGAATACATTATTTATATTTAATCGTTTCATCACATTATCAAGACTTTAATAATCTAGATCTAATTATCCGAATGGAACTGTATTATTAAAAGGTGCTACAAAAAGAATTTCCATAAAAATTCCCGTGGCAGCAAAAGGTAATACCCAAATACCTATAAATCTATGATCAAAAAATCTTAAACGATCCTTGCCTTGAAAAACCATTTTTAAGGAGGTAAATAAAGTTTCTGGTTGCTTGTATGAGGGGCCTGTTTGAGATGGTGTATAAGGTCTCACAAAAAGTGAAGAATTTGAAATCCGATTGAGTTTTTTTAGAAAATAAATCGGCAAAACCCATAAAGCAAAAAATCTAGCACCTAGCCACTGCCTTGCATTAGGTAATGCGTATTGTTTTATTGATTTATTTTCTTGAACTCCAGATTCAAGTATCTTATATATAGTTTCTATTTCAGAAGTATTTTTTAGATCTTTGGTCATTATTTTTAGTTATTTTCAATATCCTAATATCTTTATGTTGATATTCAAAAAAAATATTATTATAGAATACTTAATTTAATAATTGGTAATATATAGTCCTAACTACTAAAATAACAAAAAAGTAATTAGGACTATACATTGGGCGGGGTTATCAAAGACCGGGAAAACGGTTTAGTAAGTTAGCCCGAAACCTACTATTTCTTTTATATATATTTTTATTTTTGAGGCAAAGTAAATAATATACAAATGTATGATTATTTTTAGCCAAATATTTTGTATTTGTATGTATTTTAAGTTTTACAAAAAATATTTATTAACCTCATTTCCTAAAGATTAAAAATAGAAAATGAGGTTTCTGGGAGGTTCTCGAAAAAACCGTAGTTATCAAAGCTGACGGCGAGTAGATTTCCCAATATCTACTAATGATATATATATCCGGTTATTATCGAATGACAAGAAAAATTTATACAAAATATAGTGCTAATACGTCCGCACTAGAGGATTAGGAGAAATAAATATAAAAAACCTCCTTTAATTATTTCAAATAAAGGAGGTTAGTGGGATATTCTCATTAATGTTCGCAAATTTTATTGCGAGATGTAGCTTTCCCAATATCTACATTTATATTTATATAATCTTAAAAAAAAAAGTACAAGTTAAAGTTATACATTTAATTAAAGCACATTTAACAAATATTAAATTAAATAAAATTCGACTTAAGCTTTTGAACTAGCGTAAGCAGGTATTAACATACCACCATCCTGATCATCGTTATTATCATCATCAAATCCTCCACCTAAAACTAATTCTAATAAAACAAGTATTCCAATTGGATAAAAGCACCATAATATTGCTAATATTGGTGAAATTGAATTAGTACTATCAAATAAATTTTCCATAAAATCATATTAAATTAATTTTGCTATAAACGTGGATTACAAATCATTGATCAATTACTAAGTTTTAGTAATTCCCTCTAGAAATTCAAACAGAGAATAGAAAGTTCTATGAGATATTATTATTTATTTTGATCTTTTTTAGGAATAAATTTGATTAATAAAATAATTTAAGTTTGAGTTTTTGAGTATTCAATATTTTAAATTTAAAAATTTTGATATAAATAGCTTTTGATTTAAATTTCTTTTACAGAGTATTAATAAATAAATTTCAAAAATTTCAGATTGGTTAAAAGTGAACACAATTTATATATTCATAGAAAGGTTGACATAATGACCGCCTAATATGTAATTTATGATACTTAACAATAATTGTGAAAATTAGATTCAAAATCTATTATTTATTCTGGTTTT
>CAYNKY010000026.1:0-18999 GCA_964397895.1 uncultured Prochlorococcus sp.
AGCTTTTGTTGGGTGATCCTAATACACGAAAGTTAAAGCGATATCAGCCATTAGTAGAGGAAATAAATCTTTTAGAGGAAGAGGTATCTAAATTAACTGACGAAGAACTGAGAGTGGAAACTAATACTCTTAAGAAAAATATTATGGCTGAAGAAGATCGTTTAAAGCAACGAGATCTTATAGGTGAACTTCTTCCAAAAGCTTTCTCTATTGTGAGAGAAGCAAGTAAAAGAGTCCTTGGAATGAGGCACTTTGATGTGCAGTTAATAGGAGGTATGGTCCTGCATGAATGTCAAATTGCAGAGATGAAGACAGGTGAGGGTAAAACTCTTGTAGCTACATTGCCATGTTATTTAAATGCTTTATCAGGTAGGGGCGTCCATGTTGTAACAGTGAATGACTATCTAGCTAGGCGAGATGCTGAATGGATGGGTCAAGTTCATAAATTCTTAGGTTTAAGTGTTGGATTAATACAGCAAGATATGAGTCCTGCTCAAAGGAAAAAAAATTATTCTTGTGATATTACATATGCAACTAATTCAGAATTGGGCTTTGATTATTTAAGAGATAATATGGCTACTGATATTGATGAGGTTGTACAAAGAGAATTTAATTATTGTGTTATTGATGAAGTCGATTCAATTTTGATTGACGAAGCTAGAACTCCACTAATAATTTCAGGACAAATTGAACGTCCTCAAGAGAAATATCAAAAAGCTGCTGAATTGTCAATGAATTTAGAAAGAGCTGCTGAAATGAGTAAAGATGGTGTTGATCCTGAAGGTGATTATGAAGTAGATGAGAAACAAAGAAGTTGCATTCTTACTGATCAGGGATTTGCTAAATGTGAAGAGTATTTGAAAGTTAATGATTTGTATGATCCCAAAGATCCATGGGCTCATTATGTTACAAATGCGTTAAAAGCCAAAGAACTTTTTGTAAAGGATGTGAACTATATCATTAAGAATGATGAGGCTGTTATTGTAGATGAATTTACTGGGAGAGTTATGCCTGGGAGAAGATGGAGTGATGGGCAGCATCAAGCAATAGAAGCAAAAGAGAGTTTAAAAATTCAACCTGAGACTCAAACATTGGCTTCAATAACTTATCAAAACTTTTTTCTTCTTTATCCTGGTTTAGCAGGTATGACTGGAACTGCTAAAACAGAAGAAGTTGAATTTGAGAAGACATATAAATTACAATCTACTGTTGTTCCAACAAATATGACTAGAAGGAGACAAGATTGGCCTGATCAGGTTTTTAAAACTGAATTAGGAAAATGGAGGGCTGTTGCGAATGAAACAGCAGATATTCATAAAAAAGGAAGACCAGTACTAGTTGGAACTACAAGTGTTGAAAAAAGTGAGTTGCTTAGTTCATTACTCTTCGAACAGCAAATACCTCATAATCTTTTAAATGCGAAGCCTGAAAATGTTGAAAGAGAAGCTGAGATTGTCGCTCAGGCAGGTAGATCAGGAGCTGTTACTATTGCAACTAATATGGCCGGTAGAGGAACAGATATAATTTTGGGTGGTAATAGTGATTATATGGCGAGATTAAAGTTAAAAGAAACTTTAATGCCATTATTAGTTAAACCTGATAATGAACATAAACCTCCCATACCTCAACAGAGAGAATTAAAAGCCAAAAGTGGTTTTTCTGCTTCTTCTAAATTTAAATCAAAAAAAAATAATAGTAGTGAGATTAATACTTTTAAAAGTTTATTTCCCTGTAAGTTAGGTGAAAATGTTGAAAAAGAACTTAATTTACTTGCAAAAAAACTCGTTGAGGCATGGGGCGAAAGACAGTTAAGTATTTTTGACTTAGAAGATAGAATTGCTACTGCTGCGGAGAAAGCGCCTACTAAAGATGAACTCATAAAATCTTTAAGAGAAATCTTATCTGCTATAAAAAAGGAGTATGAGACAGTTCTTTTATTAGAAGAAGAAAATGTAAGAGATGCAGGTGGACTTCATGTTATAGGAACCGAAAGGCATGAATCCAGAAGGGTCGATAACCAGCTTCGAGGTAGAGCTGGTAGACAAGGGGATTTAGGTAGTACAAGATTCTTCTTGTCGCTGGAAGATAATTTGTTAAGAATTTTTGGTGGTGAAAGAGTTGCTAACTTAATGAATGCTTTTAGGGTTGATGAAGATATGCCTATTGAATCTGGGATGCTAACACGATCACTAGAAAGCGCTCAGAAAAAAGTTGAGACATATTATTACGATATTAGAAAACAGGTATTTGAATATGATGAAGTTATGAATAATCAAAGAAAAGCAGTATATTCCGAAAGATTAAGAGTATTAAAAGGAGTGGATTTAAAAAAACAGGTTATTGGATATGGAGAAACTACAATGGAAGAAATTGTAGAAGCTTATGTTAATGAAGATTTACCTCCAGAAGAGTGGGATTTAGAAAATTTAGTATCTAAGATCAAGGAATTTATTAATCTTTTAAGTGATTTAAAAACAGATGATATTTTTTCTCTCTCTGTTCAAGAATTGAAAAGCTATCTTAAAGAACAATTAAGAATAGCTTATGATCTAAAAGAATCTCAAATAGATGATCTTCGTCCAGGATTGATGAGAGAAGCTGAAAGATTTTTTATCTTGCAACAAATTGATAATCTTTGGAGAGAGCATCTACAATCAATGGATTCTCTTAGAGAATCAGTTGGCTTAAGAGGTTATGGCCAAAAAGATCCACTAATAGAGTATAAAAATGAAGGCTATGATATGTTTTTAGAGATGATGACTAATATGAGGCGAAATGTTATTTATTCAATGTTCATGTTTCAACCAAAATTTGATAAAGAATCAAAATAAACGCTAATTTCTATCATCCCCTAAAAATTCTATAATTTCCTTATCCTTTAAACTTTGAGCATCTCCTATCTTTGAGTTCTCAATAATTTCATCCTTTATTAGTGTTTTGAAGGATTTTTGTAAGCGATTTAATTCATTTTCTAATAGATCAATTCTATCCATTAAATTTCTTATTACATTAGCTTCAGCATCTGGTAATGCTGAGTGAGCTAACGGATTAATTTTAACCCCACTTTGATGAACAACTCTGCCTGGAATGCCAACGACTGTACTATTCCCTTGAACACTTCTAACAATTACTGATCCAGCACCAATCCTCGTATTGGCTCCAATAATAATAGATCCAAGAACTTTGGCTCCTGCTCCAACAACTACATTCTCCTTTAGAGTAGGATGTCTCTTTCCATGATTCTTCCCGGTTCCACCTAAAGTTACTCCTTGATATAATAAGCAATTATCTCCAATATCAGCTGTTTCTCCAATAACAACACCCATCCCATGATCAATAAAAACTTTTTTTCCTATTTTAGCCCCTGGATGAATTTCTATTCCAGTTAAAGATCTGTTGATTTGGCTTAGTATGCGCGGAATTAAAGGTAATTTTAATTTCCATAATTTATGAGTGAATCTATGAATAAATATTGCTTGAAAACCTGGATAGCATAGTAAAATCTCAAGAATACCTCGCGCTGCAGGATCTCTTTCTTTAATTATCTCTATATCTGATTTGAGGTTTTTTAGCATCTTTATTTAGCTTGATATTCCAATTTCTTTTTTTAATTGATTGATAGTTTCTTTACTTAAGTAATTTGCTGCACAGTGAATGTAAGGCATTCTCATTAATTGTGAACGATTTTTAGTAAGAGTACTTTCAACTGCTGATAAACTTGGCCCATCGCATAAAACGTGATTTGAAGCTCTTAAAAGGGCTAGTAGTCTACTACTATTATCTGGATTTGCTGTCATTAGCAGTATATCATTGCCCCTAATACTGTGTAATATTATTTCTGCAGCTCTTAGTAAGCCTGGGCTAATACTTACTATTCCCACACAACTTCCAGGTTTTAATTCTTTGAGCATGTTTAACTCTTTTTGAAAGTCGCTCAAGTCTACCGCTATTGCTCTAACACTATATTTCTTAGCAATCTTCTCTAGAGGCTGTAAAAAATATCTACTAGTTACAAGCGTACCATTCCTTGAGTTGCATAATACCTTTTCTAGTTCTTCCATGGGAACGACTTCTACAGGAACATTAATTTTAGGTGATAAATCCTCAGCAATTAGCATTGATGCGCCAATATCTTCTCTTGGTGTACTAACTAATACTCTTGCTCCACACTTTATGCGCCAATCAATTTCATTGGTTAATAATTCTCGTGATTCTTGTAAGCTACATCCAATATTAACTAATTGATCAATCGCTTTTCTTGCTTCTTGTAGAGGATCTTTACTATTTTTTTTTGAATAAATAGATTCTTTTATATCTTTCTTTCTTAATTGATCTCTGACATAAATACCTGAGCCTGCAATCGCTTCAACAACCCCATCTGTTTCAAGTTGCCTATAAACTTTGCTAATTGTATTTCTATGCAAACCCGTTTGCATAGCTAACTGCCTCGTGCTTGGCAACCTATGACCAGGAGGATAGTGCCTTGCTGCAATGGCAAAGCAAATTTGATTATAAAGTTGACTGGAAGCCGAAATATCACTTTCTGGTTGAATATGAAATTTCACACTAAAAATGTTATTAAACTTAGTTTTTTTTATATGGACAGTTTAACATTCGGCATATAATTTAGGAACTAATTATCAATATTTTAAAAATAAGTTTAAGTTTCTTCCTTTTTTATCAATGGGGTTTTCCGAGGGCTTAGAAACATTATCATATTCCTTCCCTCTCTTTTTGGAGATTGCTGCACTTCTGATTGTTCTTCAAGATCATTTGCCATTTTTAAAAGTAAAGTTTCAGCTAAATTTGAATGCTGTATTTCCCTTCCTCGAAAGATAACAGTACATTTTACTTTGTCTCCTGCTTTAAGAAATCTAGAAGCTTGTCCTATTCTTACATCATAATCGTGTTTATCAATCTTATATCTCATTTTTACTTCTTTTACTTCGGTTTGATGCGATTTTTTTCTAGCCTCTTTAGCTTTTTTCTCTTGTTCAAATTTATATTTTCCATAATCCATTATTCGACAAACTGGTGGCTTCGCTTTTTCACTAACTAGTACTAAATCTAATTCTCTCTTGGATGCAATTTCTAAAGCCTTTAATCTATCTATAACCCCTAATTGTTGTCCATCGGAATCAACCACTCTTAGTTCAGGATAGTTGATCCTTTCATTAATATTTGGAAGCTCTCTGACTGGAGCGCGGCGATCAAAGCGTGGACGTGGTGGCATTCAGTTGTTCAGGGTTTGATGAATTGATTAATTAAAATAAAGTTAGCAAATTGCGGACTCTATTTTAATTATTGCATCTTTTAGAGGGTTTTTGTTATTGAGCCAATAGGGATTATTTTTGTTACGAAACCAAGTTCTTTGTCTTTTCGCGAAATTAATTGTTTTACGAGTTGTTATTTCAATTGCTTTTTCAAGATTATATTTTTTTTGAATCACGTGATATGCCTCTTTATAGCCTATAGTTTGTAATAAAGATAGCTCATTTCCGTATTCAGAAATTAATTCTTTTGTTTCTTCAATAATTCCACCATTAAACATATTTTTTGATCTTTGCAAAATTCTCTCTCGGAGATCTTCTCTATCTAAACCAAGTTCTAAAACTTGCCATGGAGGTGGTTTTTTGGACTGCTGAGAAGAGATAGGTTGTCCACTGCTATAAAATACTTCTAAAGCTCTTATTGTTCTATTTTGGTCTTCATATTTAATTTTTTGAATTACTGAGGGATCACATAATTTTAGCAAATGCCAACATTGTTCTTGCCCAAGTTGAATAAATTGCTCCCTTAAAAATTCTTGAGGAGCTACTTCCGGAGTGACAAAGCCCTGCGTGATGGAATTCATATAAAGCCCACTTCCTCCAACTAAAAAGGGGGTTATCCCTTTTTTTAACTCTTTATTTATAGATTTTTGTGCAATTTCTTGAAAAATCTTGACATTTAATTGCTGGTTAGGTGCCTGAAGATCTATTAAATAATGCTTTATAACCTTTTGTTGTTCTTTAGTAGGTTTCGCAGTACCAATATCCATTCCCAGATAAATTTGCCTAGAATCAATATTATGAATATTCAATTTAAAGTATTTAGCTAAATCAATTGCTAATTCGGTTTTGCCACTAGCAGTCGGTCCAATAAGAACAATTACTAATGGTTTTAATAAATTCATATCAAATATTATTTTTTTAATTAAGAGAATATTAAATAAGTAATTAAATTATGCATTTATTTTAAGCCTTTCTCTCAGACCAATGGTAAGTTTAAATCGATGCCTTGTTAAATGAAAATTTTATCAAGGTTAACTTTATTTATTTTACTTTAAATGAGCGAGGAAAAAAGGCCTAATAAAGTCTCTAACGAATATGGTGCAGAGCAAATTCAAGTTTTAGAAGGATTAGAACCTGTTCGGAAGCGTCCTGGAATGTATATTGGCTCAACTGGTCCAAGGGGTTTGCATCATCTGGTGTATGAAGTTGTTGATAATTCTGTCGATGAGGCGCTTGCTGGGCATTGCGATCATATAGAAATCATTTTGAAAGCTGATGGCTCTGCATATATCTCAGATAATGGTAGGGGTATTCCTACTGATGTTCATCCTCGAACTGGTAAAAGTGCTTTGGAAACAGTATTAACTGTTCTTCATGCTGGAGGTAAATTTGGAAGTGGTGGTTATAAAGTTTCTGGAGGTTTACATGGGGTTGGAATCTCTGTTGTAAATGCTTTAAGTGAGTGGGTTGAGGTAACGGTTTTTAGAGATGGGAATGAGTTTAATCAAAGATTTGAAAAAGGGATCTCAATTGGTGAATTAACTTCAAAAAATCAAAACATAAAAGTTAAAAAAACAGGTACTACAATTGTTTTTAAACCAGATCCTCTAATATTTTCTGATGGAATTGAATTTGATTATTCATTATTATCATCTCGGTTAAGAGAGCTTGCTTATCTTAACGGAGGTGTAAAAATAATCTTTCGCGATGAGAGATGCGAATTAAAAGATGGTTCTTTTAGAGAAGAAATTTACTTTTATCAGGGAGGAATTAAAGAATATGTTCAATACATGAATTCCGAGAAAGAATCTATTCATCCTGAAATAATTTATGTTGATTCTCAAAAAGATAATGTTTATGTTGAAGCAGCTCTTCAATGGTGTTCTGATGTTTATTCAGATAATATATTAGGCTTTGCAAATAATATAAGAACAATTGATGGAGGAACTCATATTGAAGGTTTAAAAACTGTTTTAACTAGAACTTTTAATAATTTTGCAAAAAAAAGATCTAAGAGGAAAGATGGGGATAAAAATTTAGCCGGTGAAAATATTAGGGAGGGTCTTACAGTTGTATTGTCTGTAAAAGTACCTGATCCTGAATTTGAGGGCCAAACAAAAACAAAACTTGGTAATACAGAAGTACGAGGTATTGTTGATTCTTTAATTGGGGAAGCCTTATCAAAATATATGGAATTTCATCCATCTGTGCTTGATTTGATATTGGAAAAAGCTATTCAGTCTTTTAATGCTGCTGAAGCAGCAAGAAGAGCTAGGGAACTTGTCAGAAGGAAAAGTGTTTTGGAAAGCTCAACTTTGCCTGGTAAATTAGCTGATTGTAGTTCAAGAGATCCTTCTGAATCAGAAATATATATAGTTGAAGGAGATTCTGCCGGTGGTTCTGCAAAGCAGGGGAGGGATCGAAAATTTCAAGCAATTTTACCTTTAAGAGGAAAGATTTTAAATATTGAAAAAACTGATGATACTAAAATATATAAGAATACTGAAATCCAATCTTTAATTACTGCTCTTGGTTTAGGTATTAAAGGCGAAGAATTTGATATTAGTTCATTAAGGTATCATAGAGTTGTAATTATGACTGACGCGGATGTTGATGGGGCGCATATTAGAACTTTACTTCTTACGTTTTTTTATCGTTATCAAAAAGAGCTCGTAGAGAAAGGTTATATTTATATCGCCTGCCCACCTCTTTATAAAGTTGAGAGAGGCAAAAATCATAAATATTGTTATAACGAAAGTCAACTGAAATCAACTATAAATGAGTTTGGAGAAAAGGCTAATTATAATATTCAAAGATTTAAGGGACTTGGTGAGATGATGCCAAAACAGCTTTGGGATACAACAATGAATCCTCAAACAAGGATGATGAAGAGAGTTGAAATAGAGGATGCGTTGGAGGCGGATAGGATTTTTAATATTTTAATGGGAGATAAAGTTGCACCTAGAAGAGAGTTTATTGAAACTCATAGTATTGATTTAGATTTAGCAACTTTGGATATATGATTAATAACTATTTAAAAAATTTTTGTTTAATTTGTTTTGCCCTTTTTGGACCTATTTATTTACCCGCTGGAGGAGTTCAAAGAAATCTTAATGATAATTCATTGTTTAATAAATCCAAGGAAATAGTACTTAATTCTAATCATTCTATTTACTGTATGCCAGAAATAAATGCAAAAAAAATAAGACTTTTAAAAACTGGAACATCTATTGTCGTTTTAAGGAAATGGACTGATTCTAAAGATGATTCTTGGTTAAGAGTTCAACTTGCCCAAAGTAATATTTTAGATAATCTTTCTCAACCGCAAAAGGGGTGGATAAAGATATAATTAACCGCTTAAAATACATCTATTAAAATTAAAATATCTATAATATATTCAGTCTAAATTTATTTATTTAATAAATTTAAATTTATAAATTATTTGTATAATCTAATTATCTATTAACATTATAATTTTTGATAAAATATAATTAATTTTTTGATGCTAAAATATTATATAATTATAATTAAAAAAATAAAGTTTTTACATCATAATTGGAAAAAGATTATTAAATAAATATAATAAAAGTATCATGAAAAATAATTCAAAAACATTGTTATGAATAATAATATTGATAATTATAAAAATTTCTCTACTTATTCAAATGAATTAAGTACAAGCGAAAAAATTGCAATGCAATTAGAGGAACTTTTGATTGCAGGAAATTATGATACCGCAAAGTTTATTCTTGAGCCTTCCCAGCCAGTTGATATTGCAGAAGCTATTGGCAGCTTGCCTCAGATCTTACAAGCTTTGGCATTTAGATTATTAAAAAAGAATGAGGCTATAGAAGTTTACGAGTATTTAGATCCAGTAGTTCAGCAAACCTTGCTAGATAGACTTCGCTCTGGAGAAGTTCTTGAAATAGTTGAAAAGATGTCACCTGATGATCGTGTTCAACTATTTGATGAATTACCTGCCAAAGTAGTTCGCAAATTTTTATCTGCACTCAGTCCTGGAGAAAGGAAGGTAACAGCTGAATTGTTGGGTTATGAACCTGAAACTGCTGGAAGGTTAATGACGACTGAGTTTATTGATCTGAAAGAGATGCAAACTGCTGAAGAAGCTCTTTCATTAGTACGTAAAAGAGCTCCTTTCACTGAAACTATTTATAGCTTATATGTAACAGACAAAGAAAGACATTTGACGGGAATTTTATCTTTAAGAGATTTAGTTACTGCTGAACCTAATATGCAAATTGGGCAAGTGATGACAAGAGAGGTTGTAAATACAACCACAAATACGAATCAAGAGGAGGTGGCAAGAGCAATACAAAGATACGACTTTTTAGCATTGCCTGTTGTCGACAAGGAGAAAAGACTTGTTGGGATTGTCACTGTGGATGATTTGATAGATGTTATTGAACAAGAAGCTACACGAGATATTTATGCAGCGGGTGCAGTGCAGCCAGGTGATGAAGATGATTACTTTCAAAGTGGTTTGTTTACAATTGCAAGGAGAAGAATTGTTTGGTTATTAATTTTAGTTTTAGCAAATGGAATAACAACAAAAGTAATAGCTATGAATGATCAGATACTAGGTGAAGTTGTAATTTTGGCAGCATTTATTCCTCTTCTAATAGGTACTGGAGGGAATGTAGGAGCTCAAAGTTCTACAGTAGTAATTAGAGGTCTCAGTACTCAGAAAATAAAATCTTTAGGTGCTTTTAAAGCGATCCTAAAAGAGGCATTAACTGGTGCGTTATTGGGTGTTCTTATGCTCATAGTAGTTATACCTTTCGCATGGTGGCAGGGAGAAGGGCCTTTAATAGGTTGTGCTGTTGGTATAAGTTTACTTTCAATTACAACTTTGGCAGCTACGGCAGGAGCGTCTTTACCACTACTATTCGATAGGATGGGATTAGATCCTGCTCTAATGTCTTCCCCTTTTATAACTACAGCAACCGATATCGCTGGGGTATTTATTTATTTGAATACAGCTACATGGTTGATGAACAACTTAAATTAATACTAATTAAGTAAGTAAATATACTCAAAAATGTAAAATTGTGGATTTTAAGGTTTAACTTTACAATTCTTAATGGTATTGTTTACAAAAGTATATTTAAGTTATGTCTGCTGAAACATTGATTGACAATAAATTAACCTCCATTGCATCTCTTAAAACTGGTAATGAAGTTGACTTGGTTAGATCCTACTTAAGAGATATTGGAAGAGTTCCTTTATTAACTCATGAGCAAGAAATCACTTTAGGTAGACAGGTTCAAGAATTAATGCAAGTTGAAAGGCTTGAATTGGAAATTATAGATCTCACAGGTGAAAAGCCATCCATAGAGGAACTTTCTGAAAAATTAGATTTAACTACATCGCAAATAAAAAAAAGATTAAGAGCTGGTCAGAGAGCTAAAGAAAGAATGGTCGCAGCAAATTTAAGATTAGTAGTGAGTGTTGCTAAAAAATATACAAAAAGAAATATGGAATTGCTTGATCTTATTCAAGAAGGGACTATTGGATTAGTAAGAGGAGTTGAAAAATTTGATCCTGCTCGAGGATATAAATTTTCAACATATGCATATTGGTGGATAAGACAAGGAATAACAAGAGCTATTGCTGAGAAAAGTAGAGCGATCAGGTTACCAATTCATATTACTGAAATGTTAAATAAGTTGAAAAAAGGGCAAAGAGAGTTGAGCCAAGAAATGTCTCGTACTCCAACTATTAGTGAGTTGGCAAAATATGTTGAACTACCTGAAGAAGATGTTAAAGATTTAATGTGTAAGGCTGGGCAGCCAGTAAGTTTGGAGACAAAAGTTGGAGACGGTGAAGATACTGTTCTTCTTGATTTATTAGCTGGTGGAGAAGATCTACCAGATGAACAAATTGAGATGGATTGTATGAGAGGAGATTTACACTCTTTGTTACATCAACTTCCAGATTTGCAGTGTAGAGTTCTCAGGATGAGATATGGAATGGATGGTGATGAACCTATGTCTTTAACAGGTATTGGTAGAGTATTAGGAATTAGTCGCGATAGAGTAAGGAATCTCGAAAGAGATGGTTTAAGAGGATTAAGAAGGCTTAGTGAAAATGTTGAAGCTTATTTTGTATCCTGAATAATCTTAATAATTATATCGTTTGTCTCTTTAGGATTTTCATCATGAGGGCAATGCCCAGCTCCTTTTATAATATTAAGACTTTTAATAGTCTCATAGTTTTCTTCCCATTTTCTTGCTTCATCTAGAGATTCCCATGGGTCTTTTTCTCCCCATATGAGATGTATATCAGATTTAACTTTATTGAAAAGATCTGTGGCTAAATAATCATCAAATAGATTAATAAAACCTCGAAATGCTTCTGCCGATTGCGATCTTTGAGATGGTCTAAACAAAATTTCAATTAGTTCATCATCTATATTCTGACCAGAAGGATAAGCTTGTTTCAGAATTTGTCTAATAATTTTTGGATTGGCTGCTCGTTTGAAAAGATTATTACTAATGAATCTTTTACTTACAAGGGTTTTAAGTACAGGTCTTAGAAGATTCATTAAAATATCTTTTCTTTCAAGTCTCTTATCATCCATAGTCCTTTGTGCACAATCTATCAGTATGATTCCATCGCATGTTTCTTTTAAAATTTCGCCTGCTTTCAGAGAAACTATGCCTCCAATAGAATTTCCTACTAGGTATACAGGGGACTGAATTATTTCATTACAAAAATCTGATATTTGATTTGCCCATAAATCAAAGCAATATTTTACATGATTTTCCTTTGGAGACTCATAATCTAATAAAGCACAAGGTTGACTACTTTCCCCAAAACCTAATAAGTCAATTGAATAGCAATTGTATAATTTGGCTAATATGTCTTGATTACTTCTCCAGTGTTTCTTTGAAGCACCAAAGCCATGAATTAAAAGAATATTTTTCGCGGAGGTATTGATAGGATTTTTTGAATAAGACCAAGATATTTCCCATCCTTTCCAACGCCAAAAATTATCAATTTTTTTCAACATGAAATTAACTAATATATTAGACACAATATATGAAAAAATTGACAATTGTTAAAAATTTACTAGTGTTATTTAGTTATGACTTCGCTAATTAATTATGAAAAAACCTAGGGTTATTTGTATTGGTGAAGCCTTATTTGACAGGATTATAGATAAATCGAATAATAAATTCAAGGACTATATAGGAGGTGCTCCTCTAAATGTTGCGTGTGCGTTAAGTAAATTAAATATTAATGTTTCTTTCATAAGTTGTTTAGGAGATGATTTGTATGGAATACAAATAATTAATTTATTAAAAAAACAAAATATCGATTATTCTTTTTTACAAATTGATGCAAAATATCCTACGAGAATTGTTAATGTAAGTAGAGACATAAGTGGAGATCGAAAATTTGTAGGCTTTGAGACAAGCTCATCTGATCATTTCTCTGATGAGATGCTTTTAAAAACGACATTTAAAGAAAATATTAACAAGTTGCGCGAATCTCTATTAGAAACCAAATTTATTGTTGCAGGAACAATTCCTTTGGCTTTTAAGGAATCAAGAGATTCTTTGTTGTTTCTATTAGATTTTGCTAAGAGTCTTCATATTCCTGTTGTAATTGATGTGAATTGGCGTGATATTTTTTGGGATAACTCAAAATTAATGAACAATGTTAAAAGATCTGATCAGATAAATCTAGTAAAGCAATATTTATTAAAAGCAGATATCTTAAAACTGGCTAAAGAAGAGGCAATCCTTTTTTTTGCAACAAGCGATCCTTTCAAAATCTCTAAATCACTTTGTAGAGAGCCTGATGTAATAATAACTGATGGACCTAATCCAATATCTTGGTTTATTAAAGGCTTTCAAGATACAACAAAAGTGATATCTTCATTACCAATTATTGATACTACTGGTGCTGGAGATGCATTTCTTGCAGGATTAATTTCTAGATTTTGTAAAATTGATGGGACAACTAATATATCTACATTACAAAGTGATATTCAATATGCGAGTATTTGTGGCCTTTTAACTTGTAGTGGTGAAGGTGCTATAGGAACACAACCAAATAATCAAGAAGTTCAAAGATTTTTAGAGAAATTTGGCTCTGTCACATGAAATTTTCTTCCAAAATTATCTGCATAAGAAATTTCTACTAACCAAAAAAGTTTAATAATTGGCATTATCAGCTCTGGCCATTCAATTATTAATATCCCATTGTTTGCTTCCATTGTCTCCTCTTCTTCTATAAATAATTCTTCAGCAGACTCCTTGTTTTCTATCCTATACAAGTCCATGTGAATTAGTGGTATTAGACCTGAGGTGTACTGATGAGACAAAGCAAAAGTTGGACTTGTTATGTCTTCTTTAATTAATAAACCTTTCCCAATTCCCTTCACAAAAGAAGTTTTACCCGCTCCAATTGGACCTTTTAATAAAACAATTGATTTAGGGGATAACTTCTTTGCAAAACTTTTTCCGAATGATAAAGTCTCAGATGAATTTCCACAGAACACAAAAACATCTTAAAATCATTTATAGTCTAATAATAAAGATTAATTTTGAAATATGGTTATTGCAAATTCTCAAAAAACATCCATTCCTGATTATGTGATTACTGACATTGAATTAGCTGATTTTGGGCGAAAAGAATTAAATATTGCTGAAACTGAAATGCCAGGTTTAATTGCCCTTAGAGAAAAATACTCAATATCCAAGCCATTGAAAGGGGCAAAAATAGCCGGTAGCCTCCATATGACGATCCAAACTGCAGTGTTAATTGAGACTTTGGTTGACTTGGGAGCAAAAGTAAAATGGGCTTCTTGTAATATATTTTCTACCCAGGATCATGCAGCTGCGGCAATTGCTAAAAGGAACATACCAGTATACGCAAAAAAAGGTGAAACATTAGATGAATATTGGCAATATACACATTACATCCTTGACTGGGGTGATGATTTACCAAATATGATATTGGATGACGGTGGGGATGCAACTGGATTATTAATTCTTGGTAGCAAGGCTGAAAAAGACATCTCGGTTTTGGATAACCCAAGTAATGAAGAAGAGATTGCTTTATATAATTCAATTAAAAATAAATTAAAAGTTGATAGTTGTTTTTACTCCCGAATTAAAAAAAATATAATTGGTGTTACAGAAGAAACTACTACTGGTGTTGCTCGTCTTTATCAGCTTCAGAAAGAGAATAACTTGCCTTTCCCCGCTATAAATGTCAATGACTCAGTAACTAAAAGCAAATTCGATAATTTGTATGGATGTAGGGAATCTTTGGTAGATAGTATCAAGAGAGCAACAGATGTTATGATCGCTGGTAAGGTCGCTTTAGTTATAGGTTTCGGGGATGTTGGTAAAGGTTCTGCTCAGTCATTAAGAGGCTTAGGGGCAATTGTTAAGATAGCTGAGGTCGATCCTATTTGTGCACTACAAGCTGCTATGGAAGGATATAGTGTGGTTACTTTAGATGAAGTAGTTGAAGATATTGATATATTTGTAACTGCTACAGGAAATTATAAAGTAATCAAACATGAAGATCTTTTGAGAATGAAAGATGAATCAATAGTATGTAATATTGGTCATTTTGATAATGAAATTGATGTTGCATCTCTCAAATCTTATGAGTGGGAAAATATAAAGCCTCAAGTCGACCATGTTACTCTCCCAAACGGTAATAAAATTATTCTTTTAGCAGAAGGAAGACTTGTTAACTTAGGTTGTGCGACAGGACATCCAAGTTTTGTTATGAGTAATTCTTTTACAAATCAAGTACTTGCTCAAATAGAGCTCTTTAGTAAAAGTGATGATTACTTAAATCAAGTGTATGTATTGCCTAAGCATCTTGATGAAATGGTTGCTCGTCTTCATTTAGATAAAATTGGAGCTAAGTTAACAGTTCTTACCCAAGAGCAGGCTGATTATATCAATGTAGAAATTAATGGTCCTTACAAATCTGAATTGTATAGATATTAAAATTGGATATTTTACTAGCAAATATATTTAATTCAATACCTGAAATTATTTCAGATTCTGTGGAGATGAATCCAAATTTAGCGTACTTTATTATTGGATTTGCAATGTTTTTAGAAAATATAATTCCACCTATCCCTTCTGAAATAATAATGCCTTTAGGAGGATTTTTTGTTTATCAAGGGACTTTAAACTTTTATATTCTCGTTTTTTTTGGCTTGTTAGGAACGGTTTTAGGTGCCCTCCCTTGGTATTATCTAGGTAAATTATTAAATGAAAAAAAACTTTCTACTTTTATTGAAAATAAGGGTAAATTTATAGGTATCACCACGCAAGATTTAAAAAAGAGTAGATTATGGTTCGATAAATACGGAGTATCTTTAGTCTTTTGGGGAAGATTGGTGCCTGGTATAAGAACGTTAATATCAGTTCCTGCAGGTATTGAGTTAATGCCTTTTGGAAAATTTTTGATTTGGACAAGCTTGGGTAGTCTTGTTTGGGTGATAGCTTTAACTATTGCAGGATATATATTCGGTGAGAATTATCCACTCATAGAATCTTATATGGATAACTTCAAAGTATTTCTTAAACCTATTTTATTGGCTTTGATTATATATTTTCTATTTAAATTTATAAAAAAAGTTAGAACAAATATTTAAAAAGGAATTTCGCTTGAATTTTGGATTTCCTTATTTGAGAAACTATTGTTATTTTCGGTTTCTCTCTTAGATCCTAATAAATTTAATCTGTCAACTCTAATTACAGGCTTATACCGATCTTCGCCTGTGCTTTTATCTTTCCATGAATCGACTTTAAAACTACCTGTTATTCCAATTAGAGAACCCTTTTTAACATAATCAGCTGCAATTTGAGCTTGTTTACCCCATATCTCTAAATTAAACCAATCTGGTTCTTCATCTCTAGTTCTTCTATTCACAGCAAGAGTAAAATTAGCAACTATACTACCTGATTCAAAATATTTTACATCTGGCTCTCTACCAGCACGACCGACTAAGTTGACAGTGTTAATTTCCATAAGAATTTTTTTACATAATACACAAAAATTTTTATTTTGCTTATTCAATTGCTTGCTCTTCATAACTTAATGAGTAAATTTTAAGAGCTTATAAGAAAAGTAATATATCATTTACTAAAAAGGGATTTACTGTGATTTTTAATCGATTTAAATTTTCAAGAGATATTGGTATTGATCTTGGTACAGCTAATACACTTATTCATGTTTCAGGCAAGGGAGTTGTCTTACAAGAGCCATCTGTTGTAGCTCTAGATCTTGAAGAAGGAGTTCCTCTTGCAGTAGGGAAAGAAGCCAAGCTAATGCTTGGAAGAACACCAGGAAATATTAGAGCTGTGAGGCCCCTGAAAGATGGAGTTATTGCTGATTTTGATGCGGCAGAACAAATGTTAAAGATGTTTATTCAAAAATCTAATGAAGGTAGAGGTATATTGGCTCCAAGATTAATTATTGGTATCCCTAGTGGAGTAACAAGTGTAGAAAGAAGAGCCGTTAGAGAAGCTGGATTGGCTGGTGCAAGAGAAGTTCATCTTATTGACGAACCTGTCGCTGCTGCTATTGGTGCCTCATTACCTGTAACCGAACCAATCGGTACTATGATCGTTGATATAGGGGGAGGTACAACAGAAGTTGCTGTTCTTAGTCTTGGTGGAACAGTCTTGAGTGAATCAGTACGAGTCGCTGGAGATGAAATTAATGATTCTATTTCTGTCTATCTTAAGAAAGTACATAATTTAGTTGTTGGGGAAAGAACTGCTGAGGAAATAAAAATCAAAATTGGTTCTGCATTCTCGAATGATGAATTTGATCAAACCTCTATAGAAGTTAGAGGTCTGCATTTATTGTCCGGGCTCCCAAGATGTATTAATTTGACTGCCGGAGAAATTAGAGATGCAATGAAAGATCCTCTTAATCAAATTGTTGAGGCTGTCAAAAGGACTCTTGAAAGGACTCCTCCTGAACTTGCTGCTGATATTGTTGATAGAGGAATAATGTTGGCTGGTGGGGGTGCATTAGTTAGAGGAATAAGTGATCTCCTTAGTCATGAGACAGGAATATTTACACATATTGCAGAAGATCCATTACTTTGTGTTGTTAATGGCTGTGGAGAAGTACTTGATGATTTTAAGAAATTACGAAGAGTTGTTGATACGCCAGATTTTGCGAGAAATGCTATAAGAGATTAATTTATATGTCCAATTTTCGTAGGACAACTTCAGCGCGTTGGTGGAATAAAAAGAAAATATGGATATTATTTATATTTTTAGTCTCTATTTTGTCAGTCAGAATATCTAAGAATTTAATATATAGAGATATTTATTATTTAATTTCAAAACCTTTTTGGCCTGGCGAATACCAAAGGGAGATTTTATTTAAAAGTGTTGACCAAGCATTAAATATTAAGATCAAGCAACTTGAAAAAGATAATTATCGTTTAAGGAAACTATTATTAATCCAAAATACTTCTGACAATAACAAAATTAATGCTTCTGTTATTTCAAGAAATATTAGTAGCTGGTGGCAAACTATCCTTCTGAATAAAGGGTCTAGGGATGGAGTAGCCATCGGAGATCCTGTTCTTGGACCTGGAGGTTTATTGGGAATCATTGAAGATACTTCTTTTATGACATCGTCAGTCAGGCTCCTAACTTCTCTTGAAAGCAAAGTAGGAGTGTTTACTCAAAGAACTAACATGCATGGGCTTTTAATGGGAGAAGGAAGTAACTTAACAAAGCTAGTTTTTTATTTAAAAGATATTGATATAAAAGTTGGTGACACTATAGTATCTTCTCCCGCAAGTACCTTACTTCCCCCTAATATTCCCATTGGAATTGTGGAGTCTATTGATGTAAATTCTAAACCAATTACTACAGCCAGTGTTCAACTCATAGCAAAACCACAAGCTATTGATTGGGTTCAAATATTTAAATTAGATTTTTAATGAATATTCTTTCTTATAGATTCTTTTCAGAATTAAGCTTTTTATTAATACCTCTACTTTATCTTTGGAATCCCTCTTGGCTTTCATTGATGGGTTCTCAACCTTACTGGCCGATATTTTGGTTGCTACCTTGGTCTCTTTTAAAGGGGCCATTTAAA
Organism: uncultured Prochlorococcus sp.; assembly: GCA_964397895.1. Lineage (GTDB taxonomy): Bacteria > Cyanobacteriota > Cyanobacteriia > PCC-6307 > Cyanobiaceae > Prochlorococcus_A. The sequence continues at coordinate 18,405 of CAYNKY010000026.1, forward strand.
GGGCTTGTTACTGGATTATTATTAGGTATTGTTTTAGATTCTTTAAATAATGATTTATATACTCAGATTCCTGGTTTAATGATTTGCGGATTCTGGTTTGGGAAAATAGGTAATGTAAAACAACAAAACTTAACTAGATTACAATTTGGTCTTATCGCTTCCTTGGGCACTTTAATTTGTGGGCTAATTTACTTTGTGCAAATTACTTTCAAATTTATATTTGAAAGATTTGGTTTTTGGTTATTTTCATATGGGATGAAAAATATATTTGCTCAAGTATTTCTAACAGGATTATTTGCACCTGTTTTTTGTTTATGGCTCTTTTATCTCTTTAGTAAAAAAAATTCCAGAATTGCTAATTAAATAATTTTTGATAAATTAGTTTCCTTTTAAATAGCTTTCTTTATTGATTTATATAAATAATAAAAAAAATTTGTAGATATCAATAATATATCTTTGAGGGTACTTAATGTTATATTTTTAATTGTTAGATTATATGTAACAAAATATTCAATGCACATTCGCTTTGAATAAATCAGTAATTTCTTTTTATCGATGTCAAAAGCAAGTATTTTAGTTGTTGATGATGAACCAG
>CAYNKY010000027.1:0-18636 GCA_964397895.1 uncultured Prochlorococcus sp.
TTAAAGAGCTTGGTGATGTTAGCAAGTCAGATCTTGTTCGTGCTTGTGGTTATGTATCCACGAAGAAAAATGGTGGCGAACGATTAAATTTCACCGCATTTTATGAAGCACTGCTTGAAGCAAAAGGCGTTAACCTTGGAGATTCTGGGGTAGCTGGAATAGGTAAAGGAGGAAGGAAATTAAGTTATGTTGCAACAGTTCAAGGGAATGGAAATCTTTTAATTGGAAAAGCATATACAGCACTACTTGATTTAAAAGCTGGAGATGAATTTGAGATAAAATTGGGTAGAAAGCAAATAAGACTTTTACCAGCAGGTGAATCAGATAAGTAAAGAATATTTATTAAATCTTTAAAAATTTAAAATTATTTTTCTTCTATTTTAAATAGTTAGTAAGTTTTTTTTGAAATAGTCCTCTTTAGAACTTTAATTTTTTATCAGTTAGATTAATTTTTCATCTGCACCAATTCGTAAATCCTCACAAAATTGACTAACATTATCAACTATGTGTTTATCTTCGCTTTCTAATATTCTTTTAACAAATGCACTACCTACAATAGCTCCATCAGCACCCCATCTTCGAACTTTTTTTATATGATCTGGTGATGAAATACCAAAACCGACTGCAATAGGATTAGAACTTATATTCTTTAAAGTATGAATGAGTTTTTCTACTCTGTTTTCTAAATTATTTCTTTCACCTGTAACCCCTGTAACGCTTACAAGATAAGTAAATCCTCTGGTACTTTGAGATATATTCTTCATCCTTTCTAAAGGTGTTGTCGGTGCTATTAATAATATTAAATCTAATTTATATTCATTAGCTATTTTTGAAAATTCATCTGTTTCTTCCAAAGGCAGATCTGGTATTATTAAACCTGCAGCACCAACATTAGAAGCTTTTTCACAAAATTTAGTAAATCCAAAATTTAGTAAAGGATTGAAATAAGTAAACAGTATTATCGGAATATTTAATTTACCTTTTAAGCTCTCTAATAAATTTAGAACTTTATTAAGTGTCGTTCCTGATTTTAATGCCCTATATGCTGACATTTGTATTATGGGTCCATCTGCTAAAGGATCGCTATAAGGGATGCCTAATTCTATAAAATCAGCACCTTTCTCTTGAAGATTTAGAATAATCTCATAAGTTAAATCTAAACTAGGGTCACCAGCCATTAAAAAGGGCATAATCGAGAATTTCCCATTTTCCTTTAATTGATTAAATCTACTTTCTATTTTTGACAAAACTTATAAACCCAATAAAAACATACTATTATTTTTGCATAATTTTGACACGCTGAGAAATGATTTAGAAATTTTTATTTTTCGTTTATTTCTTTAAGTAACTTGTTTTGCTCCTCATTTGTTAAAGAATTAAATTTCTTTTGTAATTTTTCAGATATTATTTTTTCATATTTTTTTCTATAACGCTTCCTCTGTTCCATAAAAGTCATATTCCCATTTATAACTCTTAAGAGATAACTTAAAACCCAGGTAAAGACAATACCAAAAAGAATTAAATTTGATATTGAGGTATAAGATAATTCATTTAAACCTATTAGATTTGAATATTTATAACTTAAAAAACCTACAAATGCTATTAAGAATCCAAGTTGTATAACTTTAACTTTAGTCAATTAATTAACCCTCTTTATCGCCATCCAATCTTAAATTTAAAAATGGTGAAAATAAAATTAATCCTGGAAAGAATAGAAAGACTAATCCGTAAATTCCTAACCTTTCAAATTTGCCCATTACATACCATCTATTATTCATCCAATAAAAAAGTGAAAGTGGAACCACCACCAAATAAATTGATAATATGATTACGTAAGCAAATAATGTAATAAAAGGATTATTTAATATACTCTCCATTTCGAAAAATCAAAACTTTATCTAATTAAATATAACCTCTTATTTTAAATATCGTAAAATAATTCATTAAAATAAATAAGAAAGTGGGAGTGGAGGGACTTGAACCCTCACGAGCTAAAGCGCTCGACGGATTTTAAGTCCGGCGCGTCTACCAATTCCGCCACACTCCCGAAAGATTGGCACTTTCTAAGCCTAGCTAAAAGTAATTAATTTAACCATTAAAAATTCTAATATTTACATTTTTAAGAAATAATTGCTGTCTCATAGTTTTTCTAAATCTCAATGATATTTTTTATTTATATAGAAAGATATCTACATTAATTATTAAATATTAATAATTAAATCTATATGGTTTTCATTTAACTAATTTCCAATTTAATATCTCACCCGAGTGAAAAGACTTAATTTTTCCAAATACTTTTTTCTCATCTTTTATTTCGACAAATTCATTAACATGATAAGGTTCTTTAATTAAAGTTATTTTTTCAACATTAGGCAAAAGATTATGAAATCTTGGGCCATTTAAACTCGCAAATTTTTCGAAATTATCCAATGCATTCTCTTCTTCAAAAACTTTTAAATAACTCGATAAGGCAACTGGCGCATTAAAAATTCCAGCACATCCACAAAATGCTTTCCACTCTCTTAAGTGAGGTGCAGAATCAGTTCCTAAGAAAAAGCATTCTTCACCACTAGTTGCTGCTTTTATAAGCGCAATTCTATTCTCCTCTCTTTTCGCCACAGGCAAACAAAAGAAATCACTATTTAATCCCTCTAAAAACATTGAATTCCTATTAATATGCAAATGATGTGGAGTAATTGTAGCCCCAATATTATTTTCCTTAACAAACTGAACGGCATAACTTGTTGTAATGTGCTCTAGAACTATTTTTAATTTTGGGAAATTTTTAATAATTGAAGAAAGTTCTTTATCAATAAACACTTTTTCTCTATCAAAAATATCTACTTTCGGATCATTCACCTCTCCATGTATCAAAAGAGGCATGCCAATTCTTTCCATTAATTCAAAAATCGAATAAATATTTCTAATATCTTTAACTCCATAACTTGAATTAGTGGTTGCATTAGCTGGATATAATTTAGCTGCAAAGAAAATATTTCTCTCATAGCCACTTTTTAATTCATTTTTTGAAATGTCATCGGTTAAATAAAGTGTCATCAATGGATGAAATTTAGTCTCTTTTGGCAATGCCATAAGTATTGAATCTTTGTATGATTTTGCTTTCTCTATTGAAGTAATAGGAACCTTTGTGTTTGGCATAATTATTGCTCTTTTGAAAGAATTTGAAGAGAACTTAAGTATATTTTTTAAAACAATTCCTTCTCTTAAGTGCAAATGCCAATCATCTGGTTTTAATATTGTAAGTTTATTCAAGAAATTATATATTTAATTAATATTAACAGCAAATTATCTATGTAAGTATTTTTTACAAACAATTTACGTAGATTATATTTTTTAATAACAGATATAATTGATATTAATTTCAAAATTCTTTAAAGATGAATGAATATATATTTCCATTTATAGAAATAATTATTGGGGTTTTATTACTTTTTATTGGAGGTGAATTCTTTATCCAAGGAGCAGTAGCACTTTCTTTAATTTTAGGAATACCTCAAATAGTAATTGGTTTAACAGTTGTTGCTCTGGGAACAAGTTCTCCAGAATTAATGGTAAGCATAAATTCTGTCTTAAAAGGTAGTGATTCAATTGCTGCAAGTAATGTGATAGGAAGCAATATTTTCAATATTCTTGTTGTTTTAGGTATTAGCTCAATAATTACTCCTCTCAAAGTAAAAAGCAGAATTGTAAGACGAGATGTGCCAATTTTAATAGCGATTTCTTGCGCAGTATGGGCAATGTCTTCAACGGGAGTTTTAACTTGGCAATCAGGGGTTTTTCTTTTACTTTGTTTAATTTTAAATACAATCTGGGAAATTAATACAATTAATGAAAAAGAAGAAGATACAAGAACTGCAGAACCAGAAATTAATGACTACTTGCCAAATAAAAATTTAGTAAACATTTTTTTTAAATTAATTATTGGAATATCCTTGCTGAGTTATGGCTCAAATATATTAGTTAATGGCTCAAGAACGTTAGCAATTTTAATGGGCATTAAAGAAACAATTATTGGTTTAACAATAGTAGCTACTGGAACTTCATTACCAGAATTAGTTACTTCAATAGTAGCTTCACTAAAAGGCAAGACAGATTTAGCCATAGGAAATGTTATTGGAAGTAATTTATTAAATCAGCTATTAATATTAGGCAGCTGCACTGTCTTTTCTGGATTAAATGGACTTAATATTAGCAATGATTTGATAAGAATAGATCTCCCAATTATGGTTCTTGCAACTTTGGCATGCTTGCCAATATTCCGGAGTAAGGGAAAAATTACAAGAATCGAAGGAATCTTGCTTGTAAATATTTATACTTTTTACCTACTTGATAAAATCTTTATATTAAATAACTTTAAATATTTACAAGAATTCAGATTATCAATTTTTGTCTATTCAATAATATTAATTTCTACATTTTTGGCTAAAAAAAGAATTGCTTCATTGAAAATAAGAGATTAATCAATACATCGTCACATACTCTTCTGAGATTGTAGGATGTAAAGCCATAGTAGAATCAAATTCTTTTTTAGTTACTCCTTTATTTAAGGCAATCGATGCCATTTGAATAATCTCTGCAGCAGATTCGCCAAACATATGGCAGCCGATTACCCTATCATTTAATTTATTAACAATTAATTTAAGCATACATTTTGACTTCGATTCTCGAAAAGTATTAGACATCGGTGTAAATCTACATTTATAAATTTGAATATTTTGATCCCCATGAATAACTTTTGATTCTTTTTCTGTCAAGCCCACACTAGAAATTTCTGGATTAGTAAAAACAGCTTTTGGAATATACTCATAATTTATTAATCTTTTTAAATTCCCAAAATAATTATCAGAGAATACTCTTCCTTGCTCAATTGCAACAGGCGTTAAATTAGGTTTATCAATAACATCACCAATAGCAAATATATTATTTAAATTTGTTTGATTAAATTGATTTACATCTATGAATTGATCTTTCATTTTTATATGAATTGATTCCAAATTTAAAAAATCAAGATTAGGTTTCCTTCCAATAGCATATAAAAGTCTTTCTTTTATAAATTTCTTTCCAGAAGTCAAATTTAACTCAAAATTATCATCAAATTTTTCTATTGTATTCAAATTATCATTAAAGATTAAATTTATCCCTGATGAAATCATGGTTTCCTTCAATGACATTGATAAGTCAAGATCAAAACCATTTAACAGGTTATCACTTCTAATCAATTGAGTAACATCCGTTCCTAAATTATTAAAAATACAAGCAAATTCACATGCAATATAACCACCTCCAATAATCAAAAGAGATTTTGGAAATGTCTTTAAATCAAATATTTCATTACTTGACCATGCATATTCAGAACCAGTTATTCCTAATTTTATTGGTTTACCTCCAACAGAAATTAATATTTTTTCTGCATAAATATTTTGTATTGGCTTTCTTTTTTCATGATCAACTATCTCTAATTGATTTTTATTTATAAATCTTCCCCAACCTCTATAGACTTTTATATTAAGTTTCTCAAGAGCATTGGTATGTATTTCACTTAATCTATCAACTTCTTTTCTTATATTCTTAAGAAGAGTATATGAATCAAAAGAGACCTTTTCGGTTTGTATACCATATCCTTTTGAATCAATTATATTTTTTCTAGAATTTGCCGCGTACACCATTAATTTTTTAGGAACACATCCTCTAATGACACATGTACCTCCAATTTTATCTCCTTCAATAATCGCAACATTTGCTCCGTATTTAGCAGCTCTCTTAGCTGCTGCTAATCCTCCAGAACCTGCCCCAATAACTACAAGATCAAACTTAGTATTCAATGTTTTTTTGTATATAATCTTATTTTAATAGTTTAATTAAAAATAAAATGAAAAATATTTTATCTTGGGAAGAATTAAATCAATTTAAGGCAGAAGAAATTGATAAAGTCAATGGAGAAACAAACTCATATACGGATTTAAGATTGTTTGGTCATGATGAAAAAGATGCAAAATTAATTTTTTACAGAGATAGGCATGCATGGTGTCCATATTGTCAAAAAATTTGGCTTTGGTTAGAACAGAAAAAAATACCATATAGAGTCAAAAAAATTAATATGTATTGTTACGGGAAGAAAGAGAATTGGTTTTTAAATAAAGTAGGATCGGGTAAATTACCAGCGATAGAATTAGATGGTCAAGTAGTTACAGAAAGTGATGATATTTTATATTTTTTAGAGAGAGTTTATGGAGTATTAGGATCATCCATATCTTCACAAAAACTTTTGAATCCAAGAAAAATAGAAAGAAATATCTTTAGAGCATGGTGTGAATGGCTTTGTAGAGATAATTATATTTTTTCAAACAAATCTTCTCGGAAGAAAAATTTATATATGAATTTAAAAATGTTAGAAGACCTTTTAAGCAACTCTAAAACTGGATTTATAGATCCTAACTTAGAATCTTCTGGAGAAATTAATATGGGAACTGGAGATATTGTATTCATTCCTTACATAGAGAGACTAAATGCATCACTTTGTTATTACAAAGGTTTTAGTTTAAGAGAAGAATTTCCTCTCATTAATAATTGGTTTACACTCTTAGAGAATCAAACCACCTACCTTGGAACCCAGGGAGATTTTCATACTCATGCTCATGATTTACCCCCTCAAATGGGTGGTTGTTACAAAGATATTAATGAGAAACAAATTGACTTTGAGCGATCAATTGATCTTGGTAATGGGCTTGGTAATTTAGAAATTAATTCTGAAAACAATTTAGATTATTATTCTAGATTCGCACTAATGAGAGTCATGAAACACAAAGATCAAATTATTAATGTTAATCCATGTAAAAATAACGAATTTGAAATCTCTTTAAGAAGTGCTCTCACATTTATGATTACAGGAGAAATTATTAAACCCAATTATGATTGCGGAGAAGGGTTAAGATATTTAAGAGATAGGATTTCGGTCCCAAGAGATATGCCTATACTTTCTGCAAGAATATTTAGACAATCATTAGAAAAAATAGCCTCTTTATCAAAATCAACCATTAAATTAGAAATTCCTACAAAGCATAGGTACGATCAAGATCCAGATAATTTTATATCTAGATAAAAATTAATTACAAATTCTTCCTTGAATCTATTTGTAGTAAATCTCTAACTTTTTGAACTTGACTTGCAACGTTTGGATCGCTGGATAATTTCTTTTCAACTTGTTCTATTGCATACATTACAGTTGTATGATCTTTCCCTCCAAATTCATCACCGATCCTAGGTAAACTTAAATCGGTTCCATGCCTCATAAGATACATTCCTATTTGTCTTGCTTGGCTCACAGGCTTTCTTCTACTTGAACTCGTTAATTCTTCTGATGAAACCTCAAAAAATTCTGAGACTTTTTTTATAACTTGCTTAGGAGTTACAACAACTCCTACACTATTAGGATCAAGCATTGGTGCGATTGATTGGACAGTCATTGGCAATCCAGTAATTGAAGCAAAAGCAACTGCTCTTGTAAATGCACCCTCTAGTTCTCTTATATTTGAAGTAAATCTTCCAGCGATAAATTGAATCAAATCTCTTGGTAGATTCATTTTCTCATGTTCTGCTTTTTTCTGGAGAATAGCCATTCTTGTTTCAATATCAGGAGGTTGAATATCTGCTATTAAACCCATAGAAAATCTTGAGATTAATCTCTCCTGCAATCTTGGAATTTGACTTGGAGGTCTATCGCTGGCAATTACAATTTGTCTACCAGCTTCATGTAAAGCATTAAAAGTGTGAAAGAATTCTTCTTGAGTATACTCTTTACCTTCAAGGAATTGTATATCATCAATAAGGATCAAATCAATTGCTCTATATTTATTTCTAAATGCCTGCATACCATCTTTTCTAATAGATACTATTAAGTCATTTGTAAAGGTTTCTGTTGAAACATATGAGACTTTTGCCTCAGGGTCAATCTCCAAACGATAATGTCCTATAGCCTGCATTAAATGTGTCTTACCAAGGCCTACACCGCCACAAATAAACAATGGATTAAATTCTCTCCCTGGAGATTCAGCTACAGCCAAAGCAGCTGCATGAGCCATTCTGCTATTAGGGCCAACAACAAATCGATTAAAAACATAACGCAAATTTAACCCAGGAGATATTTTAGATTTCTTATTTGAAATCCATTGAGAATTATTTGAATTATTAGCGGAAGATTGAGAAGTATTATTATCTCTTGGATTGGCAGAGCAAAGATCATTATTAATAGCATTATCAGATCTAAAAACAACCTTTACAGGTTCACCGCAAAATTCCTCAGCAGCTTTCTCAATAGTTTCGCAGTAGTTTTTTCTTAACCAATCACTAGAGAATGAATTTGGAGCTATAAGAGTTAGCAATCCATTTTCAAATTGACTAAATTTTGCTGGCCTAATCCATGTTTCAAAAGAAGGTTTACTCAAATTTTTTTGAAGTGATTTTTGGACTTCCGCCCAAATAAAATTTTTAGATTGCACAATTGTTGTTCCTTAGGTTATTAATATAGTTGCTTTTTAAAGTTTGGCTATTAAGTCATTACAAGATGATGTGAAATTAAAAAATTATTAACAAATAATGTCCTTTGAGTACATTTTTAGGTATATTTTAAACTCTAAATCAAATATATTTAATTATAAATTGGATACACCCTTGTTGGTCATAATGGCAAAATGGCCAAGATTTGGTTTCGGCAAAAGTAGATTGTCCAAAGATATTGGAAAAAATAGAGCATTAAGAATTCAACAAAAAATGTTAGATCATACTTTAAACGTAGCAAGATATTTAAAAGATCATGAATTAGTAGAAGTTAGTTTAGCTATGTCAGGAATAGGCCTTAAGCATAGTAGGAGAATCTGCAATAAACTCGGAATAAAAAATTATCACCTTCAAGGGAAAGGATGTTTGGGAGAAAAAATGAGAAGGCAAATTCAATATAATTTTAAATATTCTTATAAGTATAAGAAAAAAGATATTATTATTATTGGCTCAGATTTACCAAATTTATGTCATATTGACGTCCTTTTAGCTATATCAAAATTAAAAAGTAATGATATTGTTTTAGGCCCATCTAATGATGGAGGATATTGGTTAATAGCCTTTTCTCGAAAATTTATTTCTTATAACTTCTTTACACCTTTTATAGATATAAAATGGGGTAAAAATGATGTATTGGAGAAAACTATTGCTAAATTAAAAAAAGAACATGCAAAAATTTATTATTTAAATACTAAAATTGACATCGATACCATCTCAGACATTCATAAAAGATACTAATTACTATCCAGATATTTCAATAATAATTCCAACTTTTAATGAATCAAAGAATTTACCCTTACTTTTATCTGATCTATCAGAAATAAATTGTATCTCAGAAATCCTAATTATTGATTCTATAAGCACTGATAAGACAAAAGATATTGCCTTATTAAATGGAGCAGACTTTTATAAATTGAATAAGAAAAATAGAGGGCTTCAATTGAATCTTGGAGCTAAAAAGGCAAAGGGGAAATGGTTATTCTTTATACATGCAGATTCGAGATTAAATCCTAATTGGTCTAAAGAAATTGAAAATATTATAAATTGTTTTTCTGAAATAATTTATTATTTTAAATTTAAAGTGAATAACAAAAAGTTTAGATATCGAGTACTAGAATTATTGGTTAATTTAAGATGCAGAATTTTCAGTAATCCATATGGAGATCAAGGCATATTAATTAATAAGTTTGTATTTGACAGAAATGGTGGATATAGCGATCTTCCATTAATGGAGGACATCGATTTTATAAAAAAATTTAAAAAGAAAAAAAACTTAAAACAATTAAAAGGAGAAATATTAACGAGTAGTAGAAAATGGGAAAGGATAAACTTTATCTTTCAAGGGATCTATAATTGGTATTTAAGAAGAAAATGGCAAAAAGGCGCTTCTCTTGAAGAAATCTATTCTCAATACTATAAAAATTAATTCTTAATTTGCATACCAAAATGCACATTTTGTACCTTTTGGTTCTAAAGCCCAACCTTGGTTTTTATAGAATTTGATAACATCGGCATCAGCAAATAAAGTAACTTTAGAAATTCCGGTTGCCTTTAATTCCCTCAATAGATATTTCATTAAAATCTTTCCTAAACCCAAACCTTGATAAACAGGATTTATAGCCACATCCCAAATAGTAGCCTCTAAGATTCCATCACCTGTACATCTTGCAAATCCAATAAGCCTAGGGAATTTATCATCATGGCGCCATAATCCAATAACAAGGACACTAAATGCCAATGCTCTTTTAACTCTTCTCATTGGCCTTCTGCTCCATCCTACAGTCTGCAGAAGTTGATCAAGTTCAATTAAATCAAGTTCTTTATATTTACTACAGACAAAAATACTCTCATCATTTTTAATTTTAAAATCGTAGGATCCCTTTCCATATTTATCGTTAAGAACATTCTTGTTTAGGACATTAATCTTTTTAACTGATGATCTATTACTTCTTAAAATCATTAGAAATCAGCAAAACCTTTATCTTGAAGTTCAGAAAGCTGAAAATACAAGCCTTTTTTTGATCTTAATTCCTCATGAGTTCCTTTCTCAACTAAAACTCCTCCTTTCAGAACCAAAATCTTATCTGAGCTTTCAATTGTTGCCAATCTATGGGCAATAACAATTGCAGTTTTATTTTCAAGCATTTTTTTAAGATCTTTTTGCAGAGTAGCCTCAGTTGAAGGATCCATGAATGCAGTAGCTTCATCCATAATAAGAATACTAGGATTCCTAACAGCTACGCGCGCAACTGAAAGAAGTTGTCTTTCTCCTGATGATAGATTTCCGCCTCTTTCTCTTAATGAAGATTTCATCCCATTGGGAAGTTTTTTTAATAATTTCGATAATCCTAACTTTTTACATATTTTTTCTAATTCTTCATCACCAATATCAGAACTTAATCTTAAATTCTCAGCTACATTACCACTAAAAATAAAGGTATCTTGAAGCACTACACCAAGCATATTTCTTAAATCAGCAATTGGTATATTTTTAATATCAATATCATCTATTAAAATTTGTCCTTTCTGCGGTTCATATAATCTACATAGCAATCTAATCAATGTGGTTTTCCCTGAACCTGTTGGGCCAACGAAAGCAACTCTTTCTCCAGGATTGATTTTAAATGATAAGTCTCTAAGTATATATTCTTCTTTTTTATAAAAGAAAGAAACTTTTTTAAATTCTATTTTTCCTTTAAATTTATAGTTCTTATAAAAATTTTTATCAAAACTATTTAATTCCAGATCATCCTTTATTTCTATTTCTTCATCTAATAATTCATTAATTCTCTCAATTGCAGTCAAGCCACCTTGAATTTGAGTAAATCTTTCAGCTAATTGTCTTAGTGGTTCAAAAAGTCTTTGTGAATATAAAATAAAGGTAGTGAGTGTTCCCAACCCTATATTTCCAGAAGTTACTAAGTAGCCACCAATAGCAAGAACAAATGAAACTGCTGCTAATGAAATCCATTCAATAAAAGCTGAAATACTACTGTCATAAAAGATTGTTCCATCTACAGCTCTTCTATAAGATTCTCCTGTTTGACTGAATTTATTACTATTAAAATTTTCCCTTCTAAACATCTGGACAACTTCAAGACCTTGCAGGTTTTCCTGGAAATCTGAGTTAAGTTGAGATAATTCTTCTCTTACTTGATAATTTGCTTTTCTATAACGTTTTTGAAGCCAAATAATAAAATAAGAAACTGGAATTTGAGTTATGAGTAAAAGTATAGCCAAACCTTTATCAATAGTAAGCATAGTCAAAGAAATCACTATGAGGCTTACAAAGTCTGCTATAACACCAACAGCTCCACTCCCAAATACTTCTGACAAAGCATCCACATCATTAGTTAACCTTGTGAGTAATTTACCAACAGGCATCCTATCGTGATATTTAAGAGATAATGATATTGAATGAGAAAAAAGCTCTCTTCTTATTCGTGCTGTCAACTTTTGACCAACTGCCTGAATATTATAGGTTTGATAGCCTTGCAAAATCAGCCTAAGTAATACTGTGATAAATAGAGTTAATATTATTAAATTTATAGATTGACCAATAGAGGTTTTACTTAGCCAAACATCTGAACTTTCATTTTTTAGTATTGTGATAGCTTGACCAACCAAAAGCGGTTGAATTGCCCCTGCGAAAGCAACAGGGATAAGTATGATAGAAATAAGGTAAAGAGTTCTTTTATCTTTAGTTAAATATCTACCTAACCTTTTTATCCTTTTTAAATCTTTTAAAAACATTTAACTCAAATTTTTAAGGTATTACATGATTCTATTGATAAAATTAATTCTTGTAAGAGAGTCCTGTCTAATCTTAGAGATAAGGGATTAGCTATCAACCTGGCAGTTGAGTAGTAAATATCATCTATTTTGATAAGACCATTTTCTCTCAATGTTTTTCCAGTTGCTACTAAATCAACAATAGCTTCAGCCATTCCAGTTATAGGGCCTAACTCAACTGAACCAGTTAAGTGAACTATTTCTACAGGCATATTTAGTTTCTCAAAATATGCTCTTGCTGTTTTTATGAATTTACTAGCTACATTACAATTAGCAGGAAGATCAGTTGATTTAGTATATCCACTATCTTTTTTTACGGCTAATGACATATGACATCCTCCAAACTTTAAGTCTAACAATTTAGCAACTTTTGAATCAGATTCCTGTAAGACATCATATCCCACTATTCCTAAATCAGCTTGACCATAACTTACATATACTGGAACATCACCGTTTCTTACTAATAAAGCTTTAGCTCTTCTGCACTTGGATTTAATAGTTAAGGACCTATTGTCAACCATTAAAGCCTCAGAGAAATCCAAACCTGCATTTTTAAAGATATCAATAGACTCTTTTAGCAATGCTCCTTTTGCTAAAGCTATCGTGATCATAATAAACTTATTTCCTACCAAATTTTTATATTCTAAAATAATAATGAACAAAAATAAAGTAAACGGAATCTTTGGAGTACCTATTTTAAGTGATAATGTCGTTTGGCTATGGGTTGTAAATAATTCTGTTACCGTTATAGACCCTGGGATATCAATTCCAATTATAAATTGGATCAAAAGTAACCAACTCAACCTAGAATTTATTTTCCAAACCCACCATCACTTCGATCATATAGGTGGGACTCAGGATTTAATAAATGAATGGCCCAATGTAAAAATAATTGCATCCAAAAAAGATAAAAAGAGAATCCCTTTTCAAAACATTTCAGTAGAGGATGGAACTATCTTAGAGATTATGAATAAAAAATTTGAAGTAATTGAGTTATTAGGCCATACTCGCGCCCATATATCTTTTTATTCAAATGATTTTCCAAATCCAATTCTTTTTGTTGGAGATACTCTATTCTCTGGAGGTTGTGGAAGAATACTAGAAGGTACTAATGAACAAATGTATAAATCTCTCAAGAAAATATCATCCTTACCATTAAATACTCTAATTTATTGTGCTCATGAATATACGAAATCAAATCTCTCATGGGCACTTAAGATGAATCCGAATGATGAATTAATTGCAAAAAAACTCAAAGAAATTGAAAAGAAAAGTTTCCCTGATGAACTTTGTATTCCAACTACTTTAAAAGAGGAAATGAATATAAATTTATTCTTAAGAGCAAAAAATTTACAGGAATTTAGTTATTTAAGAGCCAAAAAAGATGCTTGGGTTTAAATTTAAAAAGGAAAATAAATTAACGATGACAAACACTTACCCTGTAAGAACAAACAAAGCTCCAAATCCTGTAGGCCCATACAATCAGGCTATAAAGTCTGGTAACTTTATTTTTTGCTCTGGGCAAATAGCCATAAATCCTGCGACAAATGAAATAGATTGTCTTGGTGATATTGAAAAAGAAACAGTTCAAGTACTAGAAAATTTAAAAGCTGTTCTAATAGAAGGAGGTGCTACTTTAAGTAATATTGTCAAAACAAATATTTATCTCACAGATTTAAGTAATTTTCAAAAAGTAAATTCAATTTATGCGAATTATTTCCAAGAGGATCTTGCTCCAGCGAGAGCATGTGTAGAAGTTTCTTCTTTACCAAAAGGTGTATTAATTGAAATTGATTGTGTAGCATACATTCATTGAATACAAATATTTATTTAGAAAGTTAATAATTGCTCCTTTTTTGCACCTTTATTGCTTAGATTAAAATTCGAGTTAGAGGTAATCAATGACCACAGCTAATCTTAATATAGATGAATTAGAAGCTGGTTATCCTCTTTTTTGTAAAGCTCTAAGATTACTTATTCTCAAAGGCCATACAATTAAACAAATCCAAAGAACGGTATGTTGGGGACATCTAGAAACATTAAATAGATGTCTTCCCGGGAGATATAAAGCACCTTCTTACTTGATGGCATTGATAAAAAGAGATATTGAAAAACCTGAAAAATACTAGCTTTATTTACAACAAATTATATCTTCATATGAATTATCAATCTCTTTTGAAAACTCTTTTTCTTCAATAGATATATCATCTTTTTCAAAAAATATCGTAACACTAAGAAATTTGCCTCCAAAACTAATGTTTGGATAAATATCTTTCTTTTTGCATAGTTTTTCTATTTGATTCATAAATTTGCTCGTTATTTGGTAATTATCGAACTCAAATCGTTTTTCTATCCTTGAAGGTGATTTTTTTTGGTTCCACATAATCTCAATATTTATAATTGCATTAATATAGCTTTAGATTAATTAATATACAAAATCAATAAGAATATCATTTTATTTCGAACTAAAGGGATCCCAGAAATCAATAATACCTCCAATCGTTAAATCAGTAATAGTATCAGGATTATTAGGGCAAGCAAATCTTGCAGCTGTACCAGTAGTAGTAAACACCCAATTGCCGTCTCTAGCCCCAACGGGATCAAGAGCTACAAGTATTTTGCCTTTATTATTTTGTAAGAGTCTTAAATTCATATGTCCAAGCCCCTCAACCCTTTGAGTACAAACTAATTTACCTACAACTTTCATTATTTCCACAAGAGGATATCTCCATTACTTTTGAATACTATCAGGGTCCCAATGATCTATGATCCCTACAATCGTTAAATCACTTGGATAAGATTTACTCCCAGCGGCCTCCCTCGCTGCTGAACTCCCTACGCAAATTACCCAGTCTCCAGGTTTACAACCTACAGAATCTACAGCAACTTTATTGCTAGAACCATCCAAAACTACCTGTAAATGCTTATGTTCAAACCCTGGAATCCTATTGGTAGAGACGAGTGGTTTTATAACTTTGCAAATTAACATGATTAATGGGCCTCCTGTGTTTTTTTATCTAAAGACATTTTAATAATTTGGGCGGAATCAGTTTTGTCTCTATCTCTTATAGTAAGACATGTATGTAACAATCCTTGATCCACTAAATTTTTATATCTAAGTGATATCGCGCTATTAACCCTATCACAATCCTTAATGGCTCTTGCTTTGGCACCTGGAACCCTTCCTGAATAATCAAATCTAATTACTACTGGTATTGGTAAATCCTCAGCAACATTCAATCCAGAAAAAATCTTGATACCTACATCCAAATCAGGAGCTCCTTCTTCAACAGTATCTAAATGAGAAAAATAGGTGAGATTTCTTAAATGGACTTCTTTAAAACCAATGCCTACTCCAATAAATCTCTCTGCATGACCAATATCTTCATAAGATCCTTTATAAAATTCCTTTACATAATCAATTTGAGAAATATTATTTACGATCAATTTATAAATAAACTTTTTAATTCCAGTAAGTTCCTTTTCAGATACACAATCGGAAATCTCTTTGCATATTTCTCTTTCAGTATCATTTTTAGATTTGTTTAAAGTCGAATTATAAATATCTAGAGTTGAAATAGGGTTTTCTAAACTAATTTGTCCTTGATCAGAATTCAAATGAATTCTCAAAGCATCAGTATCAGTATCAAGACCTATCAGCATTAAATCTACTGAAGCACCGCAACAGAAACTATTTTCAACAGCCTCTCTAAAAGCCAATAATTTCTTAAGTCCCTCTTTAGCTGCTAACTCATCATTACTCCCATGAGCCGCGCATCCTTGGTGAAAAGGATCAACAGAACTAAAATGATAGGTTACTATTTTTAAATATCTTGTATTTTCAGTTGCAATATTAGGGCTGCCTTCTCTATATCTTTTGTGTTCAGTTTTTATCCATCTATTAACCGTATTTTCAATATCAAACATTGCCCCGGCATGAGATCTTCTCCTTACTGCACTAAATGGAATTCTCATCACATAAGCAACAGTATGAGCTAATCTACCATCAGAACAAGGAGTAATATCCAATAAATGAACTCCACAATCTAAAAGGAAGGTTTCAAATTTCCTAGCTTCTAGACTCCCTGCTGAACCATCTAAAGGATCATTCGTGAAGAAATCTTTACTGAATTTATCATGTTGCTTAAAAACACACCAAGCATAAAGTGCTCTCATATCGAGTGGCTTCACCCAAGATTTATCTAATATGTGATTTGGTAAATCGATCCCAAGATTTGTTTGTGCTATTTTTTGAGCATTATTGATGAAATTTTTTTCATGTTGAATATAAGCAATCTTTTTTAATGTTGAAACAATATTATCAAAACTAATCTTAGTTTTTGTCTCATAATCAAAGAGTTTTTTATTCTCAGATTTATTTGTTAAAGGATGGACTCCACTAAAGTTATCTATTGATTTTCTTAATTTTATTTCAGGATTAATATTTTCAGAAAATGATTTCATTGGGGCTGTTGGTCCCAATGTAAAATTCTTGGCGTTTGCCAATCCTCTTAAAACCATTTTTTATTTAACCTCTTGCACCACCTGAGAAAGTCACAAGTTGACCTTCTCTTGTATTTCCACTAGACCCAGTAATGAGAAAATCAGGTTCTTTCATTTTTTCGTTTCTTTTTATGTGCATAGATGGCATAGCATTTGTAAATCCTGCCCTAGAGGGATTTCTTTTTCGTGAAGAAGCTCCTTCAGTTCCAGTAACTCTTTCTCCTCTATCCCAATCATCACCAGTTATATTAAGTCCGGCTGATTGACCTTCACCTGTTATCCTAGATTGAACTCTTTCTTCCTCAGGATTAATATCTTCATTATCTTGCTTAGGTTGTAGGTTATTTAATTTATTTTTATCAAATCTAAATTGCTCTGTGCCAGTGACTTTATCAACAGCCATATCAAATGGTCCAGTAATATTTGATCCACTCTCATATTGATTACCAGTTACAGAATCCCGAGATCTTTCAGAATAATTATCCCTTGAAGGAGATTTTACTGAAAAATCATCCCAGGTATTGTGTTTTAACTTTTCATTGTTTGCATATGGTTTATCTAATTGAGAATTTGAACAATTTGAATTTAATTGATCTCCACCAACGTAAGGAGTACCTGTTGGGTTTAAACAAGCTCCCTTACCTGCTCCAGTCATTTGTCCACCAATACCAGGCTGCTTACCAGTAAGACGTGCATTTGAACTATTACCCAAGTAAACTTTTCCTTTACCTCTTAATTCATTTTTAACATTATTATCGCAATTATTTTCTATTTGTTCTATACCTGCATAAGGAGTTCCAGTTACATTTTTACAAGTTCCTGGCTCATCACCCGTTACCTGTTGAGAACGACCAGTCATAGTACCACTAATAGTATTATTATTTTGAGAAATACTTAAGCCAACCTTTCTCGATTCTGCAGGCGGAATTGATCCACAAAAACTTTCAAATTGTTGAGATCCAATATATTCATCACCAGTAATATTTTTGCAGCTACCACTTTCATTTCCAGTCATTCTTTGAGACCTTCCTACTCCCGTTCCAGTAACAATATTGCCATTTAATGTATTATGAATACCAACCTTCTCAAAAGATTTACCATCTGGTAAAGGATCTGCACCAAGATATTGATCACCAGTTAGTTGATGCCCAGATCCACTCTCATCTCCAGTCACAAGTGATGATCTTCCTGGCAATGATCCAGAAATTTGTTGACCTTCAATAGTTGAACTATGACGAACTTTTGAAGGTGTTTTATTAACTTCTCCACAATAGCTTTGAGTTAAATTTGCTGATGTATATTCTGTGCCAGTTAAGTTTTTGCAAGTTCCAGGTTCATTACCAGTTACTAAATCTGATCTCCCAACTTCATTCCCTGTAACTTTATTTCCAGAAGTAGTAGAAGTAACATTAATTTTTGAAGGCTGATTATAACTCAACTCTGAACCACAAAATTCATTTAAAACTTCTGTACCTAAATACTGTGTACCAGTAATATCCCGGCAAGTACTGGATTCATTTCCCGTCGTTTTTGAAGATCTATTAGCTTGAGTACCTGTAACAGTTTGGCCTGAGTTTGTGCCACTCTCGCCAACTTTCCAATGCGCATCTGCTCTTTGTTTAGCACCGTTTCTGTTAGGGCCACAAGGTCTACATTTACCATTACCTTTTATAGATGAAGCACCAGTTTTACTTCTCAATTCACGCACTCTCAATGCAATTTCTTTACTAGAAAGGTCAGGATCACCTCTTCTTGCTAATGAGGCAG
>CAYNKY010000028.1:0-18500 GCA_964397895.1 uncultured Prochlorococcus sp.
TAATTTACTCATTATTTTTGATAACCTTTATTATTATTGACCTAACTCCTCTAATTGTCTTCGAACATCAGCGATTGCAGAATTTAATTGTTCGACTTTTTCTTCAAGATTTTCACCTTTATTAACATTTACATTTAAATCTGTTGCTTCAGAACCATCTTGAATTCTTGAAGAGTACATCATTGCCTTTTGCTTTTTGGTCTCTTTTCTTTTATCAGCTTCTGATATGAGCCACCACGCTAAGCCTGCTGCTCCTATGAAAGCACCACTAACTAATGATAAAAGATTATTTGATGAGGAATCTCTGTATTCTGTCATTATGAGATTAATCTATACTATCTATATTAGTTCTTTTCTTGAAACATAGTGTTTAATCGCAACAATGGATTCCCAATACCTGGAAATAAACCATCATTTTGAGATTCTTCATTATCTATGCATGAGGTGTAAATATTTTGTTCAGGAAATACTTTAGCAATTTGATTTAAACCCTCGTTACTACAAATAATAGAAATTAAAAGAATTCTCTTAGATTCAACACCAAGATTTTTCAAGTCTGCAAGCGTTTTTATTGGATTATTATCTTTTTTAATTTGACCGCAGTAGAGCAATATTCCTTCATTTTTTTTGATGTCTTTTGGTAAGCCTCCAAGAGATAAAATTGAATTTGGTATTATTTCTTTTGAACCAGTCCAAAGTGAAAGTCCTTCTGGAATCTGAGCAATTACCCTAATTGGATAATTCGGGTTTATAAAGAAACCATCTATAAAACCATTAAATGTTTCAATTCTCTCACTTTTATAAGGCAACCAATTTCTTAGTGCTTCATAAGTAAGCCATTTACCAATTTGCTCATAACCAGTTGAATAAAGTGTATTAGGAGTCCTTTTATCACGGAGTATAGTAAGCCAATGTTTTATAAGCGGATGAGGAGGAACTATAACCTTTAATGACATTGCCATATATTTTCCTATAAAATAAGTGAATAATAAATAAGTAATTTAAGATTAGACTTAAATTTTTCAAATGATTAAATCAATTCGCTTTTCATTAATCAAAAATACATTAATTTATTTAATGATATTTGGGATATTATTTTTTAATTTTGTTAACACAGCATGGGCTAAAAGACCTCCTGAAATAAGAAATCAACAGGATTTGGATCTAGAACAAGATATGCATGGCCAAGATTTGAGTGGTAATGAATTTGTTAAATTTGATTTAAATGGATTTAATTTTAGTGAAAGCAATCTTCAAGGAGCAGTATTTAATAACAGTAAACTCAATAATGCAACTTTGAGTGGTGCTGATTTAACTGATGCATTGGCTTATGCAACAGACTTCACCAATGCAGATTTAACTAATGTTAATTTTACAAATGCATTACTTATGGAAAGTAATTTTGATGGTGCAAAAATAGATGGTGCCGACTTTACTGATGCTGTGATTAGTAGAATTCAGCAAAAGGAGTTATGTAAAAAAGCTAACGGAACTAATAAAAGCACTGGAGAAAGCACCGAATATAGTTTAGGCTGTTAGCGACTCAATTAATAAATGCCGAATAGAGTACCAATTGTTGTTATTTCTGGTTTTTTAGGATCAGGGAAAACAACTTTTTTGAGATATCTTTTACAACAATCTAAAAGCAAGATAGGTTTATTAATTAATGAATTCGGAGATGTTGGAATAGATGGAGATTTAATAAAAAGCTGTCGTGATTGTAATGATAATTCTCCTGAATCCATAATTGAATTAAATAATGGATGTCTTTGCTGTACTGTTCAAGATGATTTCATTCCTGCTATTCAATCTTTATTAAAGTCTAAATCCAATTTAGAGATGATAATTATAGAAACGAGTGGTTTATCTCTTCCAATACCTCTGCTAAAAGCTTTAAGCTGGCCTGAAATAAGAGCTTCTGTGTATTTGAATTTTGTAATAGGAATAGTTAATGGAGAGTCTATGCTTAAAGGTTCACCAATAAATAACTTATATGATTTTAATAATCAATATATAAAAACAAAAAATATTGAACATAATTCTTCTTTAGAAGAATTGTTTGAGGAGCAACTCGAGGTCTCAGACATAGTGCTCATTTCAAGAGCAGATGTTCTTTCTGATCAAGAATTTAATCTCATAAAACAAAAAATAAAAGAAAGAGTTAATCCTAATATCCCTATACTTAAATCATTTAATGGCGAAACAAATCTAGAGTTTATTTTTGATCAAAAATTAATAAAAGATAATATTAGTAAATTTGTTCATGAAGAACATAATCACTCTCATGCTGAAATTTTCTCAAAATATATTAAATGTGATTACTTTTTAGAAAAAATTAATTTCGAAAAAACTATGAGTCAGATTCTCAAAGATATTAATATATTAAGAATAAAGGGAAGAGTATGGATTCCAGGTAAAGAAAATCCTTTACAAGTACAAATCGTTGGTAGAAAAATTAATACTTGGTTTGAAGGGGCACCACATGATTTAAATATATCTAAGAATAAATGTGGCACTGAATTAGTTCTGATTGGCTTTCAAAAGGAACACTTCCAAACCTTCGAGAAGAAAATTAAAGAGAAATTTAACATTTTGAATGATCCAAAAATTGGAATTTAATTTTATAGTATCTAGTTGAAATAAATCATAATTTCAAAACAATTTAATGAAAGAATCCGACATTTCAGTTAAAGCTGAAAGTTATTCAGATTTAATTACTACTGAAGCCAAGATTTTCTGTGATAAGTGTGGGGGAAGTGGAAATCTTAAAACACCTGAAAATTCAAGGAGAACTTGTTTGTCTTGCTATGGCAAAGGTTATAAAATAATTTAATGATTTTTTAAGAACGAATATTTGTTTATAAAATAACTTCTCTTTTCTCATAATTTGATCTAATCTTCAATTAGAAGTATTTTAAAAATTGAACCAATTTGAAGCAAAAGTTTCCATTCGCCTTAGACCTTCTGTTCTTGATCCAGCTGGGGAAGCTATCAAATCAGCAGCAAATAAACTTGGTGTTGAAGGAATCAACTCATTAAGGATTGGAAAATTAATTGAGGTAAATTTAGAAGCTAATCAAGAAGAAGAAGCTTTAGAGAAAATCGAATTGCTATGTGATCGATTATTTGCAAATAAAGTAATTGAGGATTATGAATATAATATTAAGCCAAAAAGATGAGTAACCTTATTGTAGGGATTGTTGTTTTTCCTGGATCTAATTGTGATCGAGATATTGCATGGGCTCTAGAAGGCTGCTTGAATATTAAAACTAAATTCATTTGGCATGAATCTTCTGATACTAATGGTTTGGATGCGATAGTACTTCCTGGTGGATTTAGTTATGGAGATTATCTTAGGTGTGGAGCGATAGCAAGGTTCTCGCCTCTTATCAAAGCTTTGCATGGTTTTGTAAAATCAGGGCGAAAAGTTATAGGTATATGTAATGGATTTCAGATATTAACAGAATCTGGCTTCTTGCCTGGAACTTTGACTAGAAATAAAGATTTAGATTTTATTTGTTTTGAAACCGATTTAGAGATTATTACCTCTAGAGGTGGTTGGTTTAATAAAGCAAAAGGAAAAATAACCTTACCAGTAGCTCACGGTGAAGGTAGATATTATTGCGATGATGATACTTTAAAAAGAATTCTTGATGATGATTTAATTGCTTTAAAATACATTAATAATCCTAATGGATCATCAAATGACATAGCAGGCTTAATAAATAAAGAAGGTAATGTTTTAGGTTTAATGCCTCATCCTGAAAGAGCGTGCGATTCTTTATTAGGAACTACAGATGGACTATATACTTTAAGATCTCTTTTAGAACATTAAAAAATCGCCTTTAATAAGCGATTTTTTAACGAGTAATTTGATTTTAATTCAAAATTATTTAATACTTATATCCAGCGACAAAAAGTTGTTCGTCTGATGATGGCTGAGAACCTGGAACATAAGCTCCTTTGGAAGCCTCTGAATTTGCTTGAGCCCTGGCTATTAAGGCTTTTTGGCCAGCTTCAATGTCTGAACCTTTCCAAGCTTTTAAACAAGAATGTTGTAAGGCTCTTCCGTAAGAGAAAGAAACATTCCACATGGCTTTTCTGTAAAGGTTATTCATATTATTGAGATAAACAGAGGCAGCTTCTTCGCTTAATCCTCCTGATAAAAATACGATACCTGGAACAGAAGCTGGAACACACCTTTCCATAGTTCTAATTGTCAATTCAGCAACTTTTTTAGGATCTGCTTTCTCTACACAGTCAGCTCCGTTAACTGTCATTGAAGGCTTCAGTAAAGTGCCTTCTAATAAAACTCCATTAGATTGACAAGCCTTATAAACCTGTTTGATTACCTCTTCTTGAACTTCAGCTGTTTTTTCAATCGTATGATCACCATCCATTAAAATTTCAGGTTCAATTATTGGAACTAAACCAGCTTCTTGAACTGATCTAGCATATCTAGCTAGTCCCCAAGCATTCTCTTGTATTGATAGATTTGAAGGACATCCATCAGATGTAATTTGAAGAACGGCTCTCCATTTTGCAAATCTAGCTCCCTGTTCATAGTATTTGGCTGCTCTTTCAACTAATCCATCAAGACCAGAGCAAAATGTTTCAACATCCTTACCACCTGGAAGTGGATTTAATCCTTTATCAACTTTAATTCCAGGAATTATACCAAGATCATTTAACTTCTTGACCATTGGCTCGCCATCAGGATGATTTTGAAAAAGTGTTTCTTCGAAAAGGATAGCTCCACTTATATAGTTTCCAAGATCTTTTGTTGTGAATAACATACCTCTATAGGCTTTTCTGTTATCTTCAGTATTCTCAACTCCTATCCCAGCAAGTCTTTTTCCTACAGTTTTGGTGGATTCATCCACTGCTAAAATACCTTTACCTTTGGTAGCCAATAGTTGGGCGTTTTCTTTAAGCTCTTTTGCGTAATAATTTAATGCCATACGATAAATAAATGGATGCGTTGATTTTTTCAGAATATGGCGAATTATAAAAATAAATATATTACTTAGTCAAGTAACAATTTTTACATGACGGTTATTAGTCATTTAATTTCTATTGTAAATCCAGAATCAGAGGACTCTTTTATAGCGTCACATACTTTTTGACTTTTAACTCCCTCGCTTAATCCTGGAATGATAGGAGTGTTATTTAATATGCATTCTCCCCATAAATTTTGGATCCTTTGAACTGGTGCAATTCTCCCATCAGTCCAGGTCTTTTTAAATGCAAATTTGTCAATTGGTTGGATAGTTTTAATTATATTTTCATTGTTTGAATAAGTTAATCTGAAACCATGAACATAATCTTTTTGATTGTCGCTTACCAAGAAAAGTGATCCATCTTTACCATAAACTTCTAGACTGAATCCAGTTCCATTTCTAGAAATTGAAGATAATGAAACTTGACAGGGGACTACTTTCCCTTGATTATTCCCTATTTCAATATTAGCTAGGCAAATATCATCACTATCGACTTCGAACATTTCTTGCCCTACTGGTCTCTCTTTAATTGAAGTGTATGTATTTCCTGAAACTCTTATAGAATCCCCAAAAAGCCAATGTAGTAAATCAAAAGCATGAGTTCCTAAAGCACCTAATACTCCACCTCCTTTATTAGATTGTGAATACCAATTCCATTCTCTAAGAGGGTCAGATCTACTACTCATAATCCAATCAAGTTTTATGAAATATATTTCTCCTAAACTATTTTTCTCAATAATTTCTTTCGCTTGAAGAAATAAAGGAACGGCTCTATATTCAAAATCAACACAAACCTTTAAATTTTTTAAAAGTGAAATTCTCTGGAGTTCTTCAATTTCCTTACTATTTAAAGCAACTGGTTTCTCCAAAAGTAAATGTTTATTATTCTCCAATGCCTTTCTTGCAAAATCAAATCTAGTATGGGGCGGAGTTGCAATTATTATTCCATCAATATTTTTGTTTGTTATTAATTCATTCCAATTGCTGAAACATTTTAAGCCAGTCTTTTCTTCTATGCTTTCACATTTTTTAACGTTATGGTGAAAAAAAGAATTTGCAATAAATTTATCTGATTCATTTAATGCAGGTAAATGAACTTTTAGCCCAAAACCAGTACCTGCGATAGCAATATTTAATTTTTCTCTTGTCATTTTGAATTTAAATTATTTTCTTTACAGCTCTTATTTATAACTAACTCTATTAATTCGTCATTATTAGAGCTTTGCCAATTTGCGTTGAAATTAGGTATTCCATTTATAGAAATATCTTTAAATTGAGATCTTTCACAATTTATTCTCATCACATATAAATTTGTTTCTCCTTTACTTGAATTGTCACTAGGATTCTTAAAAAATTTTGTTAGAACACTAACTTCATTATTATTAATTTGTTTTATACTTCCTAAATCTAACCATTGTTTACCGTCATTATTCTCTTTAACAAGAAACCAATCTACATTTCCCACTGCGTATGTTTCATTAATATTAATTACGAGAGAAATTAATATTGCAGTGATAGAAATAATTAAACCTTTAAGAAATATTTTCATAATAAATTAAAGCTTATTTACTAATTTCCTAACTCCATGTATCTTCAAAATTTTTGTCAGTGTACTTTTAAGTTCCTTTCTATTAACAATAACATCAACAAATCCATGTTCAAGCAAATATTCAGCTGTCTGAAAGTTATCTGGCAATTTTTCCCTTAATGTTTGTTCAATAACTCTTCTACCAGCGAAACCTATTAAAGCTTTTGGCTCTGCGAGAATTAAATCACCTAACATTGCGAAACTTGCAGTAACTCCACCTGTTGTGGGGTGGGTTAGAAGGGGCATATAGAGAAGATTTTTTTCTCGATGTTTTTTTAGAGCGCCAGAAATTTTTGCCATTTGCATTAGGCTCAACATTCCTTCTTGCATTCTGGCTCCTCCAGAAGCGCATACTATTAATAAAGGATATTCATTTTTCGTTGCTCTTTCTATTATTCTTGTTATCTTTTCACCGACGACTGATCCCATAGAACCACCCATGAAACGAAAGTCCATAACAGCTAATGCTAAAGGTAAAGAATTTATGGTACATAAACCTGTTATTACTCCATCTTTTAAACCAGTTCCAGCCTGACTTTCTCTTATTCTATCGGAATATGATCTTCTGTCTTTAAAGCCTAATGGATCTGTGGGACTCAAGGTACTATCAAATTCTTGAAAGGAATCATTATCGCAAATTATGCTTAATCTTTCGTCACTATTTATCCTGTTATGGTGGTTACAATTATCACAAACATTAAAATTAGAAATTAAATCTTTTCTATAAACGACTTGTGAACATTCCGAACACTTGACCCATAATCCGTCACTATCATCTGTTTCTTGAGAGACTTTTCCAACGAATTGATCTTTTCGTCTTGCGGCGAACCAATCGAATAATGACACATTTCTTCTTTAATTGTTCTTATTTAAAACGAAAAAAGGGTCATTAATCAAGGAATTCTTAATTTTATTAAGTTGAGAAATATTTAAGAAGCTTTTTTTTCTTCAATAAGTCTATGTATTATTGGAGTTAATATGAGTTCCATTGCAAATCCCATTTTCCCCCCATTAACAACAATACTTGTTGGACTTGACATAAATGAATCATTTATCATTCCGAGAAGGTATTGAAAATCAATTCCCCATTTTTCTCTAGCACCTTTTCTAAAATGAATAATGACAAAACTTTCATCAGGGGTTGGTATGTTTCTGCAAATAAATGGATTTGATGTGTCAATAGTAGGAATTCTTTGAAAATTAATATCAGTTTTACTGAATTGAGGACAAATATGATTGATATAATCAGGCATTCTCCTTAAGATTGTATCCACAATGGTTTCTGCGGTATATCC
Source organism: uncultured Prochlorococcus sp. (assembly GCA_964397895.1). GTDB lineage: Bacteria > Cyanobacteriota > Cyanobacteriia > PCC-6307 > Cyanobiaceae > Prochlorococcus_A. The sequence goes on from CAYNKY010000028.1 coordinate 7,884, forward strand.
TCTTTCAGCATTATCTCTGTGAATTTTTTGAATCCATTCAAGATTTGTTATCGGAACAACACCTACTAAGAGATCAGCATGAGATGCCACATCATAACCATCTCCAACAACTCCACCATGTAAACCTTCATAAAAGAGTACGTCTGTCCCATTTGGGATGTCTTCCCAAGGAGTGAATTGTCCTGGTTCCAAATTAGTTCCTAATCTAGAGTTATGTTCATCTGCTTCTTCAGGACTATGAAGATAATATCTCTTTTTACCTCCTCCAGTTTCTCCGTAGACTTTAAAAAGTTCTTCTAATTTGTCAAATAAATTTGCTTCAGGTCCAAAATGTGAAAAGTTTTCTCCTTTTGCCAATGCATCTGCCATTGCTTTTTTCATAGGCAATCTTTCAAATCTATGATAGCTATCACCTTCTACTACAGCAGGAATGATCTCTTCTCGAGCAAAGATGTGCTCAAATGCTCTTTTAACTGTACTAGTTCCTGCTCCTGATGATCCTGTTACAGCAACTACCGGGTGAATTTTAGACATTTTTTAAAAACAACATAATACGATTGTGACAGGTCACATGCTTATTTTTCTAATATATTAAATTTATAAATTATATTTCTTTAATTATTTCATCTCCCATTTGACTGCAAGTCAGAATTTTACTATTACCATCATTTAAGTCAGATGTTCGGAAACCTTTTGAAAGTACTTTATCAATAGCCGTCTCTAGAAGGTCAGCTGCATCTGGTTCGTTAAGTCCAATTCTTAACATCATTGAAGTCGATAGAGCCATAGCTATTGGATTAGCAATATCTTTCCCTGCAATATCAGGGGCTGACCCATGAACTGGTTCAAATAAACCAGGTCCAGTATTATTTAAAGATGCAGATGGCAACATACCTATTGAGCCACTTAACATTGCGGCCATATCACTTAAAATGTCGCCGAAGATATTATTTGTAAGTATCACGTCAAATTGAGAAGGGTTTCTCACAAGCTGCATTGCTGCGTTATCAACATACATGTGGGTCAAGTTAACTGAAGAATTATTTTTTATTCTCTCTGTTACTATTTTCCTCCATAATTGACTCACCTCTAGAACGTTTGCTTTATCAACTGAACATATTTTATTACTTCTCTTTTTCGCAATTTGAATTGCTACATCCGTAATCCTCTCAATTTCATTGGAACTATATGCCATGGTATTAAATCCTCTTTCTTGATTATTATTTTTGATAATTCCTCTTGGGTTACCAAAATAAATTCCGCCAGTAAGTTCTCTTACTACAACTAAGTCTACATTTTCAATAACTTCTTTTTTCAAAGTACTTGCATTAATTAGTGATTTCCTTATCTTTACAGGTCTTATATTTGCGAAAAGATTTAATTCAGATCTTATTTTTAAAAGGCCTGTTTCTGGTCTTAATTCTCTTTCAAGAGAATCATATTTAATATCTCCGACGCAAGCAAGTAAGACCGCATTGCAATTTTTGCATTCTTTTAATGTGTCATCAGGAAGAGGAACTTTGTATTTTTCATATGCTGCCCCGCCAAATAATTCTTCTCTTATTTCAATATTAAAATCAAATTTTTTAGATAACTTTATAATTATTTGTTTTGAAACTTTAGAAATTTCTGGACCAATACCATCACCAGATAGTAAGACAATTTTATAATTTTTCATTAAATATTATAGTTTTCTAAACAATAATTTATTTGTTGTCTAGTTGTCTAAGTTTTTTTGCTAATTCTGGTAATTTTTTAAAAATAGCAGAACTTCTTAACCAAGATTTATTTTTCATTGCAGGAAAACCGCTGATAGTAGTTCCATCATCTATATCACAGTGAATTCCACATTTAGAACTTGCAATCACATTATTTCCAACCCTAACTCTATTTGTTACACCTACCTGCCCAGCTAAAATTACTCCATCACCTATTATTGCTCCACCAGCAATCCCAACCTGAGCCGCGAAAGCACAGTTTTTCCCTATCTTAACTCCATGCCCTATTTGTACTAAATTATCAATTTTTGTGCCTTCACCAATAATTGTTAAGCCTACTGCAGGTCTATCAATGCAACAATTTGTTCCAATTTCTACATGACTATTAATGAGCACACCACCGGTTTGCGGCATTTTTAGCCACTTCCCTTTTACTGGGACAAATCCAAATCCTTCTGAACCAATTACGGAATTAGAGTTTATTAAACACTTATCTTTAATAATCGTGTTTGGAAAAATTACGCAATTTGGGTAAATTATATTATTATTACCAATCTCAATGTTTTCTAAAATTCTTGTTCCAGGGAAAATATAGTTGTTGTTGCCAATTTTTGTATTTTTACCAATGAATACATTAGGGCCTACATAGCACTCTTTACCAATTATCGTATCCTTATCAATAACTGCTTTGCTATCAATACCAATATTTATATTTAATCTTCTATCAAAGAGATTTAAAACTTCCGCAAAAGCAATCCTAGGATTTTGTACAAAAATTAGTGATATGTTTTTATTCTTTAAACTTTCTTTAAGTTCGTTATTTTCAAAAATTATTATTGCACCAGCATTTGTACTAAAAACTTTGTTTTTTAAATTATTATTATCCTCTAAAAAAGTAATTTGATCTGATTTAGCAATTTCTAAGGATTCAGCAGAAATTATATTTATATCTTTGTAGATCTTATGATCTATATATCCTGATTTGCCTACTTTTATAATTTCGATAATTTCACTTAATAACATTTTTTTAATAAATTAAGATAATCAGGTAAGAACCAAAACATCACGGTGAATAACAATTTGGGATTGTATTTTAGTCACTTTGTTTTTCAAAATGCTTTTAATTAAATCACTACTCATGGATGTTATACCTTTTCCTACTTGTTTTCTATCTTTATTTAATATTCTTACAGGTTGATTTTTAGAAAAATTACCGTTAATTTCAGTTATTCCTACGAGTAATAATGAAGCACCTTTGTTTTGAATAGCAAAGCAAGCTCCATCATCTAATATTATTTCACCAACGGACTCAATTGCATGCCAAAGCCAACTTTTTTTGTTCCCTAAGGGTTTTTCGCAAGGATAGAATACGGTTCCTATATTTTTTTCATTGAATATTTTTATCAGATTCTCTTCATCTCTTCCATCAGCAAGTTGAACAGTAATACCTCCTTTAGTTGCGATCTCTGCTGCAATTAGTTTTGTCGTAATTCCTCCAGTGCCCCATCCTTTATTGTGACTTTCATTATTTTTTTCTTTGATTGTTCTTAATTGATTGTTATCTAAAACTTCCTCAATTGGAGTTGCATCATTATTCTTAGAAGGATCTTTAGAATAAAGCCTATCAATATCTGTTAGAAGAATTAACTTATTAGCTTCAATAGCTAATGATACAAGTGCTGAAAGTGTATCATTATCTCCGTATTTCAGTTCCTCATTTGCGATAGTGTCGTTTTCATTGACAATAGGGATAACATTTAAATCAATTAGTTTTTTTAATGTTTTAGATGCATTCGAGAAAGATTCACGAGTATTAAAGTCTGCTTTAGTAATAAGTATTTGGCCAACTTTTTTATCAAATTTATTCAATTCTTTTTCATATAATGTCATTAAATTTACCTGACCTATTGCTGCTAGGGCCTGCAATTTAATTAATTCATATGGTCTTTGCTTTAATCCTAACTTTTGGCATCCCAAACCAACCGCTCCACTTGTGACAATTACAACTTTATTTCCTTTATTTATAAAATTTACAATATTTTTGCATAATATGCTTATTATTTCCTCCGTCGGAATACTTAGATTGCCTCGTAGAATGCTTGTCCCAATTTTTATTACCCAAAGTTTCATTTAAAATATAAAATATGAAAAAAATCTCTCTAATATTAGGGTTATATTAAATCTAATTGGGTTCCCTTTTTTATCAAGCTTTTTAACAAGTATAGTTTTTATTTTGCATCTATTCCCAACAAAAATATCTGTAAAAATACGATCTCCAATTAATGCAATGTTTTTATTATCTTCTTTTAATATTTTAATTGCTTCAAGTGTAGATCTCTTTGATGGCTTTAATGCTCTATGTTTATATCTAATACCTAATTCATTTCCTATTTCAGAAATTCTTTTCTCTGAGGGATTATTACTTATTAAATAAATTGTAAATATACCTTTAGATTTAGATATCCATTTTTTAACTGGCATGGGTATCTTTTTAGAAGTTCTACAAAGTAAAGTCCCATCTACATCTAAAAGCAAGCCTTTTATCCCTTCTCTTATTAGTTCAGAGTGTGGAATTTGATATATAGGTAAATTAGTATCCCAATAAACTTCTTTTAGATAGCTAAACATTATTTTAGTTGGAGTTTTTTTCTAATTCAGATTCAATTAATGGTTGAATTTCATCGAATTCTTCATTTTCTATTAAAATTGCCTCATCATTTTCAAGCTTACCAACAATAAAGAAAGGATCTAGAGGGACATATAATCCGTATTCATCATTTAAGACATTAAAGTTAACTAATAACTCATATGTCTCGCTTTCATCGTTTAAATTATCTTCTTCGAGGTCATCGTAAATTGGTTCTTCAAGTTCACCTGATACAGTTAAAGTCACTGCTGAACGGATAAGATTTAAATCATGTTCTTGTAAAACAGCATCAGCATTTTTGAGTATTTGTTCATTTCTTTCTATCTTTTCAATTAATTCTGGTTCATCTTTTTCATTAATTTTGAATAGCGTGACGGGTGTATCTACAGGGGTTAATAAGGCAAAATCTTTACCTTTAACATTAACAATTTGCTCTAAATAACAAAAGAGTTCATTATTCTTCGAATCTTTTAATAAAATTGTTGGAGCATCATAATCATCTTGATTTTTAGATTCTTCCATTTAATTTTTTTACATTTATATCTATTTTAATATTTAATTGTAATTATTAAAAACAAATTCTTTCAACTCAGGACCTTCTTTCATCCATTGTTCTAAAATTATTTTTGCGGATAAACTATCTATTAAACCTGACTTATCATTAGTAACACCATATCTATTTTTCGATTCCCAAGTGGTACTATGTTCATTTACAAAATTATATGGTAATCCTAAAATTCTAGAAATCATTTCTCCATAATTAATACAATCTTCTGCTTGATCAGTAATAAGCCCTTTGTCATCTAATGGTAAGCCAAATATTAAACCTTTTATTTTGTGATTATTAATGTGCTTTTTAAAAATATTAATTTCCTCTAAGTTTCTACTTCTAATTACAGCAGGTAAAATTGAAATTGTTATTAAAAGAGGGTCGCAATATGCAAGACCAATTCTTTTTTTTCCAATATCAAATGATAAAACGGATCTCTTCTCTGGATTTTTAAATTTCACTTAATATCAATTGGCATAGGAGAAGGATAAACATTTCCTTGTGGGTTGATTTTTTCAAAAATTGATTCAAAAGAATGATTAATCTTATTTCCATTTTTATTAATACGTTTAATAAGATTATTTCTAACTAGTATCAACTCTTGATGACTTTTAGATAAATTTAAGGTTTCTAAGAAAGAGTTTAGAAGGGAATCATTTGAATATATTTTAAATTTTGCTTTTGGTTCTTCATTTAGAATATCAATAATCTTTTTTTCTAATATAGCTTTATGTTCTTCATCCCATAATAATCCTCTAATTAAGGAATAAACAATTTCATTTTCGTATGAATTATCTTTGAGTATTGCAAAAAATATCTCTTCATCTCTTTTAAGAATTCCTGAAAACTTATTTATCCTTTTTAAAATATCAAAATGATCAAGATCATAAATATTTCTTATCAGAATAGAATCATTAGATTGAATAAAATTCAAAACTTTTTTTACATTTGAATCATCAATGCGCTCAAAAAAATAATGATTATTAATTTGAGAATAATTATTATTATCTAAATCGTATAAATTATCTCTAGATATTATTTTTATTTCTTGAAGAGGTTGAAATCCTAATTCTCTAGAAGATGAAATAAGTTCATTATTATTAATATCTGCATTAATAATCCAATTAGAAATCTTCAAATCTTTATTTGATATTGAATTTTTTATCAAATTTAAAAATAAATCTCTTTTTGAGATGTTCTTGCTTTCATGAATAATTTCTGGAGCATTAATTTTTAAGCATGTTTTCTTATTGTTAATTGGATAAGTATATAAATATCCTAATATTTTTTTATTTTCTACTGCTATTGTACATTTATACTTATTTTTTTCTAGGTTTCTGAGAAAAATTTTTAAATCATCAAATGTATTAATTAAGGCCATTTTATAAAGTTTATTATTATTAGGATGTTTTCTTAAATCAAGTAAAAGATTAAAATGTCGAATGTGTAATTCTTCATATTGCAATTTTTCCTTTTTCACTTTATTTGAAAACATAATAATGACTAGGAATTTATCTTCCTAAATAACACTATAGGAGTTTTTTGGTCATCATTGCCAGCTGGATTTTTCTTCAAAATCTCTTTTAATATATTTTTACTTATGTTTTTGGAATTACTAATGATTTTTACTCCTCCAAGATCATTAACATCAGCAATAACAGTTGGAATTCCAATTGCTTTTGTAATATTAGTACAAAAATTATTTACATTAATGGGTCCTAAAACAATAGTTTTATCATAGGGCAGAGTTGTACCACTAATATCATCTATTAAAGATGATTCTGAACCCGTTAGTCGATAGAAAATACCTTTGATCCCAATTAATTTAAAAAATAGTCCTATAAAAAGAGCGATAATGATTCTTGTTATGCCAATTTTATTTATTAATAATTGCATTCCACAAGCAGTTGCTAAACTACTAGTAGGATGAAAAAAATAACATAATATTTTTGATAAAAAAGTATAATCTAGATTTTTAGGATTTATATATCTTCCTTGCATTATTGCAAGAGGCGTTTCTCCAATGACAAGGATATCATTCTTTTTAATGATATCTTTACAATAATTAATTATAGTGTTTTGAGGATTATCAAATATCCCTAAAACATCTGTTTTAATAGCAATTGCTTTATATTCTTTATTTATTGGAATTTCTATTAGTTCTCTATTTTTAAGTCGATTCTCATTATTATTTATAAGAAAACAGTCTTCTCTGGTCTTTAATCCAAAATGACCATAATTCTCCCAAATAATTTTTAACCAGGCAAAATTATTTTTATTGAAATTATGATCAAATTTGATATTTAAAGATAAATTAATTGAAGACTTTGATTTTACAATAACAGTGGGCCAATAATTATTTAAAGTTCTTTTTATATTCCCATCTTCAATTATGATACTTTTCTTAAAAATTATTTCTGATAATTTCCCATTTTCAAAAAAATCAATATAGAGATCAAATCTTGGAATCATAGTCTCTTTATTTTTACTATTATTAAATATTTTTAAATCAATTGTCACCTCATTTTTATTGAAGTTATATTTTTTTGGTATTATTTCTAAGTTTGATTTAGGAGCTATCTTTAGAATCAGATCAACAACTAAAAGTATAAAAGTAATAAATATTAAAGATTTTATTAGAATCATTTCTTAAATTAATTATTTTTAATAGAAGTATTTTTTCTTGAAATACTACTATTGTATTCATTAAAACTTTCAACAATAAATGAAGGATTGACATATTCAATTCCTTTTATCATACTTATAATTTTGTTCATCTCATCAATATCAACAAGACCTTCTTTATTAAATTTAACTTCTCCAGAACCATCAATTATTAGAGTTTGAGGTATATTACCCTCCCAATAATAACCCTCTTCTAAAGGATCTAAAAAAGTCTCTCCTTGAAGTTCATCAGTTGTTAAAGCTATTATATCAATTTCATTTCTCCATATTAAATCGAGTCCAGCAATAATAGGAGCAAGCGACTTACTAGCAGAACTATCATCTATATAAAAAAATAATACAGTTATTCTATTGTTATTGATAGATTCTTTTAATGAGGTTGAAGGTGGTACGATAGATCCGTTTCCTGCATAAATTGGAAAAATATTACCATCATAACTATCTGAGGTTCTTGATGCATTGGATGGAAAAGCAATACATAAAAATAATATTGAGAAGATAATAAGTTTTTTAATAAAGTTCATTAAATAATTCTTACTTTGATGTTGATTTTCCTAAACCTTGTAAGATACCTTTACCCACCAATCCAATTCCTTTACCAACAATTTTGGTAAGCAAAGTAATAAAAATTTCACCAATATATTTAATAGCAAGTTCAATTTGTGGAGCCAAAGCATCACGAATTTCAATAACTAATGTAACTTGCTTTTGAAACCAATCTAGCTTTTCTAAATCTTTTTCTCTATTTTCATTTTTAAAATAACGAATAATCTTATTATCTAGGATATCTATAAACTCATGTTTACTTTCATATAAATAAATAGGCATATATATATTATTATGCCATCTATTGTAGTTATTTATATTATTTCTGAATCTTTCAAAACTCCTTGTAGATTGTAGAGGAGAATTTATTAGGATAGTTCTTAATTCAGGCCAGTTGGAGCAAAAGTTAAATAATTCAGCAGCTAACAAATTTGATGATCTTATAGCCCAATTAGATATTATTTTTTCAAAGATTTCAAATGACTCAATTTCATAAAGAGGTAATATTTTTCCATCATAAATAAGAGGCCCATTATTTATGATTGGATCAATAATAATAAACAGATCATGAGACTCCGAATCATTTTCAATATAATTTAATTCATTAAAAATAAAATCATTTAATGAAATAGAATTTCCATTCCTCTTTACTCTTAAATAATTATCTGTGATATTGGATAATGCCTTTTTATTTAATTCATTTATAAAAGATATTAAATCAATGGTGTAGTCCTTCCCCTCGTAATTTTCAATGATATTTTTAATTAAATCATCTAATTCATTAAGAATATTACAAATTAATCTCGAAATATATTCCTTCTTCAAACCTGATAAAATTACTGTTGAGTTACTTAATTCCTTGTTAAGTTTTTTATGACTATATTTATCTAATAGCCTTTCTAAGATCAATTTCCATACTTCTAATGATTTTTTATCTTTTATAAAAATTGTCTTATCCACTGGCTTCTCATTAGAATAATTTTCATTAAAAATTTGATCAGTATATAGATCCAATAAGTTCCCCCATAAGAAAATTAAGAATGATTTTGCCGTTATAAGTTCTCTTAATCTGCCTTTGAGGATAAATTTATATAAATCAGGTAGTGAGTTATTGTTCAAATAATCCATGATAGTATTTATTTCTGTATCTATTTGCTTCAGCCCAGATGTTAAGAGCTTTTGATTTAAATTACTTTTTTTAACTGTTTTATTTCTATTAAAAGGTTGTTGATCAATATCAAAGACTCTACCTCCTTCATTAATGTTATTTAATGCTTGTAGAACTTTATCTGCACTGGGATTTAAAAGTAAACCTTCGCTGGTTAATTGCGGAATAGATTTCATCTCTCTATTAAAATCCCCTGAAAAAATTATCAAAAATTTTGATTCTGTCCATATTTCCTTTAATTTTAGAAATTCAATCCTAATTAAATCAGCTGATTCATAATTTAGAACGTTCCAAATTATTAAATCAGGGAAAAATTCTTTATTAGATGCATCAATAGATATTTTTAATTTATTGTCAAGACTAGTCAGTTTCAAGGAGAGAGATTCTGCTATTAAATTTGGAGCTATCACAAGTATTGATTTTCCCTTAGTTAATGCCACAGAAAAAATAAAGAATTCATATTTAAATTACCGAAGATATTAATTAAATTCCAGTCCGTAGGGTGTACTTATTTGTGTTTTTAAGCATAAAAATTTTTGTTAGGTTTAAAATCACCAAAATTTTGTGTTGATAGAATTTCGTTGCCCTCTTTAATAGTGAATATATTTTCATATAAGGCTTTCCCAACAATAACTCCAATTAAACCATTACTTTCAAATTGCATTAGTGATACTAGATCTTTTAATGAACCTACTCCTCCGGATGCAATTATTGGAAGTTTTGTACTATTTAATATCTCATTCATAAAAGTTAGATTTGGTCCATCTAGAGTTCCATCTGTATTTATATCGGTCACAATAAAACTTGATATTTTAAAGTTAGAAAGTTCTCCTATTAGTTCTGTCGCTTTAACTTCTGACTGCTTTAGCCATCCTCTTGTACTTACTTTCCCTTTGTTCGCATCAATTCCAATTATTATTTTCCGAGGATATTTTAAAGTTAACTCTTTTACTAAATATTTGTCTTCTACAGCAGCAGTTCCCATTATTACTTTGTCTATTCCATATAAAAATAATTTTTCTATTCTATCTTTAGATCTAATACCACCTCCAATTTGTATTGGGATATTGATTGATTTTGCAATATTTTTAATAACAGTATCATTTACTGGATTTCCAGTTTTAGCAGCGTCTAAATCAACAATATGTATAGATTCGGCACCTTCTTTTTCCCAAAAGACTGCTTGTGCAACAGGATCATTGCTAAATTCTTTACTCTCATTAAAGTCCCCTTTGACAAGCCTTACACATTTTCCGTTCATTAAATCAATTGCTGGAATAAGTTTCATAATGTAATCCTTTCA
>CAYNKY010000029.1:0-18232 GCA_964397895.1 uncultured Prochlorococcus sp.
ATATTCTCTCTACACCTATTCCTTGGAAAATTCTTCTGACGGTAATTGTTTGATTTAATCCACCATGTCTCTTTGCAATTACTACACCTTCGTAAGGCTGAACTCTCTCTTTGTTACCTTCTGTAATTTTTACACCAACTTTTACAGTGTCTCCCACGTAAATTTCAGGTAATTCTTTTTTTAATTGAGAGTCCTCGAAATCTTTGATAAGATGCGAAGAACTTTGAGGTTGTTTCTCCTCAATTTTCTTTTTGTCTGCTATATCTTTGAGAGCTGTATTGGCAGCTTTTTTTTCATCAATGTTAGTTTCTTCTGTATTCACAGAATCGTTATCTTTTGCCATAAAACCACAAAAAAATCCACAATAATATATCTTAACCTTTTTGGTTTGCTTTTAGAAACCTTTTGATCAATGTTGATTTTTAATATTACTATTTAAAAAAATTAATATTATGTATGTAAAAAAAATTTTTAACTGCAATCGTAGGAATGAAAGGTTAATTTCGCTAGATATTTAATAATATAAATTATTTTTTTAAACTTAAATAATTACTTTGATATTAGCGAACAACAATTTATTCAGCATATATTTTAGAATTGTAGTAATAAATTTCGTTGCTTTTTATCAATTAGTGTTCTTTAAAACCTTAGATTTATAAAAAATGAATTGAAATTTTAAGTATCAACAAAGAAAATGAATCTTTTTGCCGATCTTTTACTTAACCAAAATAATTCAAGATCAAATGATCAACCACCATTTATTCAAGGGAAAAAGGGAGTACAAATAAAAACTTCGCGTGAGATAAAACTAATAAAAAAATCCAGTATTATTGTGGCCAAAGTTTTAAGTGAAATTATTGATTTAATTAAACCTGGAATGAGTACTAAAGATTTAGATGATTTTGCGGAAAAAAGGATTCGTGAAATGGGAGCTGTGCCAAGTTTTAAAGGTTTATATGGTTTTCCAGCAAGTATATGTTCGAGTATTAATAACGAAGTTGTTCATGGAATACCAAATAAGAATAAAATAATCAAAGAGGGGGATTTAGTAAAAATTGATACAGGAGCATACTTAGATGGCTATCACGGAGATAGTTGTGTTTCTATTTGTGTGGGTTCAGTAGATAAACAAATAGAGAAACTAAGCAAGGTTGCCCAAGATGCTTTATATGCTGGTTTAAAGAAGATAAAAGCAGGTAATACCCTTTTAGATATTGCAGGAGCCATTGAGGATGTTGTGATACAGAATGGATTTAGTGTTGTTGAAGACTATACAGGTCATGGAGTTGGGCAAAATCTTCATGAAGAACCTTCTGTCTTTAACTTTAGAACAAAAGATCTTCCAAATGTCGTTTTAAGAGAGGGAATGACTCTTGCAGTTGAACCTATTGTTAATCAGGGTACAAAATTATGTAAGACATTAAGTGACCGATGGACAGTTGTAACCAGAGATGGAAAATTCTCTTCACAATGGGAGCACACAATTGTGGTTCTTAAAGATGGGGTTGAGATTCTAACTGATAGGAATTTCTAGTTATTTATTTTTAATTTCTTTAAGAGGAAATAATATAAAGAGAAATAAAATTCTTTTATTGTAAAAATTAAGTAAGTTATCGGATTTGGACTAACTATTATTAGAAAAAAATTAGTTTTTGAAAATAAATAAATCAAATTCGCAACTAAACTAGGTGGCATAATACCAATTGGATTAAGTTCTGACTTGAAAGGTCCTAATATGATTTTTCTAATTTTTAATTTATTTGATTGTTCATTATTTATAAAATTTCTTTTGTAGGTTATAAATTGCCCAATTAAAGATTTACTAATTTCATAAGAGGGATTTAATGCAGGCAATAATTCAGCTTCTGAGGTATTTATCCATATTTCATTAGGTTGATCTAAATTTTCTCTAGCTAATGATATTTGCTCAAATAATCTAAAAATTCTGAACTTACTAAGTGCATTAATTTCGAGTGAATTTTCTATTAAATCAGTGTTATTCTTTTCATAAAATCCATGATTTAAAATTAATAAATCAATATTTTCTAACTTTTCTTTTAGTAGATTTTCCTTACCACATTCCCAAATTATCCATTCATTTGGTCCATCCTCTTCAATCTTTTGTCTATTTTGCTTGTGGGTGAAACCAATAACTTTATATCCTTTTGATTTGAATAATCTTGTTAGGCACTTTCCCAGTGCACCACTTGCTCCTGTAATTCCTATTGTCTTTTTCCCTTTCATATATTTTTCAGATAAATTAAAAAATTAAAAGAAGATTTAATATGTAGAAGAATTATTTAATCCTTTGACACAAATAATTAATTGAATACTACATAAAAAAATACTAACCTAAGCATAAGACTAATGATTTATTATGAGTCATATATTATTAATTGGATCTTGTGAACCATTTAGCGGTAAGTCAGCTTTAGTCTTGGGGGTTGCCAAAAAAGTAATTTCTTTAAATAAAAAAGTCCGTTTAGGCAAGCCTTTAGCTACTTGTATAGAGTTAACTAATCTTCCTTCCATGGCTTATGAGGGACTAATTGATGATGATGTTAAATTTATAAGTTCAACTTTAGGAATTGAGGAAAAGAACTTAATTTCTTCTGTTGGATTATTAGATAATATATCCGCTGGGAAGAGGATCGTAAATAAAGATTTAACCCCTGGGAGAGGATTTGAACAAATTAAGGAACTTATAAATGATGATTTTGATGGTTTAAATATTCTTGAGGCTGCTGGTAGTTTGCACGAAGGTTTGATTTATGGTTTAAGTCTTCCTCAACTAGCAAGGTCACTAAAATCAAAAGTTGTAGTGGTAAATCTATGGGAAGATAGTAAAAGTGTTGATGCATTATTAAATGCAAAGGAACAACTAGGTGAATATTTTGCAGGTGCTGTATTAAATTCTGTAATTCCTACCGAAATTGAAAATATTGAAAAAGAGATTATCCCTTCCTTAAAACATTTGGGAATTGAAGTTTTTGGGATTATGCCAAAATCACCTCTTTTAAGAAGTGTTACCGTCGGAGAATTAATACGAAGGTTAGATGCAAGAGTTATTTGTTGTCCAGAAAAGAATCAATTATTAGTTGAAACATTAAGCATTGGAGCAATGGGTGTAAATTCTGCTATGGAATTTTTTAGAAGAAGCAGAAATATGGCAGTTGTAACAGGAGCAGATAGGACAGATATTCAGTTGGCAGCCTTAGAAGCTTCTACTCAATGTTTAATTTTAACAGGTATGGGAGAGCCCTTACCTCAACTTATTCATAGAGCTGAGGAATTAGAGGTTCCGATTTTAAAAGTTGATAAAGATACCCTTTCATGCGTAGAAGTAATTGAACAAGCTTTTGGCCATGTACGATTGCATGAGTCAGTAAAAGCTTCATATGCAATTCAACTTGTTCATGAGAATGTAAATATTAATGCAATTCTTGAAAAAATTGATTTTGACTGCAATTTCTCAGAAAAATGCTAATTATAAATTATAGTATTTAGATTATTTTGAGTCGCTCTTTAGATCTCCCTTCAACTGAAAAAGTTGATACTCTTGCTCAAGAACTTGCAAAACTTCAAGATAACGGTAAAAGAAGGATTGCTTTTTTAGGCAGTAGACATGTTCCTGTTGTGGATATTCATCTCATCGAACTCATTGCAAGATCATTAGCAGAGGAGGGACATTCAATAATTACTTCTGGCTCTCAAGGAGTTAATGCCACTGTTATTAGAGCTGTATTAGAAATTAATCCTTCCTTATTAACCGTATTACTTCCTCAAAGCTTAGATAAACAAGTACCTGAAATAAAAGATCAGCTTGAGAAGGTATTACATCTCGTCGAAAAAAATGAGAATGACGATTTGCCATTACCTTTGGCTAGCAGTCTTTGTAATCAAGAAATAATAAACAGATGCGATCAATTAATATGTTTTGCTTTCCATGATAGTGAAACTTTATTAAATAGTTGTAGGTGTGCAGAAGATATGGGTAAAGTTGTTAGTTTATTGTTTTTTGATTAAATTTTTAAAGAAATTTTTTCTTGAAAACATTTTTAAGTTAATAATGAAATAAATATAATTTAATAATGGCTGAAAATTTTTCTTTTGATATTGTCTCTGATTTTGATAGACAAGAGTTAGTAAATACTTTAGATCAAGTAAAAAGAGAAATTTCCCAAAGATACGATCTAAAAGGAACTGATACTAGTTTGGATTTGGAAAAGGAAAATATATTCATAACTACAAATAGCGAGTTAACTCTTAATTCTGTTATTGATATTCTTAGACAAAAAGCGACAAAAAGAAAATTATCTCTAAAGATTTTTGAATTTCAATCACTTGATGAAGTTAGTGGAAATAAAGTCAAACAAAATATAAAATTAAAAAAAGGACTTGACCAGGAAATAGCAAAAAAAATTAGTAAGGAATTGAGAAATCAAATAAAAAAGATAAATGTAAGTATTCAGGGTGATAGCTTAAGAGTTTCAAGTAAAAGTAAGAATGATCTTCAAACGGCAATATCAATGCTTGAGGGATTTGAAGAGTCTTTTGATATTCCTCTTCAGACAAATAATTTTCGTTAGGTATTGTTATATTTGTTTTGTTATTTTTATTTCGCAATGTCAGATTATTCAGAATCAGTTATTAAATTATTGTGCTCGAGAATTAAAAACTATCCAAACTTTTCAATTCAAGATATTGAGAAGTTTTGTTGGATGGCTTCTCATGAACATAAACATGGAGTTTTGCCATCAGAGTATGATATTAGAGAAATTGATGAAAACCTTTATTTGATATTGCTTGAAGAATTTAAAAAATAAAACGTTATTCAAGAATCTAAAAAAAGAAGTAATTTCTATAAATTGAGTAATATCAAAATCAATTATTAAAAATATATTTAATTTAAGGAATTTAACAATGCATTAATGAATTTAATTAAGTAAATTAAAAAAAAAAGAAATTTAATGTCTACTTCTTTTAAAAATGTAACTCCTACAGGGCCTGGGGGTACAGCCACTTTACTAATAGTCTTATCCTTTACAGGATTTCTTCTATTAACTCAAGCCTTATTTGTTGTCCCCTCTGGTCAAGTAGCTGTAGTTACTACTCTCGGGAAAGTAAGCGGTGGATCCAGAAGAGCAGGTTTAAATGTCAAAGTGCCTTTTATACAGAACGTCTATCCTTTTGATATCAAAACACAAGTTCAGCCTGAGAAATTTGAAACTTTGACGAAAGATCTTCAGGTTATCAGAGCCACCGCTACAGTAAAATATTCTGTGAAACCAAATGAAGCAGGAAGAATATTTGCAACTATTGCTAGTAGAAATAGTGATGTTTATCAAAAAATTGTGCAACCTTCTCTTCTTAAAGCTCTAAAGTCTGTATTTTCTCAATATGAATTAGAGACAATTGCAACTGAATTTAATGTTATTTCCGAAAAAGTTGCTGATACCGTAGCTAAAGAGTTAAATTCTTTTGATTATGTAGATGTAAAAAGTTTAGATTTAACTGGATTAGAAATTGCAGAGGAATATAGAGCTGCAATTGAACAGAAACAAATAGCTGGACAGTTATTATTAAGAGCAAAAACTGAAGTTGAAATCGCTGAGCAAGAAGCTTTAAGATACGAAACTCTCAATAAAGGATTAAATGATCAAGTCCTTTTCAAATTATTTTTAGATAAATGGGATGGAAGGACACAAGTTGTTCCTGGTTTACCAGGTACTTCTGGAAGTACTCCACCTGTAATAGTGAATGGTGATAGAAGATAAAAAATAAATTCTAATTTTTTATTTCTTTAAATGATTGATCAAAAGCTTCAAGAGTATGATCAATCTCTTCTTCATTATGGGCTAAAGAAGTAAAACCTGCTTCAAATGAGCTTGGTGCTAAATATACTCCTCTAGTAAGCATTTCTCTATGCAATCTACCGAATAATTCTGAATTAGTAGATTTTGCTTCTTCGAAATTTCTCACAGGACCTTCACATAAGAAGAAACCAAACATTGCACTAATACTACCTCCATTTATAGCAATGCCATTATTTATAGCAGCTTGTTTAATTCCTTCTATTAATCTAGAAGTTGTTGATTCTAATTTTTCATAAGTTCCTTCTTGCCTCAATAATTCTAATGTTTTAATGCCTGCAGTCATAGCAAGTGGATTTCCGCTTAATGTTCCTGCTTGATAGACAGAACCTGAGGGAGCAATCATTGACATGATTTCTTTCCTACCTCCATAGGCGCCTACAGGTAATCCTCCTCCAATCACTTTTCCTAAGGTTGTTAAATCAGGTGTAACTCCAAATCTTTTTTGAGCACCTCCATAACTAATCCTAAAGCCAGTCATGACTTCATCAAATACTAGTAAAGCACCATTCTCAGTAGTCAATTCTCTTAACCCTTCCAGGAATCCAGGTTCAGGAGTAATAAAGCCTGCATTTCCAACAATTGGTTCTAAAATTACTCCAGATATTGCATCTGGATTTTCTGCAAATAATTTTTTTACAGCCTCCAAATCATTGTATGGTGCAGTAAGTGTATTTGCTGTTGTCGTTCTTGGAACTCCAGGGGAGTCTGGAAGACCTAATGTCGCAACCCCTGAACCTGCTTTTACTAGAAACATATCAGCATGCCCGTGGTAGCAACCGTCAAATTTTATTACTTTGTCTCTACCTGTGTAAGCCCTCATAAGTCTAAGAACGGCCATACATGCCTCTGTACCGCTATTGACAAACCTGACCATTTCTATTGATGGGACAGCCTCAATTACCATCTCTGCAAGTTTATTCTCTAGGACGCAAGGAGCACCAAAACTGGTTCCTTTTTCTATGGCCTCTTGCAATGCTGTAATGACCTCAGGGTGAGCATGCCCGCAAATAGCAGGTCCCCAACTACCTATGTAATCGATATATCTATTTCCATCAATATCCCAAGCAAATGGTCCTTTGACTCGATCAAATACGACAGGTTGACCATTGACAGATTTGAAAGCTCTAACTGGAGAACTTACTCCACCAGGCATAAGCTCTTGTGCTTCTGAGAAAACTTTTTTGGAGTTAGTAATATTTAATATTTCAGTCACAATACGATTGATTTAGAGATTTTGACATAATACATCATTACCAAATTAGAAATAAGAGAAAAATTTGTCAATAAGAAGATACTCTACAATGTAAAAATCTTTTTCGAATTTTGTTGTTGTATTCTGATATTAACTAAAAAAATTTCTTTTAAACAAGTTCTAAAAAGGAAACTTTACTTGTGTGTGCCTTTTTGAAAGAAGACTTTGAAGATTATTGAAAGTTTCAAATAATTTAAAGTCCAAATATATCTTCATCTTGATCAAACTCTTCAAAGTCCTCTTGAAAATCAAGATTTATCATTATGGGAGCATGATCACTGGGCTTTTCATTACCTCTTTGATCCTTCATGATAACTGAGCTTTTAAGCATAGGTAAAAGATTTTTACTGATATAAATATGATCAATACGCCACCCTTTGTTTAATTCAAACGAATTATTACGGTAATCCCACCAACTCCAATGGCCTGATCCTTCCTCGAAGATACGAAATGTATCAATATATTCGTCCCCCACAATTTTTTCTAGTTGCATTCTTTCAATCTCTGATGCCATTATTGTCCCTTTATACTTATGAGGATCGTGAATATCTTTATCGCTTAGAGCAATATTAAAATCTCCCATAATACATGTGAATTCATCTCTACTTGATTGTTTTACTAAATATTCATTAAGTTTTGCTAACCAATCTAGTTTGAATATAAATTTATCTGAATCAAGAGAGGATCCATTTGGAACATATACATTGATTATCCTAATGTTATTTATCAAACAACTAATAATTCTTTTTTGCGAAATTAGTTCATTAGAAAAATCCTTTATCTCAAGCTCTCCATTAAATCCATATCTTAAATCTAATAATTCTGCTCTACTTAAAATTGCTACACCATTATAAGATTTTTGACCATAAACTTTAACTTTGTAACCCAAGCTTTCAAATGGTTCAAAGGGGAAATCTTCGTCTAATACTTTTGTTTCTTGTAGACAGAGAATATCAGGCGATTGTTCTTCAATCCAACTTATAACTTGAGATAATCTAGATCTTATTGAATTAACATTCCAAGAGGCTATTAACAATTTAATTATTAGTAATGTATGTTTAAGTTAGCAGATGTTTTTATTAGGTATACTAAATCTAAATTATTAAAAATTTATTTTTGATGAAAATTAAATTAATAACTAAATTAAGTGTCTTTTTTTTAATAAATTATTATTGTAGTTCTTCTTTTTTAGTAGCACAAGAAAGTTTTAGTTTAAAGGAAATTGAAATTAATAGTTCTACAAAATCTGACGGAGATAATAATCTTGATTTGCCTTCCAACCCTTTCGCTCTTGTAGAAATGATGAGGAGAGCAAATAGCTTAAATGATGCTACAAAACCATCTGATGCGATTGATGATGCTTTAAGATCATTTGATATGATTAGAGAAAAAGAAAAATATTAATTCTAATCTATCCTTTATATAAATTTAAGAAAAATACTTAATATGATCAAAAGTCCAATACCACTAGCATCAGAAAAATTGCAGTTTAGAGCTATTGGCATAATTTATGGAACTTTTATTGCAATAAACCCTCATTGCTTAAATAAAGGTAGGATTATTGATAAAGATGGATTTCAAATAGATGTTGTAGTTTTAGGTAAAGCTTTACCTATTTTAAAAAAATTTGTAAATTTTGAAAAGCAATATTTTTGGATAGTTTATCCAAGAAATAAAAATACAGAATGTCTTCATTTGCAGATAGCAGGTATATGGGATCCAAATAATTTTAAGGAAGAAAGAATAAGTAAATTTGAAGAATCTAATAAGATATTGAGTTCCATAAATTTAAAGGACAATTTGTTTTCTATTAGAGGCAAATTAGTTTTTATTAATGTTGCTCAAGAAGAAATAATCATAAAAATCTGCACGTTTAATACAAATAAGAATCAAACAAAATCTTTTAAAGTTACTTTAAAAGGCCTGATACCAATGCAATTTATTAATTCATTTGTAAGTATTGATGCTTATAGAAAATCAAATACCTTGTATTTAGATAAATTTGAGATAATTGAAGATAAATCTTTCGAGATTAAATGATTTTAATTATGAGGATAATTTTTTATTGAAAAATTTAAATTATGAATGAAATTTTAATTGAATGCTTGCCAGGGATTTCTGGAGATATGCTGCTTTCTGCTTTTTATGATTTTGGAGTTCCAAAAGAAATTATGGAGAAACCGTTATTTGAGCTTGGTTTGGAGAAATCATTCTCTCTTATTTTTCAAGAATCTAAAAGTTGCTCTTTTCGAGGTAAAAAAACTAACGTACGCGTAATAAAGGATAATCAAAAACGAAATTGGAGAGAAATAAAGAATTTAATTCAAAAGGGAAGATTAGAAAGAAATCTGAAAAAGAATATATTTCAAGTTTTTGAATCCTTAGCCTTAGCTGAAAGTAAAGTTCATGGCATACCTTCAGAACATATACATTTTCACGAGGTAGGAGCAATTGATTCTCTTGTAGATGTAATTGGTGTTTGTGCTTCAATAAATTACCTGAATCCCTCAAGAATTTATTGTAATGCGCCTACAATTGGAAGTGGTTTTATTAAATCAGAACATGGACAAATTCCAATCCCCTCTCCAGCGGTATTAGAGTTAATATCTAAAAGAAATATAAATATTGCTACTGACTCGTTTGTTAATGATGAATTATCTACACCAACTGGAATCGCATTAATTTTAAATTTTGTAGATTCTTTTAATTTACCAAGTAAATTTTGCGTAGATTCATATGGAGTTGGGATTGGTAATAAATGCTTTGATTTTCCTAATATATTACGAATATTAGAAATAAGTTCTTTTGAGAATAAAGAAGAAAATAGAAGCAATAATCCTATTTATGAAGAGGTTTGCATTCAAGAATCATTGATAGATGACTTTACTCCAGAGGATATAAGTTCTTTTGTTGCAATTCTAAGAAAATCAGGTGCCTTTGACGTATTTTATAATCCTGTAAATATGAAGAAAGATAGAATAGGTTTTTCTATTACAGCAATTGTTCCAATTAATAAAGAGCAATATTTTAGAAAATTATGGTTTCAATATTCTAATACTATTGGATTAAGAGAAAGAAGACAGGGCAGATGGATATTACCAAGAAGGATTGGGGAGTGCCATACATCTTTTGGAAATATAAAATTTAAAGAAACAATAAAGCCTAATGGAGATAAATTAATTAAGCCAGAGAACGATGAGATAAGAAAGTTGCAAAATAAATATGGTAAAACAACGGAGGAGATAAGAAATATCCTAAGAGAAACTCGAGGAGAATTTAAGCCATCTAAAGATCTCGAATGAATGTAGATTTTAAACAAAAATTCTTTAGGAAATTTATTTCAAAGATATTTTTAATTTATTTGAAAAATATCTTTTTCTTTCTCAGTATTACTTATCTTTGCTATTCACTATTGTTTAATGTTCATGAAATAAAATTTCAGATAGAAAAAGAAAATTATATCTATTTATTAATTTCATTAATTTTCAGTTTATTAAGTATATTTTTTAATGGAATAGCATGGTCAAATATAGTAATTTGGTTTGGACAAAGAAAAAAAATAAAAGATATAACTTCTTTTTTCATTGCTTCAAATAGTCTTAAGTATGTGCCAGGGAGTATTTGGCACTTTATAGAGAGATTTACTTTCTTAAAGAAAAAAACAAATAATAACTTTGCTTTTTATGCAACCGTGATTGAACCTTATTTTATGCTTTCGGCCGGACTTTTATTATCTTCTTTTGGTGTATTTTTTAATACTTTCTACTTGATTTTTATAGTCCCTTCCTTTTTTCTTCATAGAGATTTAATTTACTCTGTTATCAAAAAATTGAGTTCTCTTAAAAATAAAGTCCTAAAAAAATCACAAATACCTAAGTCGAAAAGTCAATTTGATGCTGGGATAAAAATAACATCAAATTTTCCTTTTAAAGTTCTTTTGATAGAGATAATGTTTATAGTTTTTAAATATCTAGGATATATTTCATGCTTTTATATTTTTAATAAAGAATCCATCAACAACAATTTGTTTATTTTCACTAATTTCTGCTTGGCTTGGTCAATTGGCTTGATTATTCCAGCAGCTCCTGGAGGTGTTGGTGTCTTTGAGGCATGTTTTTTATTTTTATTGAGAAATATTTATTCACCAAATTTAATCATAATAAGTTTAATTTATTTCAGATTTATAACAGTATTTGCCGATTTATTTTTAAGTTCTCCATTTTTTATAAAGAAAATCTTTCCAAAAAACTAATCATTATCATTTTCAAGTCCCGGGATTAAAGTACTTGATGCTATTAGTCCTAAAATAGTTATTATTATTGCTGGTAAAATTGCTTCTGCCATTCTTTCATCTCCTGCGTATTGGTATATGCGAACTGATAAAGTATCGAAATCAAATGGTCGTAATAGAAATGTTATGGGTAATTCCTTGATCGTATCAACAAATATTAGAAGTGTTCCTACAAATATTGGACCTTTTAATAAAGGTATATGTACCTTATTTATGATCTTAGATTGATTTAGTCCTAATCCCATTGCAGCTTCATCAAGACGAGGGGATATCCTTTCAAGAGCTGAGTCAATTGAACCCTTTGAAATTGTCAAGAAACGAACTATGTAACCCCATATAAGAAAAATAATAGGTAGGAAATAAAGTCTCGTATTAGAAAGTGTTAATAGTGATATCGCTAATACAGTCCCTGGTATTGCATATCCTATTCCAGAGGTAAATGAAGTTATTCTTATAAGAAAACTTTTATTCCACCTAGAGGCAAAAGAGGCAATTAAAGATAAAATTATTGCAAATAATGCAGTTATTCCTCCAAGACCAATCGTTCTTAAAGTAAGAATTAATAATTCTGTTGACATTCCTTTTTCAATTTGATCAATATTCAATAAGACCCAGAGTATTGGAATGCCTAATGAGAATAATGCAGGAAATGCAGATAAGAGGATAGCTGCAAAGGATTTAAAACCTTTAAGTTCCCATCCTTGTGTATTATTAATAGAAGGATTATCACTCCATCTTCTTGTTTTTTTTCTCGAAAGTTTTTCTATAAATATTAAAGAAAAAACTATTATTAAAGCAAATAAAGATAGTCCGATCGCGCCATTAGGATTTCCTTCCATTATCCAATTCTCCGTAATCCCTGTAGATATACTTGGTATATTTAATAACTCAAAAGTACCAAGTTCATTCATTACTTCCATACACATTAAGCTTATTCCTGTAACTAAAGCTGGCAGTGCCATGGGAAGAGCTATTTTGAAAAAGCTTTTCCAAGGGCCCACTCCCAAGCCTCGACTCGCAAGAATTTGATTTAATCCAAATTTATTAAAGCTTTCATTTGTCAATAAAAAAACGTAAGGATAAGTAGATATTGATAGTATTAATACTCCCCACCAGATACCGGTAATTTGAAAACCCATAATACTTCCAAGATCCTGCAAGATTGCTGTAATAAGATAAGCAGGAGCTGCTAAAGGGATAAGTTGAAATATTCTAAGAATTTTTCTAAATCTAAATTCACAATTTGAAAGTATCCACCCATTAATTATTCCCAGACTACCTCCAAGTAAACTAGTTAAGATTAATATCTTTAGAGAGCCAATTATTTCTTCAATTCCAGTCAAACCAAGTGAGAAATTTCTGCTAAGAACTATATTTAATCCCTCTTTTAAGAAATTTATGATGGGGAAAAGAATTATTATCGCGATAAAAAAAGCAATAATATCTAAGACTTTAAATTTTAAATAATATTTTTTGATTTGATTGAAAAATTTTTTCAAAATTTTTTCAGAAGTTGGTCCCATTTCCAATACAAGAATCTAGTTGGCTTTTTATTTTTTCATGATTAAGATTTTTCCCAATCAATACAATTTTATTCAATCTCTTATTTTCCCATTCCTCATCATCTAGGGAAAATCTTTTACCTGAGAGATGAAAAATATGTTTCTTCTCACTTTCAAGAAACCAGAGAATCCCCTTAGCTCTAAAAACATCTTTTGAAAGTTCATTGTCGAGAAAGTTTTGGAATTTTCTCAATGAAAAGGGCTGATCGGTTTGAAAGGATAGCGAGGTAAATCCCTCAATGCTATTTGTACTTTGATCATGGGAGTGTTCATGAGAGTGATCATGGGAGTGTTCATGAGAGTGATCATGGGAGTGTTCATTTATGAGGCCCTCTTTTGGTAAATTGTCAGTTTCAAAAAGTCCAACGCTTATTATTGTTTCTAAACTGACTTCACTATTTATACATTTTAAAATTCTTGGTTCTTTTTTTATTTCAGATATCTTTCTTACAATTTTATTTAAATGCGATTCATCTACTAAATCACACTTATTTAGCAAGAGAATATCTCCATACAATAGTTGAGAATATGAAACACTTGATGGGGCGATTTCAAAATCAAAATTTTCAGCATCTACTAAAGTAATAATTGAATCCAATCTTACCTTTTCCCTCAAACTACTACCTGCAAATGTCATTGCGACGGGTAATGGATCTGCTAATCCAGTTGTCTCAACAATTAAATAATCTATGTCTATATTCTTTTCTAGGATTTTATCAACTGTATTTTGTAATTCCCCGTTGATAGTACAACAAATACAACCATTAGTTAATTCAATCATATCTTCTCCTGTTTTAATAATTAAATCATTATCAATACCAATTTCTCCAAATTCATTTACTAGCACAGCAGTCCTTATACCAACTTGATTAAGTAATATATGATTTAATAATGTAGTTTTACCCGATCCTAAAAATCCGCTAATTATTGTTACTGGTAATAATTTATTCGCCATAAATTTTTAGGTAATTTTAATTCTCTTATTGAATTTTAATTAAAAGTCATCTAATTTTCTATTATTTGAAAATCATGAAATTATTGATTTCAGTAGCTAAAGCTTCGTCTAAATTAGATATACCTCCTAAATCATGAGTATTAAATTTAATAAATACTTTTGAATAAACATTTTCCCAGTTTGGATGATGATTATATTTTTCACAAATTAAAGCAACCTTTGTCATAAAAGCAAAAGCCTCTATGAAATTCTTGAAAGAAAAATTTCTTTCAATATGTTTTGGATGAATTTCCCATCCTGGTATTTTAACTGCTAATTCTTTTATTTCTTCACTATTTAATAAAAAGGGTTTCATCTTAATTTGATTTATTTTTTTTATTATATGTTCAGTTTCTTTTTTCTCCAATTAAATGAATATTTATAAGTCTTTCTTTTCTATCAAAACGGTGTTCCCAGAGATAAATTGATTGCCAATTCCCAAGAGTTAATTTCTGGTTTTGAAAGCTTAGGGATAACGAATTATTTGTTAACGCAGTTTTTATATGAGCAGGCATGTCATCTTCTCCCTCTTGATAGTGAGCATAATAATTCTCATTTTGTTCTAACGAAAGATCTTTATAAGAATTGTATGGAACAATGGATTCAATATAATTACTTAAATCTTTTAAAACATTTGGATCAGCATTCTCATTTATTGTTAACCCGCAACTTGTATGCAAGGTATTCAAAATTATTATCCCTGATATAAAATCGTTATTAATAATAAATCTATTAACAACAGCAGTGATATCGGTAAAACCTTGTCCTGCCGTATTAAATTTTATAGTTGATGAAATTTGTTCCATATATTTCTGAAAGATTTTTTATCTCTTTCTTAAAATATAGTTTTATAGAGTCTCGCTGACTATTAAAAATAGTTTTAATATATAAATAACAGGGGGAATTTTTTTGACAAATACTGCTTGGAATGATCTAGGTTCCTATTTAAAGGAAACACAAATACTGGGTTCAATTCAAAGCACGCTTTATTGGGATCAAAATACTTCAATGCCTAAAAGAGGATCATCTTGGAGGGCAGAACAACTTACTTACTTAGCAAAAATTTTACATCATAGAAATTCTTCTCAACATTTTTCAAACTTAATTGATTCTGCAGATCATGAAATAAACAATATTGAGGATAATACTGACGATCAAATTGCTTCCAAAAGAAAAAATATTAATCTTTTAAAGAGAGAACTAGAAAGAGAAAGAAAAATTGATCCCTTATTAGTCGAAAATTTAGCGAGAGCTAAATCCCGAGGCTATGAAAGTTGGAATCAAGCGAAAATTGATTCTAATTATAAGATTTTTCTTCCTTATTTTAGAGAACTTATAAAACTGCGTATAGAAGAAGCTAATCAGATTTCAAATGAAATGACACCATGGGAGACTTTAGCTCAACCATATGAGCCTGACATTTCAAAAGATTGGTTATTTAAAATTTTTAATCCTTTAAAAAAAACGATACCTTCTTTATTAAGGGAATTAAAATATATCAAAAAAGAAAATTGGGACTTAGAGCCAAAGGCTCAAAAATTTTTATGCGAGAAGTTACTTGATAAATTTGGTAGAGATAAAAATTTAGTTGCTATTGCTGAATCACCTCATCCTTTTTCAATAACATTAGGTCCAAAGGATTTTAGAATTACTACTAGAATAGTTAAAGGAGAGCCACTCTCTAGTTTTTTTGCTACTGCCCATGAGTGGGGGCATTCTATTTATGAACAAGGTCTACCTTCTCAGAGTCATCAGTGGTTTGCGTGGCCTCTCGGTCAGGCAACATCAATGGCTGTTCATGAAAGTCAATCTTTGTTTTGGGAAAATAGAATAGTAAAGTCAAAGTCTTTTTCAGAAAGCTTTTTTGAATATTTTATTGATCAAGGTTGCCCTCTAACTACCCATGAGAAACTTTGGCAATCAATGAATACTTTTAAACCTGGTTTAAATAGAGTAGAAGCAGATGAACTTAGTTATGGATTACATATTCTTATTAGAACTGAACTGGAGATTAAATTAATTGAAGGAAATTTAGATCCTAAAGATCTACCTTTTGAGTGGAATAAAATGTATCAGAATCTATTGGGAATTACTCCTTCAAATGATAGTGAAGGTTGCTTACAAGATGTTCATTGGAGTGAGGGGGCTTTCGGATATTTTCCTTCATATTTATTAGGTCATCTTATTAGTGCTCAAATAACTAATAAATTAGAAGAGGATATTGGATCTATTGATAGATTAATTATTGAAGGTTCTTATGAAAAAATAATTACTTGGCTTAAAAGAAATGTTCACAATTATGGAAGATCTCTAAATTCAATGCAATTAGTTAAAGAAGTTAGCAAAAATGAATTGTCTCCTGATTTTTTTATTCAATATTTACAAAAGAAAATTAATGATTTAAATTAAATTATTTTGAATAATGAATTTAGAATTTTTTGAATTATGTTAAGTTGTAAAATAAAAAAGAAATAATAAAAGTATGGCTAATCTCCCTCAACCTCCAAGTAAAACTACACCAAATCTTCTTCATATCTTAGATGCATTTACTGATAAAAAAAAGTTAATAGTCAATACTATCGTTGAGCTAAATTCAAATACAATTAACAAGTATGAATTGATTACTGAGACTGGACATTTAAAATTAGATAGAGTTGGATATTCATCCTTGGTATATCCATTTGCTTATGGGTGTATACCGAGAACTTGGGATGAAGATGGAGATCCATTAGATATTGAAATCGTTTCAGTTACTGAGCCTCTTATTCCAGGATCTTTAGTTGAGGCAAGAATAATTGGAGTTATGAAGTTCGATGATGGAGGAGAGGTTGATGATAAAGTAATTGCCGTTTTAGCAGATGATAAAAGAGTTGATCATATCAAACATTTTAAGGATTTAGGAGATCATTGGATTGAGGAAACAACATATTATTGGGAGCATTATAAAGACTTGAAAAAACCTGGGACATGTAATGTTAATGGTTTTATGGGTATTGAAGAGGCTATTAAAACAATAGAGGAATGTGAAGAAAGGTATAAAAAAGAAATAGACCCACAATTAATTGATTAATTAATTATTTTTCTCTAAATTGGCTAAAAATTTCTTTTAATATTTCTTCAGCACCCTCTTTTTTTAATTGTGAAGCAAGCTTAATCCCAATATCTTCAGCATTATGTAAATCGCCATAGTAAGTATCTTTTATAAGTTTTTTGCCATCTATTGATGCCACCATTCCTGTAAGTTTTAATTGATTATTAGTTATTTGGGTATTTACCCCAATCGGGACTTGACATCCTCCTTCTAATTCTCGAAGAAAAGCTCTCTCAGCTAAACACCTTTTACTGGTTTCGATATCGTTCAGTACTTTTATAATTTCTAAAATTTCCTTATCATTTTCTTTACACTCTATACCTAAAGCGCCTTGTCCTACGGCATGTAATGAAATTTCATTCGAAATTAATTGATGAATTCTATTCTCAAAACCTAATCTTTTTAGTCCTGCTGCAGCAAGGATTATACAGTCAAATTCGCCTGAATCAAGTTTCTCTAATCTTGTTATTACATTACCTCTAATGTCTTTAAACTTTAATTCAGGGAAATTAAATCTTAACTGAGCAAGTCTTCTTAATGAGCTAGTTCCAACGATAGATCCTTTAGGCAAATTCTCTAATTTATATACTTCATTTTTTTTATTTACTACTAATGCATCAGCGGGATCTTCCCTTTTTGTAATGCATCCCAAAGTAAGACCTTCGGGTAAGTTTGTAGGTAAATCTTTTAGCGAATGGACTGCAATATCTGCATTTCCTATAAGCATTTGGGTCTCAAGTTCTTTTGTGAAAAGTCCTTTGTCTCCAATTTTTGCAAGAGCTACATCTAGTATTTTATCTCCTTGGGTAGCCATTGCTTCAACGGTAACTTCTATATTGGGAATATTCCTTTCTAGTTCCTCTTTTACCCATAAGGTTTGAACCATAGCTAATTTGCTTCTTCTTGTAGCTATTCTTACTTTTGATTTAGTCATTAAGATATTGTTTTAAATAAGATTAAAAGAAATAAGAAAATATTTAAAGTTATTATTTATCAACTTAATGAAGATAAATTAATTGGAATTATTTAATGTATTCTTTTAAGACACCATTACGGTTTGGATGTCTTAATTTCCTAAGGGCTTTAGCTTCTATCTGCCTAATCCTTTCTCTTGTTACATCAAAAATTTGACCTATCTCTTCTAAAGTTTTCATCCTTCCATCATC
>CAYNKY010000030.1:0-18229 GCA_964397895.1 uncultured Prochlorococcus sp.
TGGAATGGATGTTCTTGCTGTCAGAGGTGCTGCCCAAAGAGCGATAAAAAGAGCCAGAGCAGGAGAAGGCCCAACTTTGTTGGAATGCTTAACTTATAGATTTAGGGGACATTCCTTAGCAGACCCTGATGAATTAAGAGCACAGCAAGAAAAAGATTTTTGGGCAAAAAGGGACCCCATAAAAAAATTATCAAAAGAATTAATTGAGGGTAATTTTGCAAGTGTAGATGAATTAAAAAATATTGAGAAGAAAATTGATTTAGAAATAACTCATTCAGTAACAAATGCGTTACAAGCCCCGGACCCTAAACCAGAAGAACTAACTAAATATATTTGGGCTGAAGATTAAATCAAATTCCACTTGGTAATTTTCTTGTTAAGTTTCTAAGTTTTCTTAGAGCTTTCAATTCAACTTGTCTAACTCTTTCTCTTGATACTTCTAGTAATCTTCCAATTTCAGCAAGTGTATGCCTCTCATTACCATCTAATCCAAATCTAAGTCTAAGTACATGCTGCTCTTGTTCACTTAGATGACTTAACCATTTTCCTAATTGTTCTTGATGGATCTTTTGTTCAACTTTATCAAGAGGTTCTTCATGATTAGTATCAGCTATAAGATCTCCTAAAAAGCTTCTTCCATCATCACCATTAACAGGAGCATCTAGACTACTTGTTGACAAAGCTTGCCTTAAAACCGAATCAAGTTCCTCAACATCAATATCCATAGCTTCTGCGATTTCAACTCTACTAGGCATTGCACCAAGCTTATGTGCCAGTTCCCGACTTATCTTTCTTATTGTTGCTAATCTTTCACTTAAATGAACTGGTAGTCGAATTGTTCTGGACTGACAAGCAATTGCTCTAGTCATACTTTGACGGATCCACCAAAAAGCATAAGTAGAAAATTTATACCCTCTTGTGGGATCAAATTTTTCTACAGCTCTCTCTAAACCGAGAGAACCTTCTTGAACTAAATCTAGTAGCTCCAATCCTTTTCCTTGATATTTCTTTGCAACACTTACTACTAATCTAAGATTAGCTTTCATCATTCTCTCTTTTGCTCTTCTGCCAATTTTGATAGTTCTTTTTTCTTGTGAAGTAAAATCTTTAGTTTTTTCATTCACTTGTCCATCTTCAGTAAGAATCATCATCTTTTGAACTTGATTCCCTAATTCAATTTCCTCAGCTGGAGTTAACAAGGGCACTCTCCCTATGTTGGATAAATACCAACTTATTGGATCATTGCCTCTCCTTTTTTGAGGTTCTGCTGTTGTCGGTAATGAAGAAACCATGGTAAGTACCTTTTTGGTATATAAACTTTCCTACACTTTTTAATAAAACCGTGATTTTTTAACATCGGCTTCAGATTTGAAGTAACAATTGTTTAGTTATGTGTTTAAAACTATAAAAAAGTCGACTAAATTGTCATTTTCAAAACATTTGCCCCATTTTTATTTGCCTAACAATCTTTGACAATTTATTCCCAATAATTGAGGCACTTGAACCATCTAAAGAGTTTGATGCCGCACAAGAATGAATCAAAAGATATTTTGCAAAAGAGTCTGTTAATAATTTTTCTCCCGATGATATTTCTAATGCCGCCATACCTGATAGAAATCCAGACAAAAGATCCCCTAGACCAGCTCTAGCAGAATCAGCATCAGTTGAATAAATTTGCCAAATTTGGCCATTATTGTCGGCAATTATACTATTTGCCCCTTTAAGCAAAATACTAATTTTATATTTTTTTGCTGCCGAAAGGGCTAATTCAACATTATTAATTCCACTCATATTAGGAAATAATCGTTCAAATTCTTTCAAATGAGGTGTAATCCATGTTTTAAATTTTCTTTCTAAGAAAAATTGACAGCCTAATTTGGAATAAGAAATTCTATTCAAAATATCTGCATCTAAAATTAATAGTCCTTTGAATTTCAAAAGATATTTTATTGCTTTCTCCCAATCCAAGACATCTATACCTATTCCAGGCCCTAAGACAATTGATTCATAACGATTTAAGTCTATTTTTTTTAAAGAACTATAAATCAAGGAATTACCTTCAGAGGATTGTTCTAAATATCCCTCAAGAACAACCTCTGGTTCAACTTGCCAAAGGCTTTTTGCCATATCTTTTGGGATAAGAGCTCTTATTGAGCCAACGCCACTAGCCATTGCTCCTTTTACTACGAGTGAGGATGCACCCAAATATTTTTCGCTCCCCGCAATTAAAAGAGTTTTACCTCTTTTATATTTACTCGCATTCTTTGGAGGTAGAAAAAGCTTAAGTTTTTTTATATCTTTTTTGGAAATACTCACATATGGTTGTTTTTTAATAAAAGAGCAGAATCCACCTAAGCCAATATCAATATTATTTACTTCTCCAACATAAGGTATAGCTGAATCTTGTAGTATACCAATCTTTTTAAACCCTACGCATAGTGTAAAATTTGACTTTATTGCTACTCCAGAAAATGTCACTCCTGAATCTGGACATAAACCAGTAGGAACATCAATAGCAACAATTTTATTTGAATATGTTTGGTATTTCTTATTAAATAATTTTATGATTTCTTCACTAAAAGATTTTTTCTGATTATTCCCTAAAAGAGCATCTATCCACAATCGATTATTTTGTGAATCGGGCATTTTATTTAAATTTTTTATTCCCAAAGAAGTAATATAATTAAAGTGTTTTATTGTTAGCTCCTTTTTTAATGGAAGAGGACAAAAAACATCTACATCAAAACCTTTTAAAAATAGTTCTCTGGCAACTACTGCACCATCGCCTCCGTTATGGCCTGGACCAATGAAAATAGTTATTCCATTTTTTAAAAGATCTTCTTTATTTTCCAACCATTCACAAATCTTGATCCCAACTTTTTCCATAAGCGCTTCTTCGGGCATACCCCTTAAAAAAGCTTCTTTCTCAATCTCTAACATTTGTTTTGAATAAACAATTAAGTGATCTGAATCTATTTTTGGCCAATTAATTTTATTCATAGTAAATTCAGAGGTAACATTTACAGTTCAATAAACCTAGATTTATGACAAAATCTATTAAAGAGATAAAGTCTAAGGACAATTCCCCCTTTAATATTAAATCTAAAAACCTCAAAAGAATTATTGTAGGTTTATCTGGAGGAGTCGACAGTTCATTATCAGCTGCATTACTAATAGAAAAAGGTTGGATAGTGGAGGGACTCACATTATGGCTAATGAAAGGTCAGGGTTCTTGCTGTTCAGAAGGATTAATTGATGCAGCAGGATTATGCGAAGATTTAGGTATTAATCATCACATAATTGATTCAAGAAATATATTTGCCAAAAAAGTAATAAATAAAACTACTGAAGGTTATAAATCAGGCATAACCCCCCTCCCCTGCTCAATGTGCAATAAAAATGTAAAATTTGAGGAAATGCTTAATTGGGCAAAAAAACAAGAAGAATTCACATATATTGCCACAGGTCATTATGCTCGAATAAAAAAAATTGATAATATTAATTTCCGCTTGCCTAACAACCTTGAATTTAATAAATTTATTTTGCTCAGAGGAATTGATAATAATAAAGACCAAAGTTATTTTTTATATAGTCTTTCGCAAGAAGTATTGCAAAGATTAATTTTACCTCTGGGAGAATTAAGAAAAGAAGAGACAAGAAAAGAAGCTTCTCGGTTAGGCTTAAGAACCGCCAAAAAGCCTGAAAGCCAAGATTTATGTTTAGTAGAACATTATGGCTCTATGAATAAATTCATTGATCATCACATAGCTATAAAACATGGTGAGATCAGGCATGTTAATGGCAAAATACTTGGTTCTCACAAGGGTATTCAACACTTCACTGTTGGTCAAAGGAAGGGCTTAGGAGTAGCTTGGTCAGAACCACTTTATGTAAAAAGGTTAGACCATAAAGAAAATATAGTATATGTAGCAAGTGTGAAAGACCTTTTAGAAAGTCAAGCAATTATAAAAGAATTAAATTGGGTATCAATTAAAGAACCTCAAGAAGAAATAGAGGTAGATGCGCAAATAAGATATCGCAGCAAACCAGTAAAAGGTAAATTATCGATATCAAATAAATCAGATTCAAATACAAAAAAATATAGATTAGTTTTTAATGAAGAGCAAAGTTCAATCACCCCTGGTCAGGCAGCTGTTTTCTACAGTGGAGATATTCTCTTAGGTGGAGGAATTATTAGTTAGTTTTTTATTTAAAATTACATAACTAAATAATAAAATAAATATTACAAACAAAGGTTTATTACCATATTTATTATAAAAAGTAGGTTCATTTAATAAAGTTGTCTCTAGAGTTTTAGTCTGTTCATCATGATAATTAAATAGTTTATGTATACTTCCATCATTTTTTATTAATCCAGAAGGACCAGTGTTCGAAGCGATAATAATATCTCTTTTATTTTCAATGCTTCTCATTCTAGCTAGCGAGAGAAATTGTTTAAATAGTATTGGAGGATAAGGATCTAAATTTGCAATGGATAAGATTAATTCTCCACCATTTTGAATGGCATTTTTAATTTTTAACCCATCAGTAATTTCGTAACAAATTGCGACAGCAAAAGGAGGAGTTTTAACCCATTCAAATAATCTTGATTTAGAGCCCGAATCTATCCCTCCAATTGATGAAAGACCCATTGAATTAAGAAATCTAGGTACTTTTTCTCCTAACGGAACTATTCTTGTTTTATCTATAAAAGCAGAAGGCAATTTATCTCCTTTTTGAAAAGCCAATAATGAGCTTTTCAAAACATTTTTATCTTTCCTAAAACCGCCTATGAGTGAATTGATCTCAGAATCATTTTTTAGAATAGAATTTTCACGCAAAGTACCTTCAGGGGCGATTAAAAGATCTGCATTTTGAGAAAGAGCTTTCTTCTGCTCTCTGTTCAATCTATTTATTATTTCTTTATTAGAAATTGACAATTTCTTTCTAGTTGGGATGTTCGTTTGCCATATCGCGACAGAATAATTTGCACTATATTTTTTGGGAATTAATATCAAAGCTCCAATTGTGTGCAATGAGATTAAAACAATAATACCTACAATTAATAATTTTCTGAATTCTAATTTCCTCCTCCATCTTTCAAAAATTAAGAAGATCCAAAATCCTAATAATATTTGTAAAGAACATATCCCAGCAGTACCAAACCACCTAGCAAGACCAGCAAGAAATAAATCACCAGGTATTAAACTCTCTCCCACCCCAATCCAAAATAATGATGTTTGGGTGAGTATTAATTCACCAAATGCCCATATTAAGCTCATCAAAATAATTCTTATCCAACAGGTAATAGGGGGTTGCCGCGAGAAGAAATCTTTTTTAGAAATAAATTTACCGGTAATCCAGCTCCATGAAAGAACAAAAGAGCCACCAATCATTGAACAAATTATCAAAATAGTTATAGGAATAAGAATACTTAATATCCAAGGAAAACCTAGCCAAGTAAGTGGGTGTAGATGAAACAGCCAAAAATGACTAACAAAAACAAAAGAAAATCCCCAAAAAAAATTTGAATATTTATTTCCTACCCCAAACCACATAATGAAAAGTGCGAAAGGCATTAAAATAATCCATAGATTATTTGCGACACCTAAACCTCCAATAGATCCTCCTAATATTTGAACAACAATTTCCTGGTTTCTTTTTATATTAAAAATCCTTAACAAAGCTAAATTCTTAAAAATTTTATAAAAATCAAATTTAGTGTACCTTTTTCTGCAAGAATTGTTAGAGTTATAACAAAAATCACGTGAAAGAAGTTTTAATTAGTTTTACAGTCTTTATATTCTGTATAACATTAACTATTTATACCCAATTAACTTCACCCAAAATAGTAAATGCAGTTCAAAACGATCCACTTGATACTGTAACAAAAACTTTAGAAAAGAAATCTACTATTCCAAAAGTTAATCTATTTGAATTAGACCCCTCAAATCCCAACCCTACTCTTTTTGCCATGGCTGATAATGCAGAATCACAATCAAATTCCATAACAACAGAAACTGGTCTGACAATCGAAGATAAGATAATTGGTGATGGAGATGAAGCAACTGCTGGTAAAACAGTTACTGTCAACTATACAGGTACTTTAGTGAACGGGGAACAATTTGATAGCAGTATTGGACGAGCACCATTTAGCTTTCCTTTAGGAGCAGGAAGAGTTATAAAAGGTTGGGACGAAGGAGTAGCAGGGATGAAAGTTGGTGGAAAAAGAATTTTAACAATACCTCCCGAACTTGGTTATGGCTCAAGAGGAGCAGGTAATGTTATCCCTGCAAATGCAACCCTTATTTTCGAAGTGGAATTATTAAAAGTAAAATAATTAGTGTTAGAAAATATTTAAGACTTTTCAAAGTAGTAGATATATAACTAAAATAAGAAAAAATAATTTAATCGAATGTTTAGCAAATTTCTGAATTCTTTTTTTAACAAAAGATCAATTATGAAAGTTTACGCCCATTGTGATGGTCCCTGTGGAGTGTATGATCCTGCATCTGCCAGAGTAGCAGCGGAAGCTGTTTTATCAATGACAAAGAAATTAGTTGATTTAAGTCCTCCAGCAAATGCAAATTCTGATGAGTGGTCAACTTACAACAATACTTTTTCAAGGTATGTAGCGATTAAAGAAGATCAAGCTAAAGAGACCAAAAAAGAAATACTGATTTTATGGACTGATTATTTTAAGCCAGTGCATTTAGAAAATTATCCTGATCTTCATGAAATAATATGGAAAGCTACTAAACTGTGTAGTGCTTGCAAAGTTAATATTGACACTAATCAAGCAGAACAATTAATGACCTATGTAGAAAAAATTCATAATATCTTTTGGCAAACAAAAGGAAGAAGTGATTCTTTCATAAAAGCCAGTTGAGTCAGTGGTATTTTAAGGAAATTTATTGAAATTATTATTGTTCGCATATTTAACAGGAAATATGCGGAAGTTTGTGATATCTCTATGTCGCCTTTTATAAATAATGGCGACATAGTTTTTTATAAGAAATATATTGTTAATCAATCCCCCTTAAAGCTTGGAGATATTGTTATTTTTAAACATCCCTTACTTAAAATAAACTCAATAAAAAGAATAACTAAAATCAACCAATATGGAGTTGAAGTATGTGGAGATAATAAAAAATTTAGTAAGGATAGTAGTAATCTATTTGGATTTATTCAAAAAGAAAGGATAGTTGGAGTAGTTACTTTTCATATAGGTAATTACAGACTTCTTAGAATTAGAAAATTTTTTAATTTATAAACAAAAATGCGCTTTTCTGTATCCAAAATAAACCCATTGCAAAAGATATTCCTCCAGCAAAAGCAATAAGTTTTTTAATAAATTTTTGTCCTGCCTTAATAGTCGATAATGATATTAAATAAGTGAAAGAACTCATTATTATTAAAGAGCCTACTAGATATGCAATTAAGTAAGCTAAAGCTTCCTCCATAGGCAAAGCTAATGCTGGTATCACAGCTAACAAATGAGATCCACCTGCTAATCCATGAAGTATGCCTAAGCTTGTTAATGCATGAGAATGTTTATTATGAAATTTATCTCTGTTTTGATGATAGTGAAAATGTTTATGAGAGATTCCATTATTATGCTCATGCTGATGATTATGGATATTTAATTTCAATGAATTTTTTATAGCAAGACTACCAATTATTAATAGTGATACACCAACTAAAAATTCAGCAAAATAAGAAAATTTAGTTAAATGTGCAATATCTTTAAAAAAAATCGCAAGAATAGATAAAATCAATACCCCAGAAGAGTGGCCTAACCCCCAAGAAAAACCATTTTTCAAAGCTCTTTTAGGATTCGTGATTGATGAGGGTGCCATAGCAATAAGATGATCGGCTCCACTTATTACATGAATAATCCCTGCAATTAATCCAGTTGGTACAACATATTGCATCAATATCAAAAGAAACAACTTTCAATTATAAAATTTGGTTTGCTTTTTTGGAGTATTTTTTTAAACAGCTTTAAGTAATGTCTTAAATGCATCTTCTATATTTTTTTGCTTCATTAAGGTTTCTCCAATCAAAACACCTCTAATACCTGAAGATTTAAGAATGTCTAAATCTTTATAATTTTTTATTCCTGATTCACTTATAAAAACATTATCTTTTTCAAAGCGACTTGAATATTCATTCATTAATTTTAAAGAGACTTTAAGGTCAGTTTGAAATGTTTTTAGATCTCTATTATTAATTCCTATTAAATTAAAACAATTTAAGTTTTGAATCCTTTCGATTTCAGAAGCATTATGAACTTCAACTAAGACATCTAAATCTAATTTATCAGCAATTTTTTTTAAATATATCAAATCTGAGTCTGATAATATTGCCGCTATTAATAAAATTGCGTCCGCACCCGCCAATCTTGCTTTATAAATCTGATAAGGTGAAATTATGAAATCCTTACAAAGAAGTGGGATATTTGTTGTCTTTCTCACCTTCGCAAGAATTTCAAAACTTCCCTGAAAAAACTTATTATCAGTAAGAACAGAAATACATGAAGCTCCAGATTTCTCATAAATAGAAGCTATATTTTCAGGATCAAAAGATTCTCTTAAAACACCTTTACTCGGACTAGCTTTCTTTATTTCGGCGATTATTGCTGGCTTTAAATATGAATCACATAAACTTGCAATAAAATTCTTTGTAGGAGGTAAAGTATTGATTTTTTGTATTAAATCCTCTAGAGGAAGAGATCTTTTGAAATCTTTTATTTCAATATCTTTATTCCAAAGGATTTCTTCAAGAATATTTTTGGGTTCTGATTCTTTATGAGGTATAGCGTACTCTAAATGTTCAACTCTGACTTTAGGATTAGGAGGCGTTCTTCGTATTTCCATTTTAAAAAAATTATTTTAC
Organism: uncultured Prochlorococcus sp.; assembly: GCA_964397895.1. Classification (GTDB taxonomy): domain Bacteria; phylum Cyanobacteriota; class Cyanobacteriia; order PCC-6307; family Cyanobiaceae; genus Prochlorococcus_A. Next base: position 8,899 of record CAYNKY010000030.1, read on the forward strand.
AAGTAAAGCTGCCTGCTTATAGGCTACTTCCACCACTTCACTCAGAGTAGGGTGTGTATGAACTTCTGAAGACAATTGAGTTACATTTTGCTTCCTTGAAATTGCATTTGCAATTTCTTGTACAAGATCAGCAGCATGCAATCCATAAATATGAGCTCCTAATACAAGACCATTATCTTTATTAAAAATTAATTTTAGAATTCCATCACTTTCTAATTCAGCCAATGCTTTTGAATTGGCTTTAAAGTAGCTTCTCACAATCCCTAAATCAAAGGACTCTTTCTCTGATAATGATTTTGCATCATTTTCAGATAGTCCAACTGAACTTATTTCAGGATGAGTGAAGGTTGCCGCAGGGATCGTAGTGTAATCAATATCTCTTGAATATCCACAAATATTTTCAACAGCAATAGTGCCTTGAGCAGCGGCAGTATGAGCGAGCATTAGTTTTCCTGTAACATCTCCAACAGCCCATAAATTAGGAATTACTGATCCACCTTTTAAGACTCTCATTTTAGAATCAATAGGAATATAACCTCCTTTGGTATCAATCCCGATATCCTCTAGATTTAATCCTTTACTATTGGGAATTCTGCCAGTAGCAACTAAAACAGCATCCACTTCTAAATTCTCTATTATATCTTTCGATTTTGCGTCTTTAAGTTCAATATTTACAGGACAGCCAGGAGTAACTTTTGTTGCAAAAACATTAGCTTTAGTTTCAATATCTCTTGATTGAATAAGTGTTTTCTTTGCTATTTTTGTAATATCAGGATCAAAAGTAGGCATGATATTTTCAAGAGCCTCTATCAAAGTCACTTCACAGCCCAAAGCAGTATAGACATCTGCAAACTCAAGACCAATATATCCACTTCCAATAATTGCAATCCATCGTGGAAGCCATTCTAGTTTTACTGCTTCATCGCTCGTAAAAACAGTTCTATTATCAATGGTTATACCTTTCGGCACAAATGGTGATGATCCAGTCGCAATTATTATATTTTCACAAGTTAAAATCCTGTCAATGCCATTATTATTTTTTACACCGACTTTTTGAATTTCATGAATTCTACCAACACCTCTAATTATTTCAACTCCGCTTCTTATTAAGGTTTTTGTGAGATTTTCTCTAATATTTAAAACTAAATTATTAGCATGATCTGAAATTTTTGACCTTTCAAATCTAACTGGTGAGGCATGAATCCCAAACTTCGACAAATGTCGATAATTAGTAATTTCTCTAACTTTTCCACTTGCGGCCAAAAGAGCTTTTGAAGGAACACAACCCCTATTAACGCATGTACCTCCCATTTCACCAGATTCTACAATGGCAACCTTTAATCCCTTCTCTGAAGCATGTTTTGCGGCATCAAAACCTCCATAGCCAGCACCAATTACAATTAAATCAAAGTCAAATTTAGAGTTAGTCACTTTTATTTTAAGAAGTTGAAGTTAATGCAACCCTTTTTCGCTCAAGCAATAATGGAACTGCCGCACAGGCTACATTTAATGATTCTACAAGCTCATTATGCGGAATAGTTATTCTTTCATTAAAAGCTTGTTTAATTTTATTATGAACACCTGAGCCCTCATTACCTAAAATCAGTACAGTAGGTCTTAACCAATTCAAATCCCAATATGGTTTAATTCCAACTTTATTTGAATCATTGCTGCAACATGTCGATATTACCTGAAAACCTATCTTAGAGAAATCATCTAATTCTCTTAATAATTCAGTATAAATCTGTCCTTCATTACCCTCTATTCTTCTAAAAGGAATATGAAATACCGATCCACATGATGATCTTAAAACTTTCTGATTAAGTGGATTTGCTCCTCCTGCTAGTAAAATTTTATTTACCCCAGCAGCTAAAGCAGTCCTGAATAGATTTCCTAGATTCCCAGGATCTTGAATTCTATCTAAAACTAAAATAAAGTCATCATTTTTATTTGTTTTATATCTCTTCAGATAAGACTTCTTCACTAAAGCAGAAACTCCATCTGGATTTTTAATAGATAAAGCTGACATTAAAGCTTCATTAGAAACAATTGATATTAATTCTGAATTAAATTTCTGAATTAACTCTTCATTCTTTTTAATCCAAGTAACAGTCGCAATTATTTGAGATGGATTATTTCCAGAATTAATTAATTCTTCAAGAAGATGTGTACCTTCAATACAAAAAAAATCTTCTTCTTTTGAGGGTGATTTATTTTTAAAGGATCTAAACCTTTTTATAAGGGGATTAGATTTACTGGTAATAATAAAATTTTGTTTTTCTATGAGAAATAAATTAATCTATCTTATTTTAATTTTTTTTTTGTATACGACAATAGTTCTAATTCCAAGATTTTTTTCAAATTAAAACACCTTAATTTTTAAAACTGCGGATAGGGAGACTCGAACTCCCATGACATTTAGCCACATATACCTGAAACATGCGCGTCTACCAATTCCGCCATATCCGCAAATATTAGAAACATAACAACTTTCAAATAAAATATTAATAAATTTTTCGAATTGCTTAAGAATATAAGCATTAAGAAAGGTGGACTAACTATTAGTAATTTGTCATTATTAAGAAAATAATTCATTTTGAATGGTTTGCGAAAGCAAAAATAAGTCAAATCTTAAATTTGAGAATTTAAAGATAAATGGCCAATATCCCTTAAAAGGAGAGGTTGTTATAAGTGGTGCAAAAAATTCAGCTCTCGTTTTAATGGCTGCTTCTTTACTAACAAAAGAAAAAATTCATCTAAAGAATGTGCCTAATTTATCTGATGTTGAGAAAATGCAAAACATTCTAAAAAGTATGGGAGTAAAGATAACCAATTTTAAGAAAAATGAATTGCTTATAGATCCCCAATATTTACGAATTGGTGAATTGCCATTTGATTTAGTAAATGGACTTAGAGCTAGTTTTTTTTGTATTGGTCCCTTACTAGCTAAATTAGGCCAAGCTAATTTAGCCTTACCAGGTGGATGTAATATTGGTAAAAGGCCTATAAATGAACATATTGATGGTTTAGAAAAATTAGGTGCAGCAATTGAAATTGAGCAAAATTTTGTAAAAGCAAAAATAAATAATAGCGATAGGTTAATTGGCACAAAGATTTTTCTAGGTTGCCCTAGCGTAGGAGCAACAGAAACTCTCATAATGGCAGCCACTTTAGCAAAAGGAATTACCTATATCCACAATGCTGCAAAAGAACCAGAAGTTAAAGATTTATGTGACATGCTAAATAAAATGGGAGCAAAAATCAAAGGCGCTGGAGAATCAAAGATCACTATTCATGGGGTTCATAAATTGAGGGGATGTACTCATGAAGTTATTCCTGACAGGATTGAAGCAGGCACATTCTTGATTGCATCAGCAGCAACTCATTCCTCAATTACGATAAGAAACGTAATTCCAGGGCATCTTGATAGTGTGATAAATAAACTCAAAGAAAGTGGTAGTAAATTTAAAATTAAAGATAACTCTATTACAATTAAAACTAATCAAATTAAATCAGTTGATATAACCACATCCCCTTTCCCTGGATTTCCTACTGACTTACAAGCTCCTTTTACTTCCTTAATGGCCATAGCTGAAGGCAAATCAAAGATAAATGAAAAAATTTTTGAACGTAGAATGAATCATATCGAATCATTAAAAATGATGGGTGCTTGTATAGAAGTAAATAAAAATATTGCTTCGATTGAAGGAGTTAAAAAATTAAAAGGAAATATTATGGAAGGATTAGACTTAAGATCAACTGCAGCAATTATAATTGCTGCATTAAGCGCCTCAGAAACAAGTTTTATTGGAGGTTTAGAACATCTTGATAGAGGTTATGAAGATTTCGAGCTAAAACTAAGTAAACTAGGAGCAAAAATTACTAGAGAACGTATCTTATCAAATGACAAATATCAAACACCAAAAAATACAAAAAGAACCAATAATTTCGATACTTTTAAAGCAGCTTAAAATAAGCTTATAGAAATAATGCTGTTAACAGATAATTGGTTTATAATTTATTATAAATACGAAAATTCAATGGGAGCGTGGTGAAATTGGTAGACGCACCGCACTCAAAATGCGGCACCCTCGGGTATGTCGGTTCAAGTCCGACCGCTCCCACTTTAATGAACACCTACAACAGATTTGACATATCTTTTAAAAAAGGTAGAGGTTGCTGGTTATGGGATCAAAAAGGGAAAAAATATCTAGATGGTGTTGCTGGAATAGCTACATGTAGCCTTGGTCATAGTGATAAAGTTCTTAGAAAAAATCTATCAAAACAGCTAAGAAAGATTCAACACATTTCGAATCTTTATTTTATTGAGGAACAAAAAATACTGAGTGATTTACTTACAAAAAATAGTTGTGCTGAAAGTGTTTTTTTCTGTAATAGTGGTGCTGAAGCAAATGAGGCAGCAATAAAATTATTAAGAAAATTTGGTTCAATTCATCATCATAATAAAGGAGCAATAATACTTGCTGCCCAGTCAAGTTTTCACGGCAGAACTTTTGCTGCATTAAGTGCAACAGGACAACCCAAGTATCATGAAGGATTTAAACCATTATTAAGTGGATTTAAATTTTTTGAATATAATAATTTTCAATCAATTACAAAGATCTTTAATGATTGTGACGCCAATAATCAATCAGTTGCAGGAATATTAATAGAACCAATACAGGGAGAGGGTGGAGTAGTGCCAGGAGATAGAGAATTTTTTGGGAAATTGAGAGAAATTTGTAATAAGAAAAATGCGCTCCTGATTTTCGATGAAGTTCAAAGTGGTATTGGCAGAACTGGCAAAATGTGGGGATATGAAAATCTTGGTATTGAACCAGATGGATTTACTCTCGCAAAAGGCTTAGGAGGAGGGCATGCAATTGGTGCTTTATTAGTAAAAGATAAAGCAAATATATTTAAACCTGGTGATCATGCAAGTACGTTTGGAGGTAATCCGTTCGCATGCCAAGCGGCAATAACTGTCTTAGAAGAAATTGAGAGAAGAAATCTAATTAAGAATGTATCCTTGAGAGGAATCCAACTAAAAAAAGGTTTACAGGACATTAAAAATAACTTTCCAGAATTAATCTCTGAGATTAGGGGTTTAGGACTTTTACAAGGAATAGTCTTAAATAAGCAAGCAATTGATGCGAAGGAAGTTCCTATTAAGGCATTTGAGAAAGGATTACTTCTTGTAAATGCAGGAGATAATGTTGTTAGGATTGTTCCACCACTTATAATCTCTGATAACGAAATCAAGCAACTTCTTAATAAAGTAAATTTAATATTCCAGGATTTAAATTAGATATTTGAAGAGAATTACAACTAATAATTTTGAACATTTTTCTCCAGAGAATGAAAAGAAACACATTAATTTAGGCTTAAATAGAATAAAGGAAGCCTTAATTAAATTAAATAACCCTTGTAAAAATGTGCCTGCTATTCAAATAATTGGAACTAATGGGAAAGGATCGATTACTGCTTTTTTAGAAAATATTATTTCTTCATCACATATAAATGTTGGAGTAACAACCTCGCCACACCTCTTTAATATAACTGAAAGAATTAGAGTAAATAAAGTTAATATTGAAAACCATAGACTAGAAGAATTACTAAACAATATTCAGTTAAAACTCCAAAAATTTAATCTTTCGCCATTTGAATTATTAATTTGTAGTGGCCTAAAATATTTTGACTCTAAAAAAGTAGATTTATTAATTCTTGAGGCTGGTCTTGGGGGTAGATTAGATGCTACAACAGCTCATAAGAAAAGGCCGATTATTGCCATTGGGAGAATAGGAATTGACCATTGTGAATATCTAGGAGATTCTATCGAAAAAATAACAAGAGAAAAACTTGCTGTAATAGAGAAAGGTTCTTTTGTTGTTAGTTGCGCACAAGATGAAAAAGTTGAAAATATTATCAACGAAAAAATTGAGGAAATTGGTGCGACCATAACTTGGGTTACCCCTCTTTCTGAAAAATGGAAACTTGGTTTAAATGGATATTTTCAAAGACAAAATGCCGCAGTTGCTATTGAAGTAGCAAAATCACTTAGGATGCAAGGATGGTTTATTAATGACAGAATTATTTATAAAAGTCTCTCCGAGACAAAATGGCCAGGGAGATTAGAATTAGTAAAATGGAAAAAGAACAGAATACTTGTTGATGCAGCTCATAACCCTTTAGCGGCATCAGTTTTAGCTGATGAAAGGATAAATTGGCTTAATGAAACTAAAGGGATATTTTGGATATTAGGTGTTCAGAAACAAAAAAATATTTCGTTAATAATTAAAAATTTAATCAAACCAATTGATAAATTAATAATCGTTCCAGTTCCAAATCAAGAAAGCTGGACTCTAAATGAAATTCTAGAAAATTCAAATGTTAAAGTTAATAATATGATGGAATTTCAAGATTTCAAAGAAGCTTTAGAAGAACTTGAGAAACTTAATGTATGGCCTCAAAGCGTACCAGTCTTAACAGGGTCTATTTTTTTGGTATCAGAATTTTTAAAATTTGCAGAAACTATGTCTTAAAAATATCTTTTTCAGACCATCCTTCAAGTTTCCCTGGATTAAGTAATCCTTTAGGATCATTTTCTAATTTTGTCTTTACTTGATCAGCATCTACAACTCCAAGACCACCTCCTTCAACAGTAATTACATGTGGATTAAATATTATAGCTCCCAATTTTTTGCAATATAACATAACGTTATTTAAATCTTTCTCATTTGTCCATTTTAGTACTGGTAAAGCAGCTAGCCTTGGAATTCCCTGCTGAGAAACAGCTTCAATATGCCAAAGAAGTTTTTTCCCAATTTTCTTATTAAGGTTTTCTATGAATTCTAATTCTGTGTTATGAGGCAATAACATTTGTAAATAAGTCCAATTTTTATCTTTCGCTCTCAATTGCAAAGTTGTATGGTTCCAAACTAAATCTAAAATAGAATTTTCAGATTCATTCTCTCTTCCAAGATTATTTAAATTTAATTTATTTTGTTTGCAAATTAATTCAATTGTTTTTAATCCACTTAATGTTGATTGGACTAGTATTTTATGACAAATACTTTTTTTATTAAACCATGATGGCATATGTGCAACAATTTCTTCTTCCAGAATTGCTCCTAGTTTGAGTTCAATTGCTGCTGCTGTAATAATCTTTAAAATTTTAAAAGCTTTTTGAAGTTCATCACAATCAATTATTAATGAGTACCAATCTCTCTTGAAATCAGTAGATACTATAAGAGAAGTAATAATTCCATTAGTTCCATAAGCATGATTTAAAGGTTCTGATTCCAAAGCATCTAATTTCAATAATTTTGGCCTCTGATTCAAATCAATTGCTTCTATTCCAATAAGGTTTCCAGGATCCCTTAAAAATCCCCATGAAACTGATCCTATTCCACCTGATCCTCCAGCAATGAAACCTCCAATAGTTGCTGTACGCCAAGTACTGGGGAGTAATCTCAACTCCCTTCCATGTTTTTCTAATTCTTTATTTAAATTACTCATCAAACAACCCGCTTGCACCTTTACAAATCCTGTATCAGGGAAATACTCCTCAACCCTATCCAAATAATTCATTTGCATTACTACTCCCTTGAATAAAGGAACCGCTTGACCATAATTACCTGTACCTCCACCTCTTAAGGTCAAAGGGATAGATAAATTCCAACACTCTTGAGCAACTGCAATAATAGAATTAATATCTTTAGGTCTTACAACAATGTCAGCTATACAATTATTTAGTTTCTCTCTCAAAATTGGTGAATAATTATAAAAATCCCTGGAAAGTCTTTTTAAATCAGAATAATTATCTATCACTTCTAAATTTCTTAAACTATGAAAGTAATTTTTCAGTTTTGTGATTTTTTCAGACATTAATATTCAAGACTTTTAGTTAAGCGTAATCATTTTTTCAACCATTTGCCTTTTATCAAAATATTCCTCTTAAGGTTACCTGAAAACAAATCTTTCCAAGAAGTCCCTTCAACTACAACAAAATCAGCAGGACATCCTTTTTTTACAACTCCATCCCATTTTAAATTTAGTAATCTACTTGGTGCATTAAATAATGCTGATAGAGTTAATCTATCCCACGGATTTAATTGAAGCATTGGTATAGCATGAGACATTAAATAAAAAGGATCAAAATTACCGAATGGGTACCAAGGATCCTGCACATTATCACTACCAATAGAAACGTCAATAAACGATTTTTGTAATTGTTTAACTGGTGCTACTGGTCTTATTAATGAATTTTTTTCAATACTTCTGTTTAATAACCAAAAATTTGTTAAGGGAAGAGCTATCACCTTAATATTTTTTTCAGCCATTTTTTTTGCAAGTACATCTATTTCTTTATTTTTAAGACATAAAATACTGCTTGAATGACTACATGTTACTGGAACATTACAATTTAATTTTTCAATTGTGCTCAGAAGTATTTTTATTCCAGAACCTGGTTGATTTGAGGACTCATCTATATGTAAATCTATTTCTAAATTATATTTATTTGCCAAAAGAAGCAATTTCGAAAGGTTTTCAATAGTTTTTTGTTTATTGAAAGGAGGAACAATTACACCTCCTAATAAAACATTGTCTTTTTCAAGATTTTTAGCAAATAACTCACCATCATCAGAGCTCCAAAATTCCAACTGAGCTAATGCTACAAATTGTAAGTACAAATCATTAGAAAACTTTTCCCTTAATTGGATCAGCCTTGGCCAAATATCTTTATCTTGTGAGACATAAGTATCTACATGAGTCCTTATTGCTCTATATCCATTTTTAATTGCCAGATTTACTGATTTTTCTGCTCTATTTATAACTTTATCTGCAGTTCTTGTGATATGTTCTTCCAAATTTACAGATAATGCATTTTCATAATTAGATTTTAAATTTGGATAATTTAACCAAGAAAAAGACTTATCAAAATGTGCATGGGATTCTACAAATCTGGGTAATAAGATTTGAGTTGGTTGCAGATTATCATCTTTGATTGGTTCAAGACAAGATACATGTCCATTCTCCCAGCTGATTTCTGCGGGAGATAGACCTTCAAAATTAACTCTTACATCGATAACATTTTCAAAGTTACAAAGACTCCGCGGTATTAAAACTGATAATTTATTTGTATTATTCAAAGGTTATAAGTATTTAATTTAATTTAATCACAAAAAATCATTAATGATTTCTTTAAAATATTTGAATTTTTTGCTAAAACAAAATAAATTATGAAATTTGGCACTTTACTTGTTAGATTCATAAATGTAAGGCGGGCGTCGCCAAGTGGTTAAGGCAGCGGCTTGTGGCGCCGCTATTC
>CAYNKY010000031.1:0-17628 GCA_964397895.1 uncultured Prochlorococcus sp.
CTCCCGATCCGAATCTGGGTGCCGCCCTCTTTCTCTTTGCAAAGTATTTCGCTATAAACCGCTCCAAGAAGCGAAGTTTTTCATAGCGATTTTCATATTTCAAATCGTTTAATCTAGGTGTTTAACAGTAGGTAAGTTTGCTGGTAAATTATCAGTTTTTTTAACGTATCTTCATTATCTCATTAACCGCCGTTACTGGAAGATTTCCTATGTAATCTCAATATAAATAAGGTATCTAAACTAGTGATCTCTTTTTTTTTTAAATTATTAGTTATTCAAAACTTTTAGAAATATATTTAAAAAGTTAATTTCTATATATTATTTATAGTTGATTTATAGTTTCAATAAATTCAGATAATCGAGGAATTAATTTACTTACCCCAAAAGAGGATAAATGGTCATCATCTCTAAATAATCTTTGACCATTGTTATCATGTGTTGAGCAAATATCCCCTTCGCAAAGAATTGGCATGGGATCAAAAATAAATACATTATCAAAATCCTGCTCAAGATTTCTTAACTTTTCCATTATATGCTCGCGACGTTTCTCTAAATAAGATCGTGAAACGATAGCAGGTTTTTGGTACATTAAACAATCTTGATAAATATCTGGTGGTAGAACCAATTGAAACCACTCTTTATTACAGGATCTTAACTCCGAAACGCCTCCACCTGTTACCCAATTAAATTCAGGTTCAGGAGCTACTAAAATAAATTTCATCTTATCAAGAGAGGAGATAACTTGTCTGATATTTTCTTCATATTGATCAAGCGCTTTATTCCAAGAAGTTTTAATCCCATTTGTAGAAAAATGTTTTTGAACTCCTAATCCATAACTTTCAAATGCATATTCCGGAGGGGAAAAAAATCCCACCCAATATGGGTTTATTAAGAGCTTTTGATAATTCGATTGCTTGATTTTATCAATAAATTTCTCTGGAGAAATTAATTGTACTTCTCTAAAACGCTTATCATTTTTTGTTTTAATTTTAAAAGTAAATAGAAAAGAATTACCAGTATATTCCTTAAAAAGTTCAAGAGAACAATCTGAATTTGTAATTACATTAATGGCCTTAGACATCTCTAGTGCATGACTATCTCCCACTACTCCAAATCCAGATGAAACAGCTGAGCAGGGCGGAAGAGTAAACATTTTAGATTGACTATTACCAATATAAAGTTTCCCCTTCAAAGGAATACCAAGAGCCAAGAGCCATCCTGTAACTGCCATCAAGGCTCCACCACCTATCAAAAATACATCTCGTCTGTTTCTCACTACATACAAGTTTCGACATGGCTTTTCAATCAGCTCATATGATGTGATTGCAAGGATAAAAATGATAGCAAGTTGAAAAGGTATTGACCACCAACTAATTCCTATAGTCCAGCGGCTGATACAAAGAACACCCCAATGCCACAAATAAAGAGAATATGAAATTAAGCCTATATACATCACCTTAGGGTGAGAAAATATATTAGAAACAACATTCTTTTTCTTTAAAGAGATTAACAAAATTGATGAAAGTAAGACGACCGCAATTGTAGTTATTAGCCCCCATGATTCTGGGAAATACATTACACCTAAAATCAGACAAAATATAAAAGTGGGGGATACTTTATCCAAATAATTAATTATTGATGATTTTTTATACAAACCGATAAATATCAAACAACCTGAAGACATTTCCCAAAATCTTAATGGCATTAAGAAATATGCTGCCGACTGGTTTGTTGAATAAATTGAGATAAATCCAGTTATAGATAATATTGAAAGAAAACTTAGAGTAATAAATAAATTCCTGATACCTTGTTTGGTTTTTCTTCCAAAACCAGTAAACCAAATTAGTAATGGGAAAATGACATAAAACTGCTCTTCTACTCCCAACGACCACGTATGGGTAAATATATTTGATGCTGGATACTGAGCAAAGTAATCTGTTGCTTGATTTAGTAAATATAAATTTGAAAACCCAAAGAGTGAGGCAAGACCAGTCATTAAAGAATAACCAGGGTACTTGTTAAAAAGACAAATCAGCGTACTCATAACGAGAACAAATACTGATAAAGCTGGAACTAGACGCTTTATTCTACGTACATAAAATCCAATAATAAACTCTCTAAAATCTTTGACTTGTCTCCTTATGAGAGATGAAGTGATTACATATCCGGAAATTACAAAAAAAATATCAACTCCAAGGTATCCACTAGGCATAATATTTTTATCCAAATGATTAACAATTACAACTATCACAGCAAAAGCTCTTAGACCATCAATTTCAGGACGATAATAGTTATTTTTTAAAAGACTCATTCCATAATTAATATTGCTTCTCTTCAGTATCATTTACGCAAATTTATTAAATTGATTATATCAGAAGGAAAAAAAATGATTTAAAAAAATTATTTATACATCCAATTGATATCTCATAAATTTGCAAATCTAATATAACTATAATTGCATATAATTTTAATATTTTTAGAAATCCTCTATCAATTTTTTAGTAGAATATATACCAGCAAATGGTTCTGTAATTTCTTTTATTAATCCTGTTGTTTTTCCAAAGAAACTATTTCTAACCGCAACAATATCCCCTTGCTGAATAAAAGGATTTCTACTTGAACCTCTCTTAGCACCAGAAGAATAAGAAATCTTTTCCTTTAATAAACTTCCGTCTTGACTATATCTCATAAGGATTATTTTCCCTGATAGTCTGTTCAAAGGTCCAGCTATATCTATTACATCTGACAAAACAGAACCTACAGGAAGTTTAAGAATCCCAGGAGACTCGACTCTTCCAAAGATATTTACTTCAATAAATCGTGGAGCTAATCCACTCAAAATTGATTTTGAGATTTGATTATTAGAAGCGTTATTTAATTTGGAGAAATACAAACGATCTCCATCAAATAATCTAATATCACTTGTTAAATCAGAATTATTAATAAATGGAGAAAAATCAACAAAAGCCCTCTTTTTTCCTCCACCTTTCCCAATAGGAACATTTCTTATAATTTCAATGCTGGATAAATTAGTCTTATTAGTAATTCCTCCTGCTTTTCTAATGGCATCAGAAATAGTTGTTATTTTTTGACGCTCACTACCAAAAGTAAGTCTTTCAGGTGTTTCATTATTAGTTTGAAAATACTTTGATAAACATGCAGAGGATGCCTGTTCTCTCATGAGTAACTCATTACTAAAATCGGCTGCAGTTCCATATTCTTTAGTTTTACTTTCAAGAAAGTTATAAGAAGCTCTTGATGTATAACCAGGGAAAGTATAAGTTCCTGGCAAATTTATCTCCCCATTTATTGATACCCTAATACTTTTAAATTTGGCGATATTTACTTGTATCTCAGGTTCAACTAAGAATTGAGAATATTTCTCTTTTAACAATCCTGTTAATTCAATAGTAGTTAAACCTCTGACATAAGTTTTAAATAATCTAGGTAAATAAATTTCACCCTCTGAATCAACTGGAAAAATACAACTTAATTCATTTGCGGGATAAAATGTTATTGATAAATGATCTCCTGTATCAATAATATAATCTTCTAAGGAGCTTGTATTCTCAAGATATTCTAATTTAATTAGATTTTTATTATTATCAGTTACGTTATTATTTTCTGACCTAGCTATATCATTAGAAGTAGTAAAAATAAGTAAATTGAAAAAGAATAAAAGCTTTGGAAAATTTATAAAAGAAAAAAATTTATCAATATTTTTTTGAGAAATCAAAACTTTAACCAAATAATTCTTATATTACTATATGGATATAATTTAATAAGGTGCAAATATCTTGATTCAAATGTGGAGAAATAATCAAAAAAGTCATTATTATCATTTTTTTAATTAACTATTGTTTATAAACTGTAAAAATTGCTAATAAATTAGTAATCATTATCAGCGACGCAGATACCCATACATCTAATTCCATTTGATGAAGTTCTAAGACAATGCACGCATAAAACTTTTTCTTCTATTTTTTCAATATTATTTTCTAAGTTCTTATCATTTTCTATATAACTTAAAGTAGATTTATTATCATAGATTTCCATTAGAGTTAGATTTATCTGATTCGATACTAACAACGAGAGAGGCATTAGTGGAGGAAGATGGTATATCCATAATTTTGACTGTATCTTTTGATTTTTCTCTTACAATTGGTTCTTCTGCTTTTTCATCTCCTGAGCATGCTTCTAAAGCCTCTCTAAGAAGTGAATCAAAGGTTGCTCCTGGCAATCTATGTCTGGCAACTTCAAGGAAAGTTCTCGGGAGTGATTCTGAGGCCGCATCTCTCAAAGCAGGATTATTTCTTCTATGTTCTTGCTCTTCTTCAATTGACTTTATAAATCTCAAAGTTACATCTCGCTTTGTAGAAGCTTTGATGAGAGTATCATTTTCTGAATTACCAAGATTTGATTCAGTTTCTAAATCATCTAGTCTTTTCTCCAAACTATTTAATACTTCATTAGCTTCTTTGCTGATATGGGCCAACTGGCCATCTGATAAATTGGGTAAATCTGCTACAAAAACTTTTCCATGATCTCTTAGAGTTAAAAAAGTTGGCCTTGGTCCTTGGTTCTGTCGATTATTCAATTCTGATGAATTGCCTAATGGCTTTCTAGGAGGTGTTGGGCCTGCAGAACTACGTCTCCTGGTAATTCTCTTATTATTTTCAAAAGGCATAAGGTTAAAAATCTAACTAATTAAACTTACGAATTATAAGGGTTGTATTTTTACTATCTTACATCTAAGTTTTTAATTTGTGTATAAAATCTATTTTTTTTATTGTTAATGATAAAAAATTAATAATATTTAAATTGAAATATTCTCCAAGAAAAAGTTATTATCAGAATTTTCTTTTTTCAATATTTTCCCTAATTGCCAGCTTGAAACTCCTTGAGATTTACAAATTTGTAGAACTTTATTTTTATACTTTTTATCAATTATTAAGCAAAAACCAACTCCTAGATTAAATGTATTCCACAAATCCTTTTCAGGTATCTGCCCATAATCTTTTAAGAATTGAAAGATAAGTGGAATTTTCCATGAATCAAGATCAATATTTGGGATCAAGTTACTAGGAATAGATCTAGGAAGATTTTCAGGAATTCCTCCTCCTGTTATGTGAGACATTCCTTTTATTTCTATATCTTCAGATAAGATTTGATTTATTAAATTAAAGTAAATTCTTGTTGGCTTTAGTAATTCATCATAAAAATTTAAATTTGAAATTTTTTTAAACTTTTTATCTATATTTTCAACATTACTTATTACATTTCTCACCAAACTATATCCATTACTATGAATTCCATTACTTTCAATAGCAATTATTAAATCATTTTCTTTGATATTTCTCCCATCTATTAATTTATCTTCTTCAACTACACCCACACAAAATCCAGCCAAATCATATTTATTAGAAGAATAAAATCCTGGCATTTCTGCAGTTTCTCCTCCAATAAGTGCACAATTATTATCTTTACAACTACTCGCTATACCTTTGATAACTAATTGAAGTTGGTTCTTATCTAGTTTTCCAGTTGCAATATAATCAAGAAAGAAAAGTGGTACTGCTCCTGTAGTAATAATGTCATTAACGCACATTGCTACTAGATCAATTCCAACTTCAAAATGATAATTCTTTTTTTGAGCTAATTCTAATTTTGTACCCACACCATCAGTACCAGAAACTAAGATTGGTTTTTTAAATTGATCTATTGGAAACCTAAAAAAGCCTCCAAATCCTCCAATACTATTAATGACATTTTTTGAATGAGTTTCCTCCACAGCTGCCTTAATCTGAGATACAAATTCTCTTCCAGCTTTAATATCAACCCCAGATTTTTTGTAATCCATGATAATAGAATGATAATATTCTCCTATATAGATATTCCTCCTAAGAATAGTTTTGTCCAGTAATTATTAGTTAAATAGATTATTTTGTAAAACCTCAAGTGACTAAAATCATTATTAGAACCATACAAGAATTTAAAAAGTGGGAACAATCTCATCAAAAAAATATAAATTTCATACCAACTATGGGGAACCTACATAAAGGCCATTGTAGATTAATTAAGGAAGCAAAAGAATTCAATAATAATATAAATTTAGTAAGTATCTTTATAAATCCGCTTCAATTTGATAATAAAGATGATTTAAATAATTATCCAAGAACAATTGAAAGAGATATTAATATCGCATTCAATTCAGGTGCAGATTTAATATTCATACCCAATAAAGATGAAATCTTCCCCTTAGATAATAATAAAATACAATCAATTAAAGCATCTCAGAAATTATCATCAAATTTATGCGGGCAAACAAGACAAGGTCATTTCGATGGAGTTTGTACCGTTGTAAATAGATTACTAGAAATTATTAGTCCTGAAATTTTATTTTTAGGAGAGAAAGACTGGCAGCAATTACTAATAATAAAAGAAATGATTAAAAATGAAAAATTAAAAATTAAAGTTAATTCAATAGATACTCAAAGAGAAAAAGATGGGGTACCTTTAAGTTCCAGAAATACTCTCTTATCAGAAAAAGATCGAAAAGCATTACTATTCTTTTCAAAAGAATTATCAAAAACGAAAGCAGATTTTATTGTTAAAAAGGAAATAAATTTAACAAGCATTAAACAAAAATTACAATCAAATAAAAATTTACAAGTTGAATATATTCAGCATTTAGATGCATTTAATTTACAAAAACTAAATCAAAATACTAATATTTCAATTCTCGCCGGTGCGGTAATATGCGGAAAGACTCGATTAATTGATCATGTTTTTCTCATGAAAAGAAAACCTATTATTGCTATTGATGGACCAGCTGGATCAGGGAAAAGTACAGTTACAAAATTATTAGCTGAAAAATTAAATTTCTTATATCTGGATACTGGAGCAATGTACAGAGCCCTAAGTTGGTATTTTATTAATCAGAATATTAATTATGAAAATGTAGAAATATTAAGAAAATCGCTAAAAAATATCTCAATTATTTTCAAAGGAGATCTAAATTGTGGTCAAGATGTTTTTATTAATAATTATTGTGTTACAGATTTTATACGAACTCAAAAAATTAGCAAAATTGTTTCATCCATTTCAGCGATAAAAGAGGTTAGGGAGTTCCTTGTTGAAGAGCAGAGGAAAATTGGAATTAAAGGAGGAGTAGTTGCCGAAGGAAGAGATATTGGGACAAAAGTTTTTCCAGACGCTGAATTAAAAATTTTTCTTACTGCAAGTATTGATGAGAGAGCAAAAAGAAGAAAACTTGAAATTGAGACTAAGAACTCATACAAGATTGATCTAATTCAACTCAAAGAGGAAATAAAACAGAGGGATTTTGATGATTCTAATAGAAAAATTTCACCTCTTACTAAAGCAAAAGATTCCATTGAAGTCATTAGTGATGGATTTACTATCAAAGAAATAGTAGATAAGCTATATAAATTTTATATAGAAAAAATACCAAAAGAGCTGCAAAACTATAATTGAAGAACTTTATCTAAAAAGCCATCAACTGAATCTCCCAAAATATCAAGTACGTTGTTAAAACCTTCGTCTCCCCCAAAATATGGATCAGGTACTTCTTTTTCTGAATATTTAGAAGCAAATTCTTGCATTTTTAATATTTTTGAATAATCAGATTGCGACTCCTCATTTCTCAGATTAACTACATCATGATAATTTAAGTTATCCATAGTTAAGATGTAATTATATTTCTGGAAATCATCTTTATTAATCTGTCTAGCCTTACTGTTGATAATTATTCCTCTTTCTTTGGCTGCAATTCTCATCCTTGAGTCTGATTTTTTACCTATATGCCAACTACCAGTACCCGCTGAGTCAACAATAAATCTTTCTTGAAGACCTTTTTTTCTTATTAAATCAAGAAAAATAGCTTCAGCAGCAGGAGATCGACAAATATTTCCTAAACAAACAAAAAGTACAGAAACTTTTTTCATGAAATACAATTAATTTTTTGATTATAAAACTAATTTGCTCTAAAAAGAACATTATTAATTAATGATTCAGTAAAGTGCTTACCAAATAATAAATTAAGCATAGGCCTCGCTGGATCATTTTGTCTCCTATATTCAAGATAATATTTTTGACCTTTCTTTAAATCCTGCTGATATATTTGATCAACCTTGTTACATTCTTTAAGTGTTGCTATATATAAATCCAAATAATCTTTGAAAGAATAATAGAGTTTAGTAGAAATCAAGTCCTCACTTATAGAGTTTTTGGGTAATTTCGACCAAATTAATCCAGGTGAAAAGAAATTTGCATTTTTAGATGACATAGGTTCTGCTAAAGGAAGTATTTTATGACAATCATTTTTTAATTTTAGAAGCTTATCTAATAAATCCAAATTAAATTGCTTGTTTAGAGTAATAGAAGGTTGAAAATCTAAAACTAATAGATGAAAATTATCTAGTGATACAAAGTCTACTCCAAAGAAAGGCATATTATAAATTGTATTAGGTACAATCAGAAAATTTAAAACTGAATAATTAGGGCTATTTATAGATATTGACCGAGCAAAATTAATCCTTTCAGAAGAAAATGCCCAGGTAGAAAGATATACTTTTTTTCTATCTTTTTTAGATCCATAAGTTGATTCCTTAAAATTGAATTCTGTAGGTAAATTTATATCTAAACATTTATTTTCTCGTGATTTAGAGATTATATATTTAAGAAAATTTGACCATCTCCATTCGTTTTGAGTAAACATTTTATTTTTTGTATTCATTTTAAAAAATTCAACTTAAGGTAAAAAGAAAATTTTTTATGAATTTTTTTGTCCAAGTATCACCAAAAAATTTCTTGAATAACTTTTCGGCAGGATCTTTTTCAATACTATATTTATCATACTGAATATGTTTTTTTTGGATTTGCTTAGAATTCAAAAATTTATTTTTACAAGAATCCTTATTAATAATTAAGTACTCTCTCAAAAAGGAATTAAAAACTCCATACAAATCTTTATCATCATTAAGATTTTGTCGCCTGGATATAATAACCCAAGGTGAAAAATATTTATTTGAATCATATATATTTTTCATTTTTGTATTATCAAATTCTACATATTGTTTTTTAATTGAATTTAAACTTGAACAATATTCTTCAAGATATTTTTTGTCTTGAATAAGTGGTTGATAATCAAATACTGCTAATGTTTTATTAGAGTTTCCAAACCATAAAATATCTGCACCTAATAAGGGTTGCTCACAACTAAAAATTGGATATGCAACTGTATTAAAAACCTGTATCTTATCACCACCGTCTAGTCTGGTAATTCGCCACTTTCTAAATTTTGAGGATTTAAAAAGCCAATTTTTAATAACGTAATTATTCTCTGTGCTTGAATATTCCTGAAACTCTTCATATATTTTTAATTCTTGCGCATTTATATTTTTTAAATTATTTATTAAACTATCTAATAACGATTCGAACATAAATTTCTTATATTTCAGTACTTCCTTTTCTCACTTTTTTTGTTAAAAATTTAAATACAATTTTTCCTAAAACACTAATTAAGTTGCCTTCCAATTCTTGAAAAATCTTCATATTATAAGCAAAGGCTGCATTAGCTTCTGCAACTATTTCATCAGCAAGTTTTTGATCAATTGGAAGATTATTTAAGGTATTAGAATAGGATTCCTTAAATTTTTTTTCGTCGCTTATTAAATTAAATTCGTAAAAGTTTAAACCATTTTGCCCCTCTAAGTTCAGAGCTTTCTGAGCTATTTTTTTTAAAATTTGCCCTCCAGATAGATCACCAATATATCTTGTGTAATGGTGCCCTACTAATAAATAAGGAGATTCTTTTGCAATGAAACGAATTCTTTCTACATAAGATTTTGCTGATGCTGAAATAGATATTTGATTTATCCAATTTTCACCGTAATAAAAGTTTAGATCATTCTCAAGAGTTTTTCTTCTAAATAATTCTTTAAATTCCAGATGTTTAATTATTGGATGATCTTCTTTGACTAGTCTATCAATCTCATCTTCCATTGCTTGATACACAAAATATAAATCACTTATCAACTTCCTATATGAAGTTTTTTCAACAACCCCTTTTAAAAAACAGGTAACAAAACCAGTATTTTCTGCCATGGTATGGGATTTCTTTGTTCCCTCCCTTAATTGTCCTGCAAGAGCAACTGCCATCAATAAATTATAAGATAGAAATTATATATATTCAATTTACTAGTAAAAATAGAAAAAAAGCTATTTTTTGTTACCAGAGGATGTTTTTGAGAATAACTTATATAGTTCTTTACAGACTAAAAACAAATTATCTGTTTGAGTCTTTTGAGGCAGGTGAGTTCCTGTCATCTCCCATTTTCCAATGGTGGCAACTCTCCATCTTTCTTTGGGCAATAGCATCCCTTTCATTACAATTCCTAGTAATTTTGGCACTGAACTTGAATCAACCTGATCAATCCTTAGCTGCAAAAAGATCGCTCTACATTCTAAACATGGACTCCAACCAGGAAAATGAAAAGAGAAGTCTATAGTATCGCCTCCAGTATTAGCTTTATTACTATCCCACGGACTAAAATCAACAGCAGCATCAGGGAAATATCTTCTAAATAATGAAGCCGTGCAAGCAATTTTATTAGCAATATCTAAATTTCTAACATTTGAACTAGCATTCATAATATTTAGTGATTTTTCTAAAAATTACATAACAAATTTACAGAGGCGAATTAATAACTTTTTATTTTAAGGAAAATGTTGAAATGAACATGAACTGTATAATATATTTCTTAAATTGGATGAGGTTTTCTTTTAAAAATTATGATTTTAACTAGAATTATATTCAACATTATTGTCTTCATTTAAATTTATTAATGCCAAAATTTGAAAAATTAAATACACCGCAAAAAGGTGAATTAATAACCTTCTTAGGTGGAAAACCAATAGTGCCGAATAATCCAGTTGTTCCTTTTATTAGAGGAGATGGTACTGGAGTTGATATATGGCCAGCTACACAAAAAGTACTTGATGCTGCAATAGAAAAAAGCTATGGGGGAGAAAAAAAAATCGAATGGTTTAAGATTTATGCTGGAGATGAAGCATGTGAACTATATGGAACATACAACTATTTACCAGAGGATACGATAGAAGCAATTAGATATTATGGAATAGCTATTAAGGGGCCTTTAACGACTCCAGTCGGAGGTGGCATTCGATCGCTTAATGTAGCATTACGACAAATATTTGATCTTTATAGCTGCGTAAGACCTTGTAAGTTCTATAGTGGAACTCCAAGTCCTCATAAATATCCAGAAGATTTAGATATTATTGTCTATCGAGAGAATACAGAAGATATTTATATGGGAATTGAGTGGGAAGCTGAAGACGAAAATTGCGTAAACTTGATAGATTTTTTGAATAATAAATTAATACCGAATAGCAAAAAAATAAAGGATAGGAAAATTTCAATAGGCTCTGGTATTGGCATTAAACCCGTTAGTAAAATGGGAAGTCAAAGGCATATAAGAAAAGCTATTGAACATGCCAAAAAATTATCAGGTAATAAAAAGCATGTAACACTTGTTCATAAAGGGAATATCATGAAATTCACTGAAGGAGCTTTTCGCGATTGGGGGTATGAACTTGCCATTAATGAATTTCGTAATGATTGCATCACTGAAAGAGAGAGTTGGATCCTTGATAATATTGAAAAAATACCCAATATTACTATTGAGAAGAATGCACAATTGATAGAACCAGGTTTTGACAAATTAACTTCTTCAAAACGTGATTTAATATGCGAAGAAATAAAAAATGTGATTTCAACTATTTCTAATTCACATGGAAATAACAAATGGAAAGATTTAGTATTAATTGATGATCGAATCGCAGACAGTATTTTTCAACAAATTCAAACTCGGCCACAAGAATATTCAATCCTCGCGACTCTTAATCTCAATGGGGATTATTTATCTGATGCTGCTGCCGCAATCGTAGGAGGATTGGGAATGGCTCCTGGAGCAAATATTGGAGATAACGCTGCTATTTTTGAAGCCACTCATGGGACAGCTCCAAAACATGCAGGGTTAAATAAAATAAATCCAGGTTCCGTTATTCTGAGTGGAGTAATGATGCTTGAATATTTTGGGTGGGTTGAAGCTTCAAAGATAATTACAAAAGGGATTAGTGCATCTATTGAGAAAAAGCAAGTCACTTATGATTTAGCAAGATTAATGAATCCTCAAGTAAAACCTTTATCCTGTAGTGAATTTGCGGATGCAATAATAGAAAATTTTTAATATTAAATTTCTATATTCTCAAGAACTTTCCATACTTTAACTAAGGTATTATCATCTCCAATATTCCCTGGAAATGTAACGACAGGAATCTTTACGTCTAAATGATTAGGTTGAACTGTGACAAGAGAAATACCAGAATCAATTTGTCCCTCCAAATAAACAGCATCAACATTAAATGCATTACTCAAAATTGTATTTGTAGTTATCCCTCCCTTAGAGATGAGATATCCTATTTCAAATTGAATATGTGAGACTAATTGCGAAATAAATAAGGAAATATAATCATTAAATTTGATTTGTTCATTATAAGTTTCGAAAGTTATTACTTCCCTTGAGGTAAATAATATTGGAGTATAAGTTTGTCTTAGGAAATTTCTTATTTGATCCAACAAATTATTTTTAAAAGTCGCAAATTTATCATTTTTATTAGCTGAAAAGATTTTATAGAGCTCAAAAACATTTAATTCAATAGCTTTACATGATTTTATTTCTAATAATCTATTTAATTGCTTAGTTGATAAATCAATATGTGAACCAACGACTATAAAACCTTGCATAAATTTATTATTCTTATCTTTTCTACGCAAATTCGAATAATACAAATTATCTTTATTATTTGCATTTATACCTGATATTGCTTTAACAAAACTTGCCGCTGTTCTGAATAGGAATTTCTTTTTATGAATTAATGTTTTAATTACAGAAGCAAATTTATTTAATTCATGATAATCATGCGTATCAACAATAACTTTTACATTCTTTTCTAAATTTTCTAAAAAATTAAAAACTTTATTATTTTCATTCATTTGTAATATATTCAATTCTGATAAAGTCAAATTGTGTATATTTTCCATGTTAATTTTTGAGTCGCTCTGTTTATACAAGATATTTTTAATATTGTTGGTTTCATATCCAAAGACTCTATCTTGAGCAAAGATTGTTTCATGAGCGGGGATATTATTAACAAAATGATTTCCATTAATAGTGATCCTATTACCCTCTAAAAATGCAGGGATATAAAATGTAGCATCAAATGGTCCAATGAATTCATTAATGTAATAAGGTTCTAAAAAATTATGGCCACGCAAAGTAGAATCACCTCTTGTTATCAAAACATAATCTTGTTGATTGTATGAATTACTAATAACTTTTTTTAATGTCAAACAAATTTCTTCTAATCTAATTTTTAAATTGTTTGGAGATAAAGATCTAGTATTAGCCAAAATAAACAAAATCTTAGAATTACTATTTATACCTTTCATCAAAGTTTTATAATCCCATTTAAGAAGTAATAAACAATCATGGACTGTTTGAGAGCCAGTAGGATCATCATCAATTACTATGATTTTCATAACAAAAAATTAATCAATATTATTAATATTTATTGATGTAATTAGTTTTTGAGAGGAGAATGGAGGGATTTCAATTTTTCTAATTCCATTTTTTAAAGAATCTCTGGGACTTGTCCAAGGTTCCATACATATCATATTTCTAGGAGGATTACTCCAAATAACGCAAATATCCAAAGGAGATGGATTGATTAATTTTATTTGCCTTTTTAATCCATAATCTTTAATAGAGCAAGTTCCTGACGAATAAGTTAAAATGTCAATCCCAGAAGAAATTTTTTGTAAATTATCAGAAGTCTTTTCAATTGTATTTGTCTTTTGATTTTGACAATTTCTTGATAAACCAAGAAATTCAATATTATGAAAAGCAGAGATATTAAAATAAGGATGTAATCCAAAATTTATAGGCATTATTAACTCTGATTTATTTGAAATATTAATCTCAAAAGTTAAAGAATTTTTTTCTAAAATTACATCTATAAATACTTTAAAAGAAAATGGATAATATTTTTGAGTATTTTTATCATCATTTAATTTCAAACGAAGAGAATTTTTTCTTTTATTGAATATGTAATTCCAGCTAAAGTCTCTCGCAAATCCATGCTGATTCATATTTATATAATTCTCCCCAAATATAGAATTAATAGAATTCAGACTTCCACATATTGGAAATAATATTGGTATTCCACCTCTAATACTTTTTGTTTTGTCTAAAAATCTTGTCTCATCAAAGTATAGAACAGATTTTGAGTCAGATATCCAGTGTGTGATTAAACCACCTCTCTCAGGACAAAAATTTATAAAGTTATTAGCATCTTTCTGAAAAGAATAAATACCATTTTTTTTATAGAAAAGTTTCACTCTTTAATGAATTTCTATAGTTTTTCAAGCCAATTAAGAATATGCATATTTACTAATTCTGGAACTTCATCATGAGGACAGTGTCCGGCATCAAGAATAATTTCTGACGTATTTTTAGGTGTGAATTTTTTATATAAATTTCTTTTTTTGGGAGTATTCATCCATGGGTCTTTACTTCCCCAGAGAAGTAATAAAGGTGATTTAAGCTTCTTAAAAAGATTATCTAGAGGCTCCCCTTGAGGTCCTGAGGGATTAAAGACGCTCCTAAAAACATTAAAAGCTCCTATGTCAAGAGATGGTCTTCTAATTGAATCCACCAAGAAATCATCTACATTATTTTTATTAACATAAACCTGCTTTAAAGTTTTTCTTATATTATTTGGTTTTCTCATATTCTCAAATATGAGCCTTTGAAGTACAACATTTTTTAGGAAAATTCCTGCTACTGTTTCAATAGAAGTTTGAAACATATTTTTCTTTACTAATTTTTCCTCACTAAAGTAACCAGCTGCATTAAGCAAAACAACCCCTGCAGAAAGTTCATTAAGGGATGATCCAGCAGCTAGTGCAGCATATCCTCCTAAAGAATTTCCAACAATAACAGTTGGTTTTTGAATTACTTCTTTGACATAAGCAATAATTTGATCTTTCCATAACGATCCAGAATATTCTAAGTCGTTAGGTTTAGGACTTTTACCAAAACCAATAAGGTCGATGGCATGAACCTCATATTTTTCTGCTAAAACAGGTATATTAAATCGCCAATGATCTGTAGAAGCTCCAAAACCATGGACTAATAAGATCGCAATCTCCGAGGTAGTCTTTTTAGGTTCCTCTTTAACAGTATGAATTGGATAATTTAAAAAATTCCAACTATAATTTGCATTATTTTTTAATGATTGAACTTTATCCATTAAATTTTAGTTTTTGTCTTTATATAATTATCATATTAACGAAGTCCTACTGGATCAGCTGCAACATCATCTGAAATTTTATTACCATCCCCAGGATTCTTATCTTTTAAAACTATTCTTAAAAGAACAGGAGCTAAAAATGTGGTCCCTATAACCATTAACAAAATAGCTGCTTCTAAAGAAGGTGTTAAAAGACCTGCACTTGTCCCAAGGCCTAAAAAGATAAGCCCAACTTCACCTCTTGGCATCATTCCGAGTCCTACGACTAGTCTATCGGTTGGCTTATCAATAATAAATGACCAACCAGCAGCAATTTTTCCAATTATTGCCACAACTAATAAGAATCCAGCAACTACCAATGCTGCTCTACTCGATGGATCCAGTGGGTTAATTACTGATAAATCCATTCCTGCGCCTACTAATACAAAAAATATTGTTGCAAATAATGAGACTAATGGGAGGACAGATTGTTGTATTGCATGATTGTTTTTTGAACTACTAAGAATTAATCCTGCTGCGAATGCTCCTAAAGCTGCTTCTAAACCAATAGCAGTTGCAACAAAGCAACACAAAACGAGTATTACAAAAGATGCAACAACAACTGCTCCAGGTGCTTTTAATCTATCTAATAACCAATCAAAACCAGGAGCTGCTGTCCTACTTAAAGCTATAGCAGCAATTACAAAAACAACTGCTGCTGCAACTAGTTTAATAATTGGTGCTATTTCTAAAGATCCTCCCGCAGCTAATGCCACTACAACTGCCAAAATCACAATACCTAAGATATCATCTAAAACAGCAGCTCCTATAACTATCTGACCTTCTCTAGTTTTTAGGTACCCCAATTCTCCAAATACACTAGCAGTTATTCCAATACTAGTAGCTGTCATAGATGCTCCAGCAAATACAGCAGGTATGACATCAACCTGAAATATAAACATAAGTCCGAAAGTTCCAAAAGCAAAAGGTAAAATAACGCCTGCCATAGCAACGGTGAAAGCCTGTGCTCCTACAGCTACTAATTCTTCTAGTTCACTTTCTAATCCAGTTAGAAATAAAAGTGCATATAAACCTAGTGTCGCAACAGCTTGTAAAGAGGGGAAAGTCTCAAAATAAACATCAGGGACAGACTCTGGGGGTATTGATGCTAATGAACTTATCAAATTAACTAGTCCTTCATTTAAATTGGTTTGAGCAGAAGGCGGTATAAGCAAATGAAATCCTGAGGCTCCAATAATTACACCTGCAAGAAGCTCTCCAACTATCGTTGGTAAACTCAATCTAACTAAAACCTCAGCTAGCACTCTTGCTGCTAAGAATATAAGAAGAAATCTTATAACCCCAATTAAGGTTTCAGCCACTTCTAAATCATGCGCGCTTAATTCAGCAAAAAAGTAATACATCAAAAAAGCTTAAAAAAAAAACCTACTTTAAGCAACATAGTTTACAAAGTGCCATCTTTCGTAAATCTGTCAAAAAAATAAAAAAATAATAAACAAGTGTGGATCTGCAGTTAGAACACAGAATTTTCCTCAAATACAGCTATCTTCATTTATATGAGTAAGCCTATGAACAGCAACGAACCATTTGATCTAAGACTGCCAACTCCTGGCTGTTACTTAGATGCTGGGAAAGCCGGGATGGATTCGGATGCAGTTTTTAAAGGTATGACTTCTCATTTATTCTTTACGTTAGGCAAATTAGCAACATCAGCTAGTCATCACGATTTATATATGGCCTTAAGCTATGCTGTAAAAGATCGTTTAATGACAAGATATCTAGCAAGTCAAGAAGTTATTAGAAAAAAACCTCAGAAAACCGTTGCCTATCTATCTGCAGAATTTTTAATTGGGCCACAATTAAGTAATAATCTTTTAAATCTTGGAATTACAAAAGAAGCTGAAAATGCCTTAAAAAGGTTTGGAATTGATTCTATTGCTCAAATTCTTGAAGTTGAAGAAGAACCTGGCCTTGGTAATGGAGGGCTTGGAAGACTTGCTGCCTGTTATATGGAATCTTTAGCCTCATTACAAGTGCCAGCTGTTGGTTACGGTATTAGATATGAATTTGGTATATTCAATCAGCTTATCAGGGATGGTTGGCAAGTTGAAGTTACTGATAAATGGTTAAAAGGGGGATGGCCATGGGAACTCCCTCAACCTGATGAATCATGTTTTGTTGGTTTTGGAGGAAGAACAGAAAGTTATAGAG
>CAYNKY010000032.1:0-17623 GCA_964397895.1 uncultured Prochlorococcus sp.
CATTCCAAAGCCACAAGAAGCACCTTGACCAGCCGCAATGCCTCTCCCTTTTCTTAGTTTTTTCCTTCTTGATCCCTTATTGGAATTTAATGAGTTTAAATTTGTAGTCATGATTTTAAGAGTAAAGCTGTTCTAAAGAAATCCCTCTTTCTCTCGCCACGGATTTATGAGTTCTTAATTGAGAGAGTGCAACCATTGCTGCTCGAGCATTATTCAAGGGTGTCTTACTTCCTAACCTTTTGGCTAGAACATTTTTTATACCTGCTAATTCTAGCACCGTCCGAATGGAGCCACCTGCTATAACACCTGTTCCAGGTGCCGCAGGCCTAATTAAAACGTTAGCAGCTCCATCACGGCCAAGAGACAAAGTAGGGATTGAATTATTTTTTGTTAATGGAACTCTCACTAAATTCTTTTTACCATCAGCGACACCCTTTCTAACAGCACCAATTACATCACCAGCTTTCCCAACACCAACGCCAACTTGACCTTTCTCATTGCCAACAACAATGATAGCTCTAAAACTCATCTTTTTTCCACCTTTTACTGTTTTAGAGACTCTTCTAATCTGAACGACTCTCTCTTGCCAATCTGAATCTCTTTCTAAATTTTTTGAGTCACGTCTATTTCTTTTCCTACTATTTCTTTTAGGCTCATCCTGATTGGAAGGATAATTTTTCTCAGTTTTTGGTTGGTTTTCAGGTTTAGTTGAAGTGTCAGTCATGGCAATAGTTAATATTTAGAATTTTAAGCCGGCATTACGAGCAGCTTCGGCTAAAGCTTTTACTCTCCCGTGATATATTTTACCTCCTCGATCGAATACAACCTCAGAAATACCTTTTTTTATTGCTCTTTCTGCTACTAATGAGCCAACAATTGCAGAAGAATTACAATTTGAGGAAGAATTATTAGAATTAGATTTAAATTCTTTATCTAGAGTCGATGCACAACAGATAGTAGATTGTGCCAAATCATCTATTACTTGTGCATAGATATGATTATTAGAGCGAAAAACTGATAACCTAGGCCTTGATTCAGTTCCAGTAAGGAATCTTCTCAATCTTTGGTGACGTTTTTGAGTTTTTTTCTTTCTTGATAATGAAGTCATGGTTAATTA
Organism: uncultured Prochlorococcus sp.; assembly: GCA_964397895.1. GTDB lineage: Bacteria > Cyanobacteriota > Cyanobacteriia > PCC-6307 > Cyanobiaceae > Prochlorococcus_A. The sequence continues at coordinate 1,118 of CAYNKY010000032.1, forward strand.
TAAAATGTTATTTTTTGCCAGATTTACCAGCTTTACGAAGAATACGTTCATCATGATATTTAATTCCTTTCCCTTTATAGGGTTCAGGAGGTCTAATTGATCTGATTTTTGCTGCTTCATTTCCAACAATTTCTTTATCAATTCCAGATACAATGACGTTTGTGTTACTTTCAACTTTATATGTTATACCATCTGGAGGATCCATTTCTATAGGATGGCTATATCCTGCACTAACTACTAATTTTTTTCCTTTAACTTGAGCTCTCGATCCTACACCGACTATTTCAAGTTTTTTGGAAAAGCCTTCACTAACACCTTTCACCATATTCGCAACTAGAGCTCTACATAGTCCATGTCTTTGTCTTGAATATCTTTTTGTTGAGGTCGGGCTAACAACAATTTGATTTTCTTCTTGCTTAAAAGAAACTCCTTCTGGCATTAAACGCTTTAATTCACCTTTTGGTCCCTTTACCAAAATAATTAAACCATTAATCTCTATAGAGACTTTATCAGGAATTAATACAGGTGTTTTTCCTATCCTTGACATAATAAATACTCCTTAATAAACATAACAAAGGACTTCGCCGCCAATGCCTTGTTTTCGTGCATCACGATCACTCATAACCCCTCTTGAAGTAGATATTATAGCAACTCCTAGCCCTCCAAGAACCTTTGGAAGTCCTTTAGTATTTTTATAGATTCTTAATCCTGGCTTACTCACTCTTTGCATTGATCTAATAGTAGGAAATCTATTTTTTCCACTATATTTCAAGCCTAATATTAATTGAGATCTAAAGCCTTCCCCTTCTTCATTAATTTCATTAATAAAACCCTCTTTTTGGAGAACTTTTGCAATACTTCTAGCCATGTTAGATGCAGGAACTGATGTGGTTGCATGTTTTTTTTGACTCGCATTTCTTATACGAGTAAGCATATCTGAAATTGGATCGTGATTTGACATAATTCTGAAAATTAATTTGTTCTAAATGGCATACCTAATTCTTTAAGAAGAGCTTTTCCTTCTTCATCAGTAGATGCACTTGTAACAATGGTTATATCCATTCCTCTAATAGAGTCAATTTTATCAAAAGAGATTTCTGGAAAAATCAATTGTTCTTTAACACCAATTGTATAGTTACCTCTGCCATCAAAACTCTTTGGACTTACGCCTCTGAAATCTCTAATCCTTGGTAATGCAAGATTAATAAATCTTTCTAGAAAAGAATACATCCTATCTCCTCTTAATGTTACAGCGCATCCAATAGGCATTCCCTGTCTGATCTTAAATCCAGCAATAGCTTTCTTTGCTCTAGTAATTAATGCTTTTTGACCAGTAATAGTAGCCATTTCATTGAGAGAGGCTTCTAAAGCTTTTGAATTTTGAGCTGCCTCACCAAGACCACGATTGACATTTACTTTGACAACCTTTGGAACTTGATGAATATTTTTAAGACCAAGATCTTTTAAAAGTTTAGGTCTAATTGATTCTTTGTAACGATGTTTGAGAGTCATGATTTGTTTTTTTGTAATTCTGGTCTTTGTCAGAACTGTTTCAAGATTAAAAATAGAAATCTCATACTGATGAAAAAATTAATCGATTAATTCACCGGTCTTTTTCAATCTCCTTTTTTTAACTCCTTCTTTGTCTATAAAAAATTCAATTTTGCTTGTTAAATTTTTTTCTTTTGAAAAAAACATCACATTTGAAGCATGAATAGAGGCTTCCTCTGTAATAATTCTGCCATTTTCTCCTTCTTGAGTTGGTTTGACATGTTTTGTTCTAAAATTAACCCCTTTAACAACTACTCTATTTTCTAGCGGCATGGTTTTTAAAACTTCACCTGTCTTCCCTTTCTCTTTCCCATTAATAATTTTAACAAGGTCTCCTGTCTTAATTCTCATCTTTAAACGCTTTTTAGTTTGTTTAGATTTTAGTGTACTTAACATTTAAATTACCTCTGGTGCTAGTGAAACAATTTTTGTAAAATTTCTATCTCTTAATTCTCTTGCAACGGGTCCAAAAACTCTAGTACCTTTTGGATTTTGATCTTCATTAATTAGAACAGCTGCATTATCATCAAATCTTATGGAATTACCAGTATTCCTTCTAAGAGTGGCTTTTGTTCTAACAATAACTGCTTTAACAACATCTGATTTTTTTACTCCCATATTTGGAAGTGCGTCTTTTACAGAGGCTACAACCACATCACCTACATGAGCATATCTTCTATTTGAGCCTAGGACCCTTATACATTGAAGTCTTTTGGCTCCACTGTTATCAGCAACAGTTAAATAAGTTTCTTGTTGAATCATTTCTTCTCCTCCTGTTTATTAATCGATTTATTAAGAATTTCATCGATTGCCCATCTTTTTTGCGCACTTAATGGTCTCGTTTCTTTAATTCTAACTCTATCTCCTGTCATACATGAATTCTCAGGATCATGAGCTTTGTAACGGGTAGTTCTGCTAACAATTTTTTTATAAGTGGGATGAGGAAATCTATTAATGACGGCCACAACAACAGTTTTGTCCATTTTGTTACTTACTACTGTTCCCACTCTTTCTTTTAATGCCATGATAATAATTAGTTGTTTTTAGGATTTGATTTAATTTTTGATAATGTTAAGAGCTGTGCTATTTGCTTTTTTGTATTTTTAAACTTGTGAGTTTCTGAAAGTTGCCGTGTAGCATTTTTAAATCTCAAGTCAAATAATTCTTTTCTAAGCTCATTTATTTTCTCTGAAATTTGTTTAGAGTCTAATTCTTTGAATTCTTTAAGCGTGTTTGAAATTTTCATGATTTCACCTCCTTAGCAATTTTACTTTCAAAATTTTCTTGTTCATTAGATTTTCCTTCTACGGATTGATCTCTTGAAATAAATTTAGTTTTTACTGGTAACTTATATTGTGCAAGTCTCATTGCTTCTCTCGCAGTTTCTTCTGTTATTTCATCCCCGCCCATTTCAAATAAAATTCTTCCAGGCTTTACTACTGCAACCCAAAATTCTGGATTACCTTTTCCAGAACCCATTCTTGTTTCAGCAGGTCTCATAGTGACAGGTTTATCTGGGAAAATACGTATCCAAATTTTACCACCTCTCTTTATATATCTCGTCATTGCTCTCCTGCTAGCTTCAATTTGACGAGAAGTTACCCATCCACAATCTTGTGCTTGGAGCGCAAATTGCCCAAAAGCAATTGTATTCCCTCTGGTAGCAACTCCTCTCATTCGACCTCGATGTTGCTTTCTGAATTTTGTACGTTTAGGGCTAAGCATTGAAAAACCTCCTATGAATTCTCATTCGAGCGATCCTCGAATTGCTGAGTAGCTCTTCCACCTTTTCTCTTGGGAGTTGCGCCTACAGGAATGGCCTGCTCTTCTTTAGAAAGAACCTCTCCTTTAAAGACCCAAACTTTAATACCCAAGACACCATATGTTGTATTAGCTTCACGCGTAGCATAATCAATTTCAGCTCGTAAAGTGTGAAGTGGTACTCTACCCTCTCTAGTCCATTCAGTTCGAGCTATTTCTGCTCCATTTAGTCTACCTCCTACTTGAATTTTTAATCCCAAGACACCCGCTCTTTGAGCCCTTTGTAATGCCATTCTTATTGTTCTCCTAAAGGCAACCCTTTTTTCTAATTGTTGGGAGATATATTCAGCGAGTAAAAAAGCATCTGCATCTACTCTTTCAACTTCAACTACATTAATTCTAACTTGTCTAGTTCTATCACCAATAGTTTTTTGAATGCCCGATCTTAATTCTTCTATTCCACTGCCTTGTCTCCCAACAATTACTCCAGGTCTTGCGGTTTTTAATTCAAGTTCTAATTGATCTGCCTTCCTAGAAATTAAAACATCGCTTATACCAGCTGATCCATATTTCTTTTGAATAAATGAACGAATTTTATGATCTTCTTGTAGAAGTAATGGATAAGTTTTTGAAGAAGCATACCATTTCGAGCGATGCTCTTGGGTAATACCTAATCTTAAACCTGAGGGATTAATCTTATGTCCCATTATTTTTGTACCTCCGAATTAGTTTTTTCAGTTTGCGATTGAACTGAAATAGTTATATGGCAAGTTTGTTTTTTAATTGCAAATGCCCTACCTTGAGCCCTTGGTCGATATCTCTTCATGACAGGACCATTTCCTGCAAAAGCAATATTAATAAACAAAGAAGAAGGATCCATGCCTAAATTATGCTCTGCGTTGGCTACAGCTGATCTTAATACCTTGGTAATTGGTTCTGTAGATCTATAAGGCATAAATTCCAACATGATTAATGCATCTCGATAAGATTTACCTCTTATTTGATCAAGCACTCTTCTGACTTTAGAAGCAGAGCCCCTAACGTAGTTACCATGAGCTGTTGCTGTTTTAAATTTTACTTGTGAATTCGTCATTACCTTGCTCCTTTTTTGTCTCTAATATGACCTCTATAGGTCCTTGTTGGTGCAAATTCCCCTAGTTTATGACCTACCATTTGCTCAGTTATAAAAACTGGGATATGTGATTTGCCATTATGCACTGCAATAGTATGGCCAATCATCACTGGAAGAATAGTTGAAGATCTTGACCATGTTTTGATGACTGACTTATCGTTATCATCATTTTGTTTTTCAACCTTTCTGAGAAGACTATCAGAAATAAAAGGTCCTTTTTTAAGTGAACGTCCCATAATTAAAAATCAAATTTAGAAAGTAATAAAATCATGAATCTCTACCCCCTCTACTTCTCTTGGATACCTTACGTCTTTTCCTAAGAACTAACTTATTACTTGGCTTGTTCTTTTTACGAGTCTTTAATCCTAATGCAGGCTTACCCCAAGGCGTAACAGGCCCAGCTCTTCCAATAGGAGCTTTACCTTCACCTCCCCCATGTGGATGATCACACGGGTTCATAACACTACCCCTAACTTGCGGTCTCCTCCCTAACCATCTTTGCCTTCCAGCTTTACCTAAGCTAGTATTTCTAATTTCAGAATTACCAACTTCTCCTAAAGTTGCATAGCATTCTTTCCTAACAAGTCTAACTTCTGTAGAGGGTAATTTAAGTGCAACATAGTCTCCTTCCTTAGCAACGACTTGTGCACTTGCCCCTGCAGTTCGCACCATCTGAGCTCCTCTCCCAGCATATAATTCAACACAGTGAACACTTGATCCAAGAGGCATGACTGCAAGTGGCATTGCGTTACCGCTTTCAATAGGTACTGATTCTCCTGCTATTACTTTTTGACCAACATTGACTCCAGCAGGGGCAATGATATATCTCTTTTCTCCATCTTCGTAAAATAAAAGTGCTAATCTCGCATTTCTATGAGGATCATAATGAATAGCAGCAACTTTAGCGCTAATATTTCTTTTATCACGTTTAAAATCAACTATTCTGTATTGCCTTTTGTGGCCTCCACCGCGATGCCTACATGTGATTACCCCTCTATTATTTCTACCTTTAGATCTATGTTTGGAAATCACAAGTGATCTTTCAGGCTTTCTTTCTGTAATTTCACTAAAAGTGGTAACTACTCTTTGCCTAGTTCCTGGGGTGTAAGGTCTGAATTTACGAATTGCCATAATAATAATTTTTATGCCTCAGGAAAAAGTTGGATTTTATCGCCATCAGCGAGACGAACAATTGCTTTTTTTATTTGGGAACGTTTTCCCGCAAATTTACCAACTCTTCTTGTTCTTCTTGGAGGATTCATAGTGTTTATTCCAATAACTTTAACATTAAACATAGACTCAACTGCAGCTTTAATATCTGGTTTAGCTGCTCTATGATCAACTTCAAAAGTATATTTATTTTGTTCAATAGCATTTGTGGCCTTTTCTGTAATTATTGGCTTACGAATAACATCAGCCAAGCGGGTTTTAAATAGTTTTGTCATTAGCTGTAGACCTCCTGAATTTTTTCAACCGCTGAATTACCTATAACGATTTGATTAGCATTTAAGATATCAAAAACATTAAGTTGATTAGCCAAAATAAGTTTGACATTACCAATATTTTGAATGGATCTTTTTATATTTAATGAAGGTTCATGAAGAATAATTAATATCTTCTTTGATTTATCTATTCCTAAGCGTATTAATCCATCAATTATTTCCCTTGTTTTAGGAGAATTAATAGTAGACCCAAAATCTTCAACAATTTTTATATCAGAAACTCTTGACATTAAAGCAGTACGTAATGCTAATCTCCTTTCTTTTCTATTCATATCGAGAGTATATGAACGAGGTTTAGGTCCAAATATAATTCCTCCACCTGGTCTTAGTGGTGTACGAATAGAACCTTGTCTAGCTCTTCCTGTACCCTTTTGTTTATATGGTTTTCTACCACCACCCCTGACTTCTGCTCTAGTAAGAGTTGAAGAAGTGCCTTGTCTCTTATTTGCAAGTTGTCTTAAAACAGCTCTGTGGATTAAGTCTCCTGCAGAAGATTCTTTCGCGACCTTAAGATCTAAAGAAATTTTTCCGCTTTTCTTGCCATCCCATTTTAACGATTCAAAAGTTTTCATGATTTATTACCTCCTTCGAAACCAACTCTAATATTTGGTTTAATATTTAAAATTGAACCTGGCTTACCAGGCACTGAACCTTTGACAATAATAAGATTTTTGTCATCATCAACCTTAACGACTATTAAACCTTTAGTAGTAATATTCTTACCACCATATCTTCCTGCCATTCTTTTCCCAGGATAAATCCTTCCAGGGGTAGTACCAGCACCAGTAGATCCTGGTTGCCTATGATTTTTAGATCCATGACTCATAGGTCCTCTACTGAAACCATGCCTTTTTTGATAACCTGAAAACCCTCTTCCCATAGATTTACCGCTAACATCAACCTTCTGCCCTACCTCAAAGTTTTTGACAGTTATTGTACTTCCAACTTCATACTTAGAAATTTCATCAACTCTATATTCCTTGAGATATTTAAGTAAATGATCCCCTGATTTAGAGAGATGCCCTTTTTGTGGCTTATTGAGTAATTTATCTCTCGTTACACCAAAACCTATCTGAACAGCTGTATAACCATCCATTGAATTTGTTTTTAATTGTGTGACTTTACAAGGACCGGCTTGTATTAAGGTCACAGGAACAGCATTACCTTGTTCATCAAATAATTGGGACATTCCCAATTTTTTTCCTAAAATTCCAATTGACATTTGATTTTATGAACTAGCTTGATTATTAATTTTTAATTTAATTATCTTAGAACCTTAGATGAAGGAACCAGCTAATAGAAAAAACTAAGCATTGTGGCTGAGACTTATCTGTTACTAGATAGTTTCTCTATGGAATTATCCAAACCATTCTTTTAACGCAATCGCTAAAAGTGAAAATTTATTAGAGGCTCGGCTAGTGATCGAGCTTAAAAAATTATCAAATTTTATTCTACATCATCAAGTCCCACATTAATGAAATAATATATAAACAAATTAAAAAAATTTATGCCCTTATTGCTCTCAGGTGAAAAATTTCATGATGATCTTTATAAGCATGGATGTTTAGCTATATTCGCCCCTCTAGAAGGAGGTTGTGAAACACGCCTGCTGCGTAGGATGCGTGCAAAAGGATTTAAAACATTCATAACCTCAGCTCGAGGATTAGGAGATCCAGAAGTTTTCTTACTTAAGTTACATGGAATTAGGCCTCCACACCTAGGTCATCAAAATATAGGAAGGAATGGTGCTCTAGGAGAAGTACAGCAAGTAATTCCTGTAGCTGCTGAATTATTTAATGATAATGATAAAAAGAAATTACTCTGGTTAATTGAAGGACAAGTATTATCTCAATCTGAATTAGCAAGTCTAATCAAAATGTCAAATGATAATGATTCATTAAAAATTGTTGTAGAAATGGGAGGTTCTAGAAAACTTCAATGGCAATCTTTAGGAAAATATATTATTAATGAATTTTAAAGTTGAAAAATTTTAGAATTGACACATCTTCCAAAAAAAGAATCTAAAACAAACAAATGGGTAAAATTAATCTGCGGAGCTAGTAATGAGGATACCGTTTCCATAGAAGATCTTTGTGCAATTTATTCTGCAGCAGGAGTAGATTATATAGATGTTGCGGCTGACCCATCAGTAGTAAAGGCAGCAAGAAGTGGTATAAGTTGGTCTAAAAAAGTATTTGGGAAAGATCCTGGTCTAATGATAAGTATTAGTGATGGAAAAGATATACATTTCAGAAAAGCAAAATTTGATCCTTTAAAATGCCCGCCAAATTGCAGCAGACCTTGTGAAAAAATTTGTCCTACATTTGCTATTAGCGAACTTGGAGTTAGTAAAAACAAATGCTATGGATGCGGAAGATGTATTTCCAGTTGCCCGCTTAATTTAATTTCCGAATATGAATTTAAATTATCTCAATATTCTTTAAAAGAAATACTCCAAACAATTCAACCTGATGCAGTTGAAATACATACAGAAATTGACCGAAAAGATGCATTCCAAAAAGTCTCAAATATAATAAAAGAATCTAATGTGAAACTAAAAAAAATATCTGTAAGTTGCGGATTGACTCAATCAAATGCAAATCCCAAAGATCTTGCAAATGCTTTTTGGGAAAGATATGAAATCTTATCTGAGCATAAAGTTCAACTAATATGGCAATTAGATGGTAGACCTATGTCTGGAGATATAGCTGCTACTACAGCTAAAGCAGCAGTTAAACTTTGGAGTAATATGCAATCTCTTCTCCCTCCAGGACTAATTCAATTAGCAGGAGGAACTAATGGAAATACTTATAAATTCCTAAATAAGCATCAAATTCCTGATGGAATAGCTTTTGGTAGCGTTGCGAGAAAATTAGTCCAACCAATAATCGAAGATACGTTTAAATTAAATCAAAAAATATATGAGAATCCTGAAAAGATGGATTTAGCTATCAAAAAAGCTAAATCATTACTTAACCCATGGAAAAATTGATAAAGAATTTAATAATTTCTAGATAGTAAAAGATCTTCAAATATACTAAAATATAGATGCGATGGGCCGTCGCCAAGTGGTAAGGCAGCGGGTTTTGGTCTCGCCATTCCTAGGTTCGAATCCTAGCGGCCCAGTTCTAAATTGAAAAAATTGAAGAATAAAGTAATACTATTTGATTTTGATGGAGTAATCATTAATGGAATGAATGAATATTGGTGTAGTTCATTAATTGCATGTCATAAATTCTTGAAATCAAATAAATTTTTACCACATGAAAATATTGAAATACCAATTTCAAAAACCTTCACCGACATAAGGCCATGGGTTAAATATGGATGGGAAATGGTTCTTATTACACATGAAATTATCAAAAGAAATAATTCACTAAATCATGCTAATAAAGACAAATTTCTTGAAAATTATGAAGAGAATTGTAGAAGAATATTATCCAAAAATTCATGGCATCCTCAAACTCTTCAATCTTATCTTGACAGCTCAAGAAAATTACAAATTTCATCTAATTTTGATAAATGGATATCACTTCATCAGCCTTTTTTAGAAGTTATTGAATTTATAAAACAAGCTGCAAGTGAAAAAATTAAAATCGGTATAATTTCAACTAAAGGGAAATTATTCACTTCAAAAATTGTCAATAAGATAGAAATATCTCCTGAGTTTATATTTGGTTATGAGTCAGGTTCTAAGGTAGAAATAATATCGAAATTATCAAAAGAATTAGAAATACTAGCATTTATTGAAGACAGGAGGAAAACATTAGAAAATGTAAATAATAATAGAGCTATAAATAAAATCCCCTGTTTTCTAGCTGAATGGGGGTATTTAAAAAAAACAGATAAAATTAATTTGCCAAAAACAATAAAATTGTTAAAGTTAAAAAATTTAAAAGATATACTTGCTAATTAAAGATAAGAGGCTAGAGTACGTCTGTACTATTAATTTTTAAATTAAATTAAGTGAATTAAGTCTTAGTTTTAAAAATTATAAAAATTATTGACAATTTAAAAAGATGAGTATTGAAGCTAAAAAAGCAGAAGAATCAAAAGATCAACTTTCGAAAGAAAAGGATAAAGCATTAAGTCTCGTCTTAGGACAGATAGAAAGAAACTTCGGGAAAGGCTCCATAATGCGATTAGGAGATGCATCCAGAATGAGAGTAGAAACAATCTCAACAGGAGCACTAACTCTCGACTTGGCTCTTGGAGGAGGATATCCAAAAGGAAGAGTAGTCGAAGTCTATGGTCCTGAGAGCTCTGGTAAGACGACATTAACGCTTCATGCCATTGCAGAAGTTCAGAAAAATGGTGGTATAGCAGCATTTGTAGATGCAGAACATGCTTTAGATCCTGTATATGCAGCATCTCTAGGAGTAGATGTAGAGAATTTGCTTGTGTCTCAGCCTGATACTGGAGAGATGGCCTTAGAAATAGTCGATCAGCTAATAAGATCAGCTGCGGTTGATTTAGTTGTTGTTGACTCGGTAGCAGCTCTTACTCCAAGATCTGAAATTGAAGGGGAAATGGGTGATCATGTCGTTGGTAGTCAAGCACGCTTAATGAGCCAAGCCATGAGGAAAATTACAGGAAATATTGGAAAATCTGGTTGCACTGTAATTTTCCTCAACCAGTTAAGATTGAAGATTGGTATTACTTATGGAAATCCTGAAACAACCACAGGAGGTAATGCTCTCAAATTTTATTCGTCAGTAAGATTAGATATCAGAAGAATTCAAACCCTCAAAAGAGGTACTGAAGAATATGGGATAAGAGCAAAAGTTAAAGTCGCAAAAAATAAGGTAGCCCCACCTTTCAGAATTGCAGAATTTGATATCTTATTTGGACAAGGGATTAGTACTACAGGATGCTTATTAGATTTAGCGGAAGAAACGAATATAGTCATCAGAAGAGGAGCTTGGTATAGTTACGAAAGTGATAATATAGGCCAAGGGAGAGATAATACAATAATCTGGCTTGATCAAAATCCAGATATAAAGCAAAAAATAGAAATAAATGTCAAGCAGAAACTGACTGAAGGAACAGAAGTTAGTTCAAATTCAATGAAGCAAATAAACTCAAATAAGGAGGATGGAATAATTACGAATAATATAAAGAATGTAGCTTAGAGTTAGAGATTATCAGCAGGAGTCCACCAACCTGCTGCGGGGCCAATAAAACGAACAGTAATCCATAACATAATTAAAAGAGCTATTCCAACCCAACCAGTTCTGATACTTAATTCAATGAATTTATTTTTTTGATTCTCAGTAAAAGGTAACCAACTAAGGATTCTTGGAGAAATATCAATAATTTCTTTTTTATCTGATACTCGTGGAGAAATTCCTAAATTTTTTCTTCTTTTCGCTTCACCCATATTAAAAGCTTTTTATAAATCATAACTTACTAAAAAGGAAACAGACAGCTAATTTCTTTTTGAGGTTGAATCATTTGAATAATTTTTCTACCCCAATCCCTTTTTGTAATTCTTCCATCAAGAATTATTAATTTTCCAGAATTCTTTCTTAGAGTAAAGACAGCTCTTTCAATCTTTTGAAGGGTTTCAGGAAGGATAAATTCTTTGAACCAATCCTTTGATTTTTTATTGAGATATGAAACAGTAATCTGATTAATAGGTTCTCCCATATTTGGGAAAGGTAAAATAGGAATAAAAATCTGATTAGGGATTGGGAATAATTCACAATTCTTGATCCACCAATCAAAACTTGAACATATTAATTGATCATCTAATGGTTTATATTCTTCGAGCAATACTTTTGCACCATATATAGATGCTAAGTTGGTTGCTAAATTAATTTTAAGATCATTTTCATCAGAAAGGAAAGTAGATACACCTTTGCAAAAATATGAATACTTTACACATTTATCAATTATAGATTCAACAAATAAAGGATTATTAGGAAGCATTTCTTTCTTTGGAGAATATATTAAAATTTGCTTTTCTAAAAAACTACTTTTAAAATTTAATGCTGAATTTATCTTGATATTATGATTTTCTAAAGATTTTCTAACAAAAATATCTTTTCTTAATGATGAGAGAAAAATTGTGTTATTTGAGGATAATAATTCCTTTATCTGATCAAAAGGATCAATTGGCTCTACATTAAGAATCCATTCAAAATTATCCTTGTCAAGTATTACCCAGCATGCCCATCCAGATAAGATTGATTGATATAATTTAGAGAATTTTTCTGAAAAAATTGAGTATTTTAAAAATACCCTTTTTAAGATTTCTTTATCAATTTCTTCCAAAAAAACATATTTTTTATTTGGGATAGCTTTTAAAAAAAATTGTTTTTTAAACGAATCGTACAATTTAATAACATCCTTATTTTTTGGTGATAATTTATTACCAAAAACCAACCAATCTTTTTTATGAAGAGAAACTCTTAGTTTATCTCTTAAATTCTCTTGAATATTATGAGCTTCTGTAAGGATCAGATTTTCATCATTAAATTCTGACTTATCAAATTTATTTAATAAGTCGTCAAATGTGAGTAGGTTGACCCTATGATTTGGACATATAATTTCATTAGATTTTAGTGAAAATTGAAATCCAAAATCCCGCATTATTGTTAAAGATTTTTCTTTTATAAATTGAATTTGATTTGGATTAATTACAAAATTTGAATTTTCTTCATTTAAAAGTAATGGAATTAACACCAATACATACCATTTATCTGTTAAAAGAATTTCTGAATTTATTAATAGATTTTCTCTCTTCCTCAAAAAACGAGCAATAATTCTTCCAAAAGAATATTTGTGTTCCCAGTCTATAGATTGATATTTAGTTAATCTCTTAATATGTTTGTGTGTATTCTCTTCTAGCATTTATCAATATTTTTTTTAAAATATGAACTTAATATAAGAAATGTTGTTATCAATAGAGTAAAAGGTTTTTTTATTCGTACTTAGAATGAATATTGGCATTGTTGGTTTGGGACTTATTGGAGGTTCTCTAGGTTTAAAACTTCAAAGTTTAAATCACATTATTTATGGTGTTACAAATAACAATTTAAATGCGACAAAAGCCAAAGAAAGAAATTTAGCTCAATTTATAAGTCCCGAATTAAAAATATTAAAAGAATGTTCTTTAATAATTTTAGCTTTACCAATTAAAGATTTAATAAACCCATCACCGAAACTTATAGAAGCAATACCTAAAGGAGCTATTGTAACTGACGTGGGTTCTATAAAAGATCCCATTATCAAAATTTGGGAGAACATTCATCCTTTATTTATTGGATCGCATCCAATGGCAGGAACTGAACAGAGAGGAGTTAATGCTGGGTTTAAGAGTCTTTTTGATAATTCAAAATGGATAATAACTCCAACAAAAAAAACAAATCCAAATTCTCTTGATAAACTTTCAGATCTTGTTACTTCTCTAGGTTGTGAAATTTGCTTAAGTTCACCAGCTATACATGATCAAGCTGTATCATTAATTTCTCATCTACCTATTTATTTAGCATCATCTTTAATTAAAACTGCTTCTTCAATAGATGATCAAGAGTTAATTAAGTTATCGTTTAACATTGCAGCATCAGGTTTTAGAGATACTTCTAGAGTTGGAGGAGGCAATCCTGAATTAGGAATAGATCTAGCTAAGAATAATAAAGTTAATATATTAAAGGCATTGGATATGTTTAAAGCAAACATTTGTGAGATAGAGAATCATATCCAAAATGAGAATTGGGATTTGTTAAAAAAAGAATTGGAGAACTCTAAACATAAGAGAAATAATTTCTTATCAAAGGAACCTATATATTAAAGTTATTTATACCTTCTGAAGCAAGTATCTGCCTCGATACCATCAAAGCTGATTGGCTTACTCCAGCTGTACCTTCGCCAGGATAGATAGAATCTCCAGACAACCATAATCCCTTAAAAGGAGTACGACTAGACAACCCAAACAGTCCAAATACATTGGGACTTTGTCCCAGTCCTCCCACTACACCATTTGGTCTATTAGTCCATTTTTCAAAAGATAAAGGAGTTGATAATTCTCTATGAAGCCATTTATCTGGGGAGATTTGTAATTTTTTCTGGATCACATTGGAAATTTTTTCGAAATAATCTTTTTTCTTTAAAATATAAGAATCTTTGTCTAAGCCAATCCACTCTTTTGTTTTTGTAAAGATACTAGCAATTAAGGTAATTTCTCCGATTGGTGCTCTACCATCCCCTTCATTACTTAAAGAGATAAAAAGTGACCCTAGATCATCATCTGCAAATTGATAATGATTAGAAATTACACTTTTCAGATTTTGCTTATTAATTGCAGAATAAAAAACCAAGGCCCCACTGGGATTAGGCAGTCTTCGTAACCTATTAATATAATTTTTATATATATCAGGACTATCAACTAAAAGTTGCATTAATCCTTGAGGTGGAGGAGTATAAATAACATGAGACGCAGAATATGTTATTTCTTTTGTCCCTTTTATAGTATTTACATTCCATAATTTATTGGAATTATCGTATATTAAAGCATTTACTTTTTGACTAAAAAATATATCTGCATTTGTTTTTCTTAGTGATTTCTCTAAAGAAGAGCTTAACTCTTGCATTGATTTATCCAAATGCCATAACCCATGGGGATTTTGAGACATTTGCAATACTGTGCATCCATATAAAGCGGCAGTATGATATACATCTTCTTGAGAGTAAAGCTTTAATTGCATATTTAAAAATTTTATTAATCTCTCATTTTTATCTGATCCGCATAACTTCAAGAGATCAAACATCGATGATTTCAGTAAAACTGAAGCTAGTAAATTTTGAGGTGTCAACGCTTTTACTAATTGGGAAAAATCCCAAAAATTTCTTGGAGGTATTACAGGGGCATTATTAGCAAATTTCCAATTACTTTGGTGAATTAAAGAGCATAGTTTCCAGAATTTTTGACTCCCAGGAAATTGTTTTTCTCTTTCAGTAATCCAATTTTTGTGTTCATACCAAATATGTATTGGATCCCTACCATCATTTAAATCTACAATGCAAGAAGGATCTAGAATTTTTCCAGCAGGAGAATCAATGCCTAAAAAATTAAATATCCTTGTGTGTATTCCATCTTGCTCCAATCCAGCAACTTGCGTAGCTCCCACATCAAATATGTAACCTTTTCTCTTAAAAGTTCCTGCACAGCCTCCTGACTGGGTATGAGATTCAATTAGTGCTACTGAAAGGCCAATCTTTGATAAAATTGCTGCAGAAGTTAGCCCCGCTATACCAGCTCCAACTATTAGAACATCTGTTTTACTTTGCAAAATGAACATTTTATCTAATAATGAACTTAGCGAAATTTGTAATCATTTAGGGAAATCTTCTCCAAAAAATATCTCTCAAATATACGGAGGAAATATTCATCAATCCTGGAGATTAGAATTTAAAGATTCAAGTTACTTTATTAAGAAAAATATTAAGGCGAAAAAATTTCTAAAGTTCGAGGAACATTGTTTGAATGATTTAAGAAGATTTATAAATTATGAAAACCTCATAATTCCAGAAGTAATTAAATATTTTGAAATTAATAATAGTGAAATATTAATTATGGAATGGATTGACATGAATAATAAAGACCATAAAAAACTTGGCAGAGGACTCGCAGAGATGCATATACAATCAAATGATGCAAATAAAAATAATTATGGTTATGCGCAAAAAGGGTATATTGGAACTATTGATCAAATAGAAGGTTGGGAGACAAATTGGTCAGATTGCTTTATTAACCTAAGAATCAAACCCCAACTAGCAATCTTAAAAGATGGACTGATCAATGATACTTTAAAGCAAAAAATAACCAATAAAATTAAATTCTTGCTGAAAGATCATAAACCTTTTTGTTCTTTAATTCATGGTGATCTATGGAGCGGGAATAAAGCGATATCTAAATTGGGTAAAGGGATCATATTTGATCCAGCTTGCTGGTGGGCAGATAGTGAAATTGATATTGCAATGACAAAATTATTTGGTGGATTTAGTAAGGATTTTTACAATGAGTATTATAAAATTTTAAAAAACAAGAAAGGATTTGAAAATAGAATTAAAATTTATAATTTTTATCATATTTTAAATCATACAAATATGTTCGGCGGATCATATTTACAACAAACATATGAATATGCAAAGGAAATCTTAAGGATGTAAGATTCACCCCAAATATGTTTTTTTGAGATTTTGTAGTTTATCCAAGACGGCTTCTCTATTTTCACTCGTTCGGAGATTCTGCCAACTCCATTGACCAACAACAATTACCCCTAATAGTTCCAAAAGGCCAGGGATAATTGGGAAAAAATTAATGGTGTCAATGATAACCTTTATTATTATTTGAGCTATTACAACAACAGCAATAATACCGGCAGCTTTACCGTATTTCCCCATTTGAGTCCAATCAACATTTCCAATCGTTTCATTGATTTTTCCCATTACATCGGAATATTTATCTGAAAAGCTTTTATTTTCAGATTGAGTTTCGGAGCCAGAGTCTTGATTTGACTCAGGAGTGTTGTCACTCATGAATTCAGTAATCACGTT
>CAYNKY010000033.1:0-17509 GCA_964397895.1 uncultured Prochlorococcus sp.
GATATAGATAAAATAATTTATTATGAAAAACCTTTATTAACTTTTGAACGTCTTTTAGAAACGTATCTAGCTTCTGCTCCTAGAGGATTAAGTTCTTTCATACCTGCTATGCAAGTTTGGATTAAGCAAAAATTATTTTTAAAATCTGATATAAAGAAACAATTAATAGATATACAAAAAGTTATTTCAGAGAAAAGAGAAAAAAATTTTTCTTTGCCTCAACTTTTATTCTCTGAACATCATTTATCTCATGCAGCTTCAGCATTCTTTCCAAGTCCTTTTAAGGATTCTGCAATACTTTGCCTGGATGGAGTGGGTGAATGGGCCACTACTTCTGCATGGTTAGGCCAAAATAAAGGAATTAAACCATTATGGGAAATTAATTTCCCTCACTCACTAGGCTTACTTTATTCTTCATTTACATACTATTGTGGATTCAAAGTTAATTCAGGTGAATATAAGTTAATGGGATTAGCTCCATATGGAGAACCAAAGTATGTAAGTCTGATTAAAGATAATTTAATTGATATAAAAAAGGATGGGACATTTAAATTAGATATGCAATATTTTAAATTTCATAGAGGATTAAGAATGACTAGTACAAAATTTAATAAATTATTTGGACATCCTCCTAGAAAAAGAGAATCTGAGATACTACAATTTCATATGGATATTGCCGCCTCAATCCAGCAGGTTACAGAGGAAATTGTTTTATTGTTAGCCCAAACTATTAAGAAAGAAACAGGTCAGAAAAACCTTTGCTTGGCAGGCGGAGTAGCCTTAAATTGTGTAGCGAACGGTAAACTTCTTGAAAAAAAGATATTTGAAAATATTTGGATTCAGCCTGCTAGTGGCGATGCTGGCACAGCTATAGGATCTGCTTTATTAGCTTATTATCAATATTCAAATAATGAGCGTGTAATTAATTCTCAAGATTCTATGAAAGGAGCTTATTTAGGACCCAAATTCTCTAACTTAGAAATAAAAAAATATTTAGAAGATATCAAAGCAACTTATAATACTTTAGATGATTCAGATTTATTTGAAGAGTTAACAACAAATCTTATCAAGGGTAAAGTTATAGGGTGGTTTAATGGTCCAATGGAGTTTGGACCTAGAGCTTTAGGGGCAAGATCTATAATAGGTGATCCTCGTAATAAACAAATGCAGAGTATTATGAATTTAAAAATTAAGTATAGAGAAAGTTTTAGACCATTTGCTCCCGCAATACTTGAAGAAGATGTATCTAATCAATTTAAATTAGATACAAAAAGCCCTTATATGCTTCTTGTTGCGGGAGTAAATAATGATAATTGTTTCGAAATGGATAACCAACAGAAAAAAGAATTTGGTATCAAGAAATTAAATTTTGCAAGATCTACTATTCCTGCTGTTACACATATTGATTATTCAGCAAGAGTTCAAACCGTAAATTCAAGTACTAATAATCGTTTTTATAATCTTATAAAAAAATTTAAGGATAAAACTGGATGTCCTCTCTTAATAAATACATCATTTAATGTAAGAGGAGAGCCAATTGTTTGTTCTCCTGAAGATGCATATAAATGTTTTATGAGAACTGAAATGGATATATTAGTTCTGGAGAATCAACTTCTATATAAATCTGATCAAAGAAATATTAAAAAAGACGAATCATGGAAGAAAGAATTTGAATTAGATTAAAAAATGAAGTCAACTAATATTATAAAAAAATATAGAGAATTCGGTTTGATTATTGGAGTTTCTTTCCCTTTAATAATAGGATTCATATTACCTTATATATTTTCTCATAATTTAAGATATTGGACTATCTGGATAGGTTTAATATTTATAATTTTTGGTGTCTTTTTACCTAGTAAACTTGCTTTTTTTTATAAGAATTGGTTTGCCTTAGGTCACTTTCTCGGAAGGTTTAATTCCAAAATTATACTAGGATTTATATTCATTACAGTACTTATACCAATATCACTATTAATGAAGATATTTGGTTATGATCCTTTAAAAACAAAGAAGTTAAATGTTAAATCTCATAGAGTAAATAATCAAAATAATATAGTAGATTTAACAAAAATATTTTAATTATGAATGAATTTACAGAGCTATTAAAAGATCTTTATGATTTTCTAAAAATCAGAAAGAAATATTGGCTTGCTCCATTAATTCTTGTAATAGTATTCATGGGAACACTTTTAATCGTTACTCAAGGATCAATAATTGCACCATTTATATACACCTTATTTTGATGCCTAAAAAAAATATTCTTAGAATTATTTACATAAATACTTTTGTATTTCTTTCATTATTAGTTTCTATTGAAATTTTATCTGGATACTATATCAGTTTTAATAGTTATAAAAAGCATAAAAGTAGTATTAAGACACTTATTTCAAATTATTTAGAGAATAAAAATACTAGTAATAATAGAATTGAAGAAATTATCAAGTTAAGAAAAGAAGATAAAAAAAATATATATCCGTCATATTTATATGATCCTAGAACACATCTTATAGATGACAAAAATTATTGGTTCAGTCATCCTAGTAACTCAGAAATAGTTTTTTGCGATGAAGGTTCAGGACTAATTAAATTTAAAACTAATAATATTGGTTTAAGGGAGGTAAGTTTACAGAACCTTCAGAAAGAAATAGACCTAATTGTTTTAGGAGATAGTTATGTAGAGGGAGCATGTGTTAATAAACCTTTTGATATTTCATCGCAATTAGCAAAAATAAATAATAATAATGTTCTTAATTTAGGAAGATCAGGAAGTGGTCCTTTATTTCAATTAGGACTTCTTCGAGAAGTCTTAGCATATAGAGATCATGGAAAACTAAATTTCAATAAACAAAGTAAATTGATTTGGGTCATTTTTACAGGTAATGACCTTATTGATTTATCTTATGAAAAGCCTAGTATTTTGAAAAACTACCTTCAAGATAATTATCATATTAATTACTTTAAAGAAATTGAATTATCAAATATAAAATTTGATCAATTCTTCAATATTGTATTTAAAAATCCTTATAAAAATAAGCGAATTGGCAGAAAAGGTGATTATCTTGATTCAGGTTCAATTACTGAACTGAATTCCTTGATTGATTTTGGTAAAGTATTCGAGAAAATCGTCAATTTATCAAGAAAAGAAAATTTCGAATTAAATATAGTTTTACTAACAAACCATAAACATAAATCAAAAGATTTAATGCAGAATACTGAAGATAAAGTAAATTCACTTTGCAATAGATTTGAGATTAATTGTAAGAAAATAGACTTAAAGAAAATAAATAAAAGCAAGAGAGGACATTTAGATGAAGATGGATACAAAAATCTAAGCCAAATAATATCCAGATTCATATATAAAAATTAATAATATTTTATATCAATTATAAAATTGAAAGTTCTGTTAAAGAATTTATATATTTCGAATTTCTAGAATATTTCTTAAAAAAAGTTGGAGCAAATTTAAGAAATATATCGTCATTTTCTGATTTGTATTTTATTTCGATTACTTCATATTTAATATTAGTGTTTTTAATAATAGGATTAGATGCATTTCTATAAACTAAATTATTATCAAAAGTTATTCTAATTTTTCCACATATACTTTGAAAATATCTTCTATCATACTCCACAAAAGTAATTGGCTTTAGATTTCTTAAATAAAATTTTAATTCTGGATTAATAATAGATTTAAGAGTCTTTCTTAAAATTGAATTTTGATTATCATCTTTATCGAAGTGAATATTTTTTAATATCCATATTTTTTTTCTATTATTTAGATTTTTCTTAATTTTTATCTCAAATTGAGGATTATTAATTTCTTCAAAAGTTTCACCATACCACCTTAACCTGTATTTTTTTCTATCTGATAAACCGTTTAAATTATCTACCAGAGATCCATAATTTAAATCATCAAAATATAAACTTCTTATTTTTCTTTTTTGAAATATCTCTCTAAAAAGAAATTTATTTTGCTTTATTAAAGCTTCAATTTGAATGCGCTCATAAGCAGAAACTAAATATTTCCTTTCATATCTCCAAATTATTTCTTTCATAATATTAACTCTTTAAAAATGAATTAAATTTTGTTAAAAATAAAGCAATAAGGATACCTAGAAAAATATAAAAAGGTTTAGAAAAATATTTTCGATATTTTTCATAATTATATATTATTTTATTGCTAATACTTATTGAATCCTTAAAGTTTATTTGACTTGGATTAATGCTATCAGGATGTTTAATGATTCTAGAAATAGGTATAGGACCATCAAATTCTGTATTTATATGATGCGGTATAACTATTGCTGGATATTCTTTATTTGAAACTAATTCAATAAAGCCAAGCCTTGGTTTTCCCAAACCAGTTCCAATCGAATAGCAATTAATATTTCCAACTCTATCAAGCCAAAAAATATTATTCATATTTTGATTACCACTAGTTTTTACATAATCATAGAAATACTGATGTTTTGAATCACCTGCAAAAATAGCATATATATTATTTTTAATATTTGGATAAATTTCATTAAAATAAAAACTCTTATTATGTTCATATGGTTTGAAACTTGTTAAAGCATCATCCCAAATCCTATGATGAACAAGTAATATGTTTTGTTTTTCTTTATTTAAAATCATATTATTTTTAATAAAAGTATTAATATTTTCAACTTTATCATTTGAATTAATAATTAAAAAATTAATAAACTTTGTCTCAACTCTTTTCTGTATATAACCTACATTTGTTTTATATTCATTTAAAGTACCATCCTTGATTTCATTATTACCTGGAATAAAATATACGATGTCGCCGAATTTGTTCTTCCACATTTTGATAGTTTTTAATTGATCTAAATTTGAGTCGCCAAGAACAAAAATATAATCTGGATTTATCTTATTAATCTTTGAAAATAACTTTTTTAATATTTTTTTATTTTTCATAACTGGATAAAGATGACCAACCATTACAGATTTGATATTGTTTTCTTTTGCATAAGAATTAATATTATTGAAGATACATAAATTTAGGATAATTAAAATAAAGAAGTTTCTTAGTTTAATTAGATTCATAATTCATATTCATATAAAATATTTGAAATTTTGTCTTTTAAAACTTCCAAATCTGAAATTGGTTTTAAATTGGTATAAATTATCCCTCCTTTAAATTCAGGCTTCTTATTATATGCCGCAAATACAGTTTGATTGTTTTTTGAATTAATATCTTTTACTTTTACTATTGAAGAATCTTTAGATGCTATAACTGTGTTTGAATTCTCAGCTTCTAAATTAATTATATTAATAAATGATTCTTCACCTGCACTAATTACTTTATCTTTAACATAACTTGCAAATATATTCTTTACTTCTACTTTAGAACCAGAAAAGTCAATAGCATCATTATTAATCTCTATAAATTTTAAATTTGATATAAAACCTTTGCAGAAATCCAAATCAATAGCATCAGCTAAAACATTATTAAAAGTTAAATTACTCATTTGTACTTCTGATCGAATAGCATTTATATAGTCATCTCCATCTTTATTATATTTAAATTTTGAATTTAGTATTGAAATTGGACTATTATATATTGTTAATGCACCTGTTATATTTTTATAAGGACTTTCAGGAACTGATAATTTATTAAATTCAGCATGATTTATTAATGAATTATATTTACTATTCATAATTATAATACCTCCACTACTTCCATCTATTGCAGAAAAATAAATAGGATAATTTTTATCACCAACTATTTCTATACCACCTTTAACAAGCAAAAAGGAATTATTATTAAAGAATATTTTTTGTTTTTTATTATTAATAACTAATTTAAATTCAGAAGGTATCAAATATGGTTGATTTAAAATTAAATTTGTTTTTGTAAAAGTTATAAGCTTTTTATCAAAATCAATAATACTAAAAGAAGTCTCTTCTTTAGATAAATCTTTAATGTTATAAAAATCTACTTTATCAGAATCTATATTTTTAACTAGAGAAATTTGTTTTGAATATTTATCTTCTAATCCAAAAACATTATAACTAATTTTTAATGGAATATTTTCATTATTTATAGAAGGATTATTTTTATTATTACTTATAAATACTAATTCTTGAGGTTTATTTTTATTTGGATAAATAATTTTATCTTTTAAGCAAAATCTCATATTATTTTTAGAAGAAATACAATCTATTTCAATGGGAAAATTAATAAGGTTTGTTACGAATAATTTAATAAATGAATCTCCATTTTCAATGAAATGAATTGCATTAAAAATATTTAATTTATTTTTTTTATTAAGTTCTTCTCTTATAAAATTTGCATTCCGATATATAGCCTTTCTATTTAGTTTTGATTTTGTGAAGTTATTAATTTTGTTATCAAGAATAAAAATATCATTATTAATATTAAATAACTTATCCAAAACTTCTTTTTTTGAATAATAATTTAAAGAACTTACATATGATTTCATAAACTCTCGATCTTTATTCAATTTACTTATAAAATCTGTTTCATCTAACAAAGGTTTATTAGGATCAATGTACCACCAATTCTGAGGATAAGTTATTGTTCCATCTCCTCCTGGTGTATGAATTTCTCTAGAAATTAATTCAAGTTTCATTGTTATAGGATTAAGATAAAATTTCATATCTCTCCAATCAAGCTCTGTGCTTCCAAAGATTGCTCTTATAGCAATTATTTTTGCTGCATCTTTATATTCAAAAGCTTCAGAAAAATTTAATTCTCCTGATTGAAAGGATCTTAATTGATTCTCACCAAATGATTTTAATTCTGGGAACTTTTCTGGTTTAGTTCCTTTTAAAGTCCGAACCTCAGATGTTTTAAATGTATCAGGTAAGAATTCTTTAAAAATCCTTTTATCTTTTGATATAAAAGATAAATGTTCAACAAAATTTGATTTATCGTATTCAAATATTAGACCTTCTCTTCTTTTGTTAGCTTCAATAAAGTATTTACTGTAACCATCAATAATATAGTAGCTTCCTAAACTTTTTTTATTTAAAATCAAGTCAACTAAATTTATTCTATGCGAAATTAAATTTTCACTTTTTAAGAACTTTTGAAAAGCATATTCTACTATCCCAGATCTAGTATTTGTATGCTGAAGATTATATTGAACATTATTTATTGTTGGAGAAATTTCTTTAGTTTTTATTTTAAAAGACCAACTAGATGAATGTCTAAAATTATCAAATCCTACTCCTTTTAATCTTATTTTTAAATCATAATTCAGTGGATTATTATTTATATTTAATATTCCATCAACGTATTTAGAATTATTAAAATTACCAATTCCATATTTGATTGCATTTAATTTAGATATTTGTAATTTTCTTAAATTTACAAAATCTAAATTTATTTTGTATTTAGGTAGATCTGATAAAAAAATTGAAGCAAAATTATTTCTAATATCCTTTGTGACTTTATTGAGATCATCTTTCCAATAGGATAAAACTCCACTTCTATATAGACCTCCTCCAAGATATAAACAAAAACTAATAAAAACTAATTGAGAAAAAATTAATAATGGAAATGTTAGAGATTTTAAATTTAATAATTTTTTTTTATTATCAATTTTCTTATAAGAATTTATCATAAATGTATAACCTAAATCAGTCCAGTTGATTCATATAAAGAGAATGATTTAACATTACCTTTGAACCATTCTGAAGATTTAAATTGATCGATAAAATAGGTACTTTCAAAAGTTGCTTTCAAAGAAACTAAATTTTTTCCATTCTCATAATCATGTCTAACAAGTGAAACAAAACTTGTATATTTGGTAAGTTCCTTCATCATTATACTCAAATTATTTTGGTTATCATTAATCTCAATTTCTAAAAACATATTATTTACAATTAATTTATCTTTATTAAAAAAGATTTTCCTAAGAATAATAACCAGAAGAATTATGGCAGATATAGATACTGTATAAAAAGCCAAATTAGCGCCTAGTCCTAAACCAATTGCTATACAAAAAAATAAATAAATTAATTCAGTCGGATCTTTTATAGCTGTTCTAAATCTTACAATAGATAGTGCTCCAACCAAACCAAGAGATAAAGCTAATGAACTTTTTACAACGGAAATAATGAATACTGTTATTAAAGTAAGAGGTATAAAGTTATTTGAAAGTGAGCGATTAAATTGAGAAACTGATTCATATTTGTCATAGGTATATTTTAATAAAATTGCAATTAACATTCCAATTAAGATATTAATTACCCCATATGAAATAGAAATAAATGCAGAGGGAGATGTATCTAATACATCTTTTAACTCTTGTAAGGTAAAATTATTAACAATTAATTGTTCCATAGAATAATTATAAAGAAATGATTTTCTTTTTATTTTCTTTAATATTTATTATACATGTATATATAGAAATATTTTCAAGTTATTGAAGATAGATACTTTTTAGAAATTTTTAATTTTAATAGCATTTAAATAAACTAATTTATTTAAAATAAAAAAATACTTTGCCAAGATAATTAGTTAAAAAAAATTCTATTTAAAATTTTATATATATTTAAATTCTTAAGGGATAAGAGTTATATAAATTTAAATTTTTTTATAAATTATTAACAATAAAAATAGACTAGCTTATTAATTTAAGATTTATAATAAAAAATAAGATCATTAATTAAGAGTATTATAAATTAAAATTATATCTTAATAATCAAATGAATAAATTTAAAATAGGTATAAGCCAAGGGCGTCTTATTAAGCCTCCAAATAATGAGCTTCAATGGTTCCCTGGAAGAAAATGGAAAGAAGAATTTTTAATCGCTCAACAAATTGGATTAAATCATATTGAACTTTTAGCTGAAACAAATCATAATTCTTCCAATCCCCTATGGACAAAAGAAGGGAGAGAGGAGATCAATAAAATTAGTCAAGCATATAAAATACAAAATTACTCTGTTTGCTTTGATTATTTAATTGAGAATAAAATTGAAGATAATTTTTCTATTAGATCAGATTTATTTGACTATACGAAAAATTTTATAGATGCTTGTTCAGAATTAAATATAACTCTTATTATATTACCTTTCCTTGGAGTCAATAATCTTAACTATTTAAAAGTAGATCTCATACAAAATTTCTTAGAAATAATAATTCCCTATGCTTTTAAAAAAAATATTTTTATAGCAATTGAGTCACTTGCAGAACCAGATTTGATAAAAAATTTAATGGAGGATTTTCTAAATTTCTCTGCTGGATGTGTATATGATACTGGAAATAGAATCTTATTGAGTAATGATCAAGGGGAAGATATAATAAATCTTTCTAAATTTATAAATCATGTTCATATTAAAGATAAAAATCTCAAGAATGAAAATGTTGTATTAGGTAATGGTTGTGTTAATTTCAAGAAGATCTTCTCTGCTCTTCTTAAAATTAACTATAAAGGTTTGTTAACTATGGAAACGAATAGAGGAGAAAATCCAAAGATAACAGCTATTAATAATATCAAGCTCATAAATAAATACCTTTAGAAATAAATCTTTATGATTAATCAAAATGATTCAGTTCTCTTTATTGGTCTTGGAGGAGCTGGGCAAAGGCATTTAAGAATATTAAGAAAAATTCTTCCTAAGAACAATTTTTATGCTTTAAGGAAAAGAAATGCATCTCCTTTACTTAAGCCAAACTTCCAGGTTGATAATTCATCAACAATTGAAGATAAGTATAGAGTTGAGAGTTTTTATAATGAAGACCTTCTAAAGAATAAAAAACCAAAAATTACAATAATTTCTTCACCAACTATTTCACATACTAAATATTGTCTTTTTGCAAAGGAATTGGGATCTCATGTATTTGTTGAAAAGCCAGCAATAGCGAAGATATCAGATCTTAATTTATTAGAAAAAAATTTTAGAAATTCAAAACTTTCTTTAAAAGTAGGTTTTCAAAGATTCTTTCATCCAATGATTAAAAAAGTATTAGAAGAAATAAATAAAGATAGTATAAAGGAAAATTATGAGTGTTTCTTAAAGCTATCTTCTTTCATTCCAGATTGGCATCCTTACGAAGATTTCCGAAATCTATATGCATGTCAAAAAGATTTGGGAGGTGGTGTAATTTTAACTGAGTGTCATGAAATAGATATACTTAATAATATTTTTGGAACTCCACTAAACATAAAAAAAAATTTATATAGTAACAAGAAATATAAATTAGATGTATATGATAGCGCTAAATTAAAAGTTAATTATGAAAGATGTACTTTATTTGCAGATATTTCATTTATGCGACAACCAAATGAAAGAAGTATTTTAATAAAAAATATACGTGGAGATATTGAATATTTGATTGATCTCAATCAAAATAAATTATCATTAAAAAAAAATAATGAGGAAATTAACTTAAATTATGAATTTGATAATGATTATTTATTTGAGCTACAGGCAAAAAATTTAATATTATTAGAAAACAAAAATGATTATGAATTAAATAGATTAAAAAATTTATGTAAATTTATTTAATTAAAATTAGTTTATCTTCCTATTTTATCAATCAATTTTTCTAATATAGAAATTTTATATTCGGCTATTTCGTAATCTCTATAATTGGTCTTAAAAGCCATTATTTTTTTTTGTATTTTTTCAGCCTTTGGACATAAACCCTCTTCCCAAATTTGAGTTCCATATTCTTTACTTTTCAAAGATGGTTCTAAGTAGGGATTTTTCCAACAAGCATAAAAACCATCGCCATCGTTCTCTTTATACATTTTATAAAACTCTTTCCATTTTATATTTCTTTGACTCTCTCCCTCATAAATAACTCCAAAGGTAAAGTAGGTATGAGTTAGATTAGGAGCAACTCTTTGTGGAATAAGCCAAGAACAATTTTTTATAGCTGATAAAAATCTTTTTCCTATCCTTTGTCTTAAATCTACTAATTCATCGAGAATATTTAACTGAGCAAGTCCACAAGCTGCAGTGATAGCATTCATTCTGTAATTAAAACCTATAGTATCAAATCTTTCATAACTTGGATCTTGATAAACCTCTGAACTTAGAGAAGTCCTTCCTGCATCCGCTACTAATCCCTTATAACCAATACCAGCAAATTTTCTTATTTTTTCTGCAAGCTTAGTATTATTGGTTGTTACCATTCCACCCTCACTTCCAGCTGTCATATGCTTTGTTCTTTCAAAACTATATACTGTTATATCAGCCAAATTAGTATATAAAGAACCATTAAACTCGGCTAAAAAAGTTTCAGCAGAATCATCAATCACTATCAAATTATATTTTTTAGCTATCTTCATTATCTTATGCATTTGAAGAGGGAGTCCATACAAAGATACAGTAATAATTGCTTTAGTCTTTGGGGTAATTGCTTTCTCAATTTCCTCAATATTAAGATTCCATGTTTCTTCATCAACATCTACATATACTGGCTTAGCTCCTACATGGATTGTTACATATGAATCCATTACAACAGTTATTGGTGGCTGGATAACTTCGTCCCCGGATTTTATTCCAGCAGCTAATAATGCAGCATGCAAACCAGAAGTACCAGAATTAACTGCAATTGCATATTTTGAATTAAATTTTTCTTTAAAAGCTTTTTCAAATTTATTAACCCATGAAATATCTTTTTTATCATTTTCTAGGACTAATTTCATCCAATTTCTGATACTACTTAAATCTAAATTTGGTTCCAAATTAATAAAATTAAACTAACTATATTTTAAAACATATATTGATTTATTAGAACTAATTTTTTTGTATTAGATTTTATCTTAATCAAATAATTTATTTGAATTTAATTAATGTTTACTCATTTATGAATTTTTGATCTAATGATTATTTTATTAATGATTTAGGAGAAAAAATTTTAATGATTTATAGTTTTATGTGATATGGATTATTTATATATAATCTTCAAATAACCGTTAATTATCTATTTAAATTTATTTTGATAAACTCATATAAATAGGATTTCAAGTCAAATTTGATTTATCAAATTGCAATCTATACAATGTCATTTCTATAATTAATGAGAAATGGAGCAAGCGGACTTGAACCGCCAACTCCCTGCATGCCATGTAGATCACCAACCGAGCTATAACTACTTTTTGCAAATGTTTCTGGCAATTCTCTCGCAGGGCTGCTCACACAGATAACAATATTTACAATACAGGGAAAAGAACTCTTTTTACCTTTCAGAAGTCTCATCAAAAGAATTAAATATATTAACTAGATATTTATAAGACTAGAAAACTAGTAAACTTAATATTATCTAATTTATTGATCTTGAAAGTTCAAAGAAAGCCTACAATTAAAAAAAAATAATTAGAAGATTATCAATTCTTAAAGACAAACTTTTTGGATATGATGTCTTGACTACCATAGCCCCAGAAAAATAGGTTTAGATCCAAACCATTTTTCAAGATGTTCGCCTAGCGTAAGCAAATATTTAATTAATGTTATAAATTCATTTAATATCTCTCAAAAAGACTCAATATTGGATATTGGTTGCGGGAAGGGAAGCGTACTAAATCTTTTATTAAAATATAAATTTAAAAAAATTGGTGGAATTGAAATATCTGAAGAGCTTAGTGATATTTGTAAAAAAAACTTTTAAAAAAAAATGATTCAAGAATAAAAATCTTTAATCAAGATGCAAGAAGTTTTCAGAAATTTAATGATTTTAATTTCTATTATTTATACAATCCCTGTTCTGGTGAAATCCTCTTACCGATTATAAAAAAAATAGTAGAGACTTCTAATGAGAAGAAAACACTAATTTATAATTATCCAAAGTACGAAGAAATTTTATTATTAAATGGTTTTAAATATGTAAAAACATTTGAGGATAAATGGGGAAATGGTATTAACATATATGAGTTAGATGTTTAGTTTTTTTATCTATTTTGTAAATCTAAAGTTTGAAAAATTTATACCATACCTTTAAAATTTTAATTTTTATTTTAATTAATGCATATTTAATTAATTTTGATACTGACTTTACTAAAACTTTTAGAATTAAAATTACTTTCTTAGAAATTGACTTTATACAAAAGTTAACCCTCATAAATTAGGTCAAACAGAACTCTTATTTAAACATAAATAACCTTTATTTCTCTTCCTAAACGGATTACTACGGATATCGTTGAAACTAATTGGTATAAATACCGAAATACCTAATGGAGCCAAGCGGATTCGAACCGCTGACCCCCTGCATGCCATGCAGATGCTCTACCAGCTGAGCTATGGCCCCATACTATAAATATACAAATAAAATACTTTTGTCGTTAATTAATTTAAATACTATTTAAAAGACTTTAATTTATTAATACCTAGAAAAGATATTCAAAGAAATTAAATCAAATTAATAAAATTAATATATTTACAAAATTACTAAATAAATTATTTTTTTTCCAGAATTAATAAAATATCATTACCAATTCCAGTATCATCTAAACATTTATGGAATTTCTGAAAATCATAAGCTTTCTGTAAATTCATACTATTAAAATTATATTTCTTATTTATAAGTCCAATTTTTTCTGCAAATAAATACATTTCAGGATATGAAAAAGTCAAATATTGACAAATTCTTAAATTAAATTTATGTGCATAGTTAGTAAGAGAATTAATATCAAAATGATAAAGATGAACAGGAAGTTCTAACGCGCATGGATTAATTCTATAAAGTAATCCATCAGCATTAGGTACACAGATTACAGCTATACCATTCCTTGATAATCGATTCTTTATAAATTCAAAATATTTACTAGGTGAATGAACATGTTCTAAAGACCAATTGAGCCTAATAATATCAAATTCATAATGATTATCTAATTCATTTATATCCTGAAAGGTAAATATATTATTACTTAAAAGTATTTTTCGAGCCTCATAAGAGGGTTCCACTCCAAACACTTCTATTTTTTTAGAGAGTGGTATTATGGCACTCTTTGAACCCCAAAAATTAGTACTAACCCCAGAACCACATCCAATATCGAGAAATTTTATATCATTTAACCTTTTATGATTTACACAAAGATAATTAAGAACAGGATCCTTAATTTTTGGTTTTAAAAATTTAATTAAAATACGATTTATCTTTCTAGGAAAAAAAGCAGATATTTTTTTTATTAAAAAAGATTCCACAAGCTCTTCGATAATTATTTTAGAAAATCTCGTAAAAATTGATCTAGAAGAGTGAAAACTATATTTATTAGAGTAAAAATAAGGAATTGTTTCTTGAGTTGGCCTTGGATTAGTAAATTTCAAACCACAATTTTTACAAATCACAACTTTAAAAACTTTTTTATCAACTTTATGAATCAAATCTTTTTGTTTTGCAAAAAAGCTATTATCATTTGAACCACAATAATCGCAATTTACATCTTCAAACTTAAACCCCATTTGTTAAATATTTTACTTAATACAATAAGAATTATATATAGTGCTTTAAACTTTTCTCCATACTGCCAAAAGTTTACCTTGGATAACAACTTCTCCAAAATTTAATTCAATGGGTTCATAAGAATCATTAGCAGCTTCTAAAATTATTTTATCTCCTTTTTTAAAAAAATATTTTAGCGTCGTTCCTAAACCAGGGACCATAGCACTAACAATAGTTCCATTCTTAATGATATTTGAATTATGAATTGGTTCCATCAAAACCATATCTCCATTTGCTATACACGCATCTATCATTGAATCACCATTAACAGTAAGTGCGAATACATCTTTTTTTTGAAAAACATCAGAAAAATCTAAATTTTCTTGGATATCAGCAAAAGTTTCTATTAATCCTCCAGCTGCAATAGACCCCATTACTGGTATACCCTCAAAAATCTCATCAACAATTTGCAAAGTTCTTGCTTTACCTTCTTGCCAAGAGATATATCCTTTTTCCTGTAAATGTTTAAGTCTGCTTTGAATTGGGGCTGGAGATTTTAAACCCATCGCCTGCATCATTTGTCTTATTGAGGGACTATGCTGATAATCCTTCAAATAGGACTTAATCCATCTATAAAGTTCATTTTGCGCATCTGTAAGATTTTCACTGGAAGAGTTCACTTAAGACCATCTAACTAATACATTTGTACCTCTTTTCCACTGAGTCTGCAAGTCTTTTATGAGAGAAAATGAGCCAAAAGAGCTTGTTGAACAAATAATCTATTTTCAGCCTGATTGAATATCCTACTTTTATTACATTCCATGACTTCATTAGTTATCTCTTTATTTCTATAAGCAGGTAAGCAATGAAGAACAATTGCATCTTTTTTCGCCTTATTTAATAAATTATTATCTAAAATGAAGCCTTCAAAATCCTTATCTTTTTTTTCTTTCTCATCTTCTTCACCCATAGATGACCAAACGTCAGTATATAAAACATTTGCATCCCTTACAGCATGAATTGGATTATCTGAGACTTGAAAGAAATTTTTATCTTGGTTAATCTCTTTTGCTTTCTTAATAATTTGAGAATCAGGCTCATAACCTTTTGGACATGCAATTCTTACTTTAATTCCTAATAATGCTCCACATAAGAGAAGAGAGTTTGCAACATTATTACCATCACCAATAAAAGCTAAAACAACATTTTTAAAATCTTGAAATTCTTCTTTAATAGTCAAAAAATCTGCAAGAGCCTGGCAGGGATGTTCTAAATCTGTTAACGCATTTATTACTGGGATAGAAGAGTATTTAGCATATTCTTCTAAATCGGATTGAGAAAAAGTCCTTATAGCCAGTGCATCACAATATTTACTAAGAACCCTTGCAGTATCTTCAATTGGCTCGCCTCGGCCAATTTGTGAGGTGCTAGGATCTAAATCTATGGTTTTACCACCTAATCGTGACATTGCCACATGAAAACTTACTCTTGTTCTTGTTGAGGCTTTTTTAAAAATTAAACCTAAAACTTTATTTTTAAATTCATATTCAAGATTATTATTTTTAAAATCCAAAGCTAATTTTAAAGTTAATAAAATTTCTTCTTTAGTTAAATCTAAACTTGATAAAAAATGAGAATTATAATATTTCTTTAACTTTTGCATTAATAAATTTTAAATAAGTTTATAAATTATACTGGCATTTTTGTCTCGGATAAAAGCCCTTTTAAATCATCTCCCTCGATAACTTCTTCTTCAAGAATTTTTTGAGAAATAGATTCAAGCAATGGAAGATTATTTCTTAGAATTTTTAAAGCCATATCATGAGCATTATCGACAAGATCTCTTACTTCTTTATCTATAGCTTGAGCAGTTGCATCACTTACAGCTCTTCTAGGATTATTTCCATTACCCAAGAATTGACCTCCACCTTGTTTATCATATGCTAGTGGCCCTAAAATTTCGCTCATTCCAAAAGTGCCAACCATTTGTTCGGCTATATCTGTTGCTCTTTGTAAATCATTTGAAGCACCAGTTGTAATTTTTCCAAATACAATTTCTTCCGCGGATCTTCCACCTAATAATGTAGCTATTTGTCCTTGTAATTCCTCTTTTGAATTTAAGAATCTTTCTTCAGTAGGTAATTGTAATGTATATCCAAGAGCACTCATCCCTCGGGGTACAATAGATATCTTGGCAACTTTTGAACCTCCTGGCATCAAATGGCCTACAATTGCATGTCCGACTTCGTGATAAGCAACAACTTTCTTTTCATCATCTTGAAGTACTCTACTCTTTTTTTCAAGTCCAGCAACAACTCTTTCGATAGCTTCACTTAAATCTTGTTGTTCAACTTTTGTCCTTTTCCCTCTTGCAGCAAGCAAAGCAGCTTCATTAACCATATTGGCTAGATCTGCCCCTGCAAAGCCGCTGGTAGCTTGTGCAATGGAATCCAAGTCAATTTGTTCAGCAAGCTTAACTTTTTTCGTGTAAATTTCTAGGATAGTTTTTCTCCCAATTAAATCTGGTCTATCTACTAAAACCTGTCTATCAAATCTACCTGGACGTAGTAAGGCTGCATCCAGGACTTCTGGTTGGTTCGTCGCAGCAAGTACTATAACTGGCTTATCTGCTGCAGTAAAACCATCCATCTCTGTTAAAAGTTGATTTAAAGTTTGTTCTCTTTCATCATTTCCGCCAACAACACCCATTGATCCTGAACGGCTTTTCCCTATAGCATCTAACTCATCGATGAAAATGATACATGGGGCTTTTTTCTTTGCTTGTTCGAATAAATCTCTAACCCTTGCAGCTCCTGCTCCAACGAATAATTCAACAAATTCTGAACCTGAGATAATAAAAAATGGTACTTCAGCTTCACCTGCAACTGCTTTTGAAAGAAGTGTTTTACCAGTTCCAGGCGGGCCTACTAATAAAACACCTTTTGGTATACGTGCTCCAATTTCTGAATACCTTTCTGGCTTTTTCAGAAAATCAACTATTTCAGTTAATTCATCTTTTGCCTCATCGACACCAGCAACATCATCAAAAGTAACTCTTGATTCTTCGTCAGGAACATAAACTTTAGCTTTACTTTTGGTAAAACTTAAAGCTCCTTGAGCTCC
>CAYNKY010000034.1:0-17289 GCA_964397895.1 uncultured Prochlorococcus sp.
GCCCTTCTAATCCACCACCTCTTGAAAATCTATATTGAAATAATCTTGTTAATGTGGGTTCCTCATTTGATAAGGCTGCCAAGCAATTTCTGATGTCTCCAGGGGGTTGTACACCTAATTGCTTCCGTAAAACTCCACTACTACCTCCATCATCAGTTACTGAGACAATCGCAGATATATTACTGCTATAATTTTTCAAACCTTTAAGCAAAGTTGAGAGACCAGTCCCTCCACCAATAGCAACAATATTTGGTCCCTTGCTTAATCTACTTTTTACTCTTAGTGCATCTACTAAAAATGTATCTTTCTGGGGAACTAAAGCTTGTTGTATAGAATTAATACTTCGATTCTGTCCTAAACCAATTAATAAAATCCCAAGGAATAAAATAAATGGACCTAATAATGATATGGGTAATATACTTGTTAAGCTTGTCATAACCCAGAAGAAATTCTCAATCAACCAATAAAGAGGCCTTAAATTTGTCCATATTGCAATGCCAAGAAGCGACATTATCAATCCAATTGCAGATGTAATCATCCATCTTTTTATTACCAAACCAGGCAAAAGCCAACTGAATACTCTAATAAACTTATTTAACAAATCTAAATTAGATTTTTTGACTTTTAAGATAGTATTTCGTATTTTTTTCCTTCTTCTATGTTTTTGTTCTTTTTTTTTCATTTATTTTATCGGATCAATTTATTTATAATTTGATTAAGTTTTGAATGAGTATTTATTTTTAAATAATAAATCAAAAATCAACATACTTTCCCTATATTATCAATAAGGGCAATATGTAAAGAAACCATTCCTCTATTTTGAAAAAATCATTTCCCGCAGTTGAAATAAAAAACCTCACAATGAATTGGGGAAATTTTAATATTCTGAATAAAATAAATTTATATATTAAATCAGGAGAAAAGATTGCAATTGTTGGTCCATCCGGGTCAGGGAAATCAACCATTCTCAAGATCCTTGCTGGGCTAATTTTACCTTCAAAAGGAATTTTAAAAATATTTGGCAAAGATCAAAATTATTTAAGATTAGATCAAAATAATCCTCCTGATGTAAGGTTAGTTTTTCAAAATCCAGCTTTATTAGGTTCATTAACTATTGAAGAAAATGTTGGTTTTTTATTAAATAGAAATAAAAATATTTCAAAAAAAATAATAGAAGATCTTGTGAAGGAGTGCCTTGAGGAAGTTGGTTTATTCAACGTTGCAAAAAAACTTCCTAGCGAATTAAGCGGGGGAATGCAAAAAAGAGTAAGCTTTGCTAGAGCGCTAATTAGTGAACCAAAAGAATCAGCAATTAATAAGCCCTTACTACTGTTTGATGAACCAACTGCAGGACTTGATCCTATCGCTTCATCTAGAATAGAAGATTTAATAAATAAAACAAATAATAAAGTCCAAGGTTCATCTATTGTTGTCAGCCATGTTCTTAGTACTATAGAGAGAACATCTACCCGCATATTAATGCTGTATGGAGGAAAATTTCGCTGGGAGGGTTCAGTTCATGATTTCAAAAATAGTGAAGATCCTTATGTTTTCCAATTTAGAAACGGTCAACTTAATGGTCCTATGCAGCCACAAGAGATTTAACGATTATGCGTAGAAGCTTACGAGATTCAATAGTTGGATTTTCCTTACTAGGAGGGTTAATTATATTTGCAACTTTTTCCTTATGGATCAAAGGAGTAAAAATATCAGCAAAAAATTGGTCTCTTTTTGCAAACTTTAATAATGCAAGTGGTTTATCAAAAAAATCCCCAGTAACATATAGGGGAATAATTGTTGGTTCTATTGAAGAATTAATTTTTACTAATGAATCAATTAAAGCTAAAATTGTACTTAATAATCCCGATATAATTCTTGCGAAGCCAGCATTTGCAAAAGTAGTAACAAACTCATTTTTAGGAGGCGATGTGCAAGTCGCTTTGGAAACTAGTGAGAAAAAAATTCCTCAAAATATATTCAAAGCAACTTCTAATAAATGCAATAGTGAATTGATTGTGTGCGAAGGAGATACTATTCCTGGTAAGCAACTATCTAGTTTATCTAATATTACGAATAGAATAAATGACCTCCTTAAAGATTCTAATAAAGAAAATTTAGTTGAAAATATCATCAATTCCATTGATCAGTTTGATAAGACCCAAGAAAATCTTGATGAACTTATTTTTCTCTCAAAACAAGAAATAAATAGAGTTAAACCATTACTAAATGATCTGACTGTTGCAGTTGGGCATTTAAACCAAATACTATCAACCATTAATGATGAGTCCACTTTAGAAGATATAAAAATTACGCTGGAAGCATCAAGTTCAATCTCACAAAAAATAGATTCTATGTCCGACGAATTTGCATTATTAATGAAAGATAAAGAGCTTACAAGAGCTCTGAGAGATTTAGCAATAGGATTATCCAAGTTCCTCAATGAGGTATATCCTTAACTTATCAAAATTCATTAATTGCATTCAATGCCATCGCAGCAATGGCTTTATCAGTAGCTTTTGGTAATTGGACATATTTACCCTGAGCAGCTTCTGCCAATTCCTTGCCAAATCCACTTGCTATGTACTTTCTTTCAGTATCAATTACTAATAATTTAATACCTAAAGTAGGATAATTAGAAGCGACATTTAATACTTCCTCCTTTAAATTTACATCTTCAATATTTCTTTCATCAGTATCACCTAATGATACACTTAAGGGCACATTCCCTCTACCATCAGTAATACCAACTACTATTGCCTGGCCAATATCACCTGTTGAAATAGCATTCTTTGCAACTTTTGCTGCTTGGGTCAATCCGTGTGCTAGAGGGGATCCACCGCCGCAAGGCATAGTTTCTAATCTTCTTTTTGCGGCAGTTATTGATCTTGTAGGAGGTAAAAGAACTTCTGCTTGATTGCCACGAAATGGGATCAAAGATACTTCATCTCTATTTTCATAAGCCTCAGTTAAAAGTCTAATAACAGCCCCTTTTGCACTTTGCATTCTGTTTAAAGCCATTGAACCGCTTGCATCAACAAGAAAAATTACTAGAGCACCTGCTTTCTTTTGTAATAATTTTGCTCGAAAATCACTTTCCTCAACAATTATTTTCTTTTCGGGATTTTTCAATCTTCTATTTTTTTGATAAGGTGCAGCAGCTCTTAAAGTTGCATCAACTGCTATCCGAGTTAATTTACCCCTTGGGATAATAGGTCTGACATATCTTCCTCTAGTTTGACTCAGGATTATAGATCTACTTCCACTATTTCCAGCTTTTGATTTCGTTGAGGAAAAAAGCAATAAGTCTGGATCTACAGCACATGCTTCGGGATCTAAAATAAATTCTTCTGGAACCTCTGGGGTAGATTCTTCATCGCCTTCTGAATTATCTAAATCATCCTGTTCTTCATTATTAGAGTCTGAGTTTTCTTCTGAATCATCTTGATTCGAAGAGGGTGGAGGGCTTTGTTCCTCAGGAGGAGGGGGTTCTATCTCATCATCCTCTGGGGGTATTTGTTGAGATCTTGGAATAATTACTAGTCTAACTGCTACTTTAAGATCATCAGAATTGACCGAATCGCTCCCTCGTAAAGCAGCATTTGCTTTAGCTACCTTTACTGCAAATAATTCTGATCTATGTCCCTCAATTCCTCCTCTTAAAGCTTCATTAACTAGATATCTTATTTGATCTTGTGAGATTGTTACATCTGGCAACCACTGTCTCGCCAAAATAAGCTGTGTAGATAAATTTTCAGTTTCTTCTAACCATTTTTCTGAAAATTGAATATTATTTTCTGCATGAGAAAGAACTGATTTTGTAATTTCAACTCTTTGAGAATTATCTATAGATTGATTAGCAGATAATACAATTGCAAATCTATCTAAAACATGATCACGCAAAACTCCTTCTTCAGGATTATAAGTCGCGATCAAAAGTGTTGAGCATGGATGCGAAACACTTAAACCATCTCTTTCAACATAATTAACACCTCTTCCTGTCGACTCAAGAATTAAATTTACGATACCATCATCCAATAAATTAATATCATCGATGTATAAAACACCCCTATGAGATTCGGCTAAAACCCCTGGCTGAAATATTTGTTCTCCGGTATTTAATGAAGCAGCCACATCAATAGAACCCACAAGCCTATCTTCTGTTATGCCTATTGGAACCTGAATAAATGGTGCTTGAATTACTTTTGTAGTTATTAAATTCTGTAAATTATTTTCATCTAAATCTTTTATATCTGCAAACATCTTTCTGGTTTCTTTATCCCATTCTTCTGGCTTCAACGGATCTAAATTTCTACCAATTGATCTAAAAGAATTTAAATCTTTATTTAATTTTTTCATTGTAAGTTGATTATCTATTACTTCAATTGGAGGTATCAAAGCATGTAAACCTCGTGCAAGAACTGATTTTCCAGTTCCTCTTCCACCTGCAATAATCACTCCACCCAAACTAGGATCAACTGCTGCTAACAAAAGGGATAACTTTAATAAATTATGCCCTGTTATAGCCGCTAAAGGGAAGGATCTAAAAGAATCTCTTCGATTCATAAGTTCCTTAATACTTGATTTGCTTTTTAACTCTGATTCCAAATTCAATTTCAAAATACCTGATATAGAATTTATCCAATAAAGTTAATTTTTATAGTGGAATTATCAAATCTTAATATCAAATATGGCCTATGTATATCTTTAGGAGCAAATATTGATAGTAAATTCGGGCCCCCTAAGGAATCCTTAATTCAAGTAAAACCTTTAATTGAAGCTATTGTTTATAGCTTAATAGATAAAAAAGACAAGAAAAGTTTGCATAAAGAATATAAAAAAGAAATTTTTAATTGGTCTTCACTTTATGAGACAGTTCCAGAAGGAACTAATAAAATTCAGCCTAATTTTATAAATTGCGTACTTTTAGTAAATTGTGATTTATTATGTAAACCATCTATAAAAGTTGCTAGAGACATTTTAAAGGAATTTCAGAATTTAGAAAGAAAATTTGGAAGAAAGAGGGATCTCGAACAAGAAAGATGGCTTCCAAGATGCTTAGATATTGATTTATTATGGTGGGAAAATTTAAAGATTAATGAGGATGATTTAATCCTTCCACATCCAAGAATTATTTATAGAAATTTTGTGATATCTCCTTTAGCAGAAGTTTTAAGTAAGTCACAAAATATAAAAAAGATATTTGATAAGGGGTGGTCAATAAATTAATTTACAATAGGGAAAATTAACTGCTAGGCTTGATTGTATTTCTGAAAGCATGTCAAATAATAATTTTATAAAAAAATCTTTTATTAAAGAAAAATTATCTTTTATCAAATCAAGAAAGTTTAGTTTTGAGATAAACAGAATTGAGTTACCCAACGGACATGAAGGAGAGTATGGATCTATAAAGCATCCTGGAGCTGCCTTAGCGGTTCCAGTAAATAATAATGGTAAGGTAATAATTCTAAGACAATATAGATTTGCTGTATCAAGATATTTACTAGAATTTCCTGCAGGGACGCTTGAGGATGGAGAGACACCATTTGAATCAATCAAAAGAGAAATTCAAGAAGAGACTGGGTATTCAGCTAATCTTTGGGATGAACTAGGAGTACTAGTTCCTGCTCCTGGTTATGCAGACGAAGAAATTCACTTATTTTTAGCACGAAAACTAAATAAATTAGAATCTATTCCAAAAGGTGATCTTGATGAGGACATCGAAGTTTTAGAATTTTCCCCTAAAGAACTTGACCAGTTGATCGCCAGTGGGAATGAAACTCTTGATGCAAAAACGATAACAGCATGGTTTAGAGCCAAACAATTTCTTCAAATCAAATGAGTAATCCAAGAATTCTTTTTTGGCATCGAAAAGATCTTAGATTAGATGACAACAAATCCTTAATTGAAGCATTCTCGATTTCAAAAGCTATCACTGGTGTCTATATTTTCGATGAATATTATCAACAAGACTTTAATGCTGAATCAAGAGCTTGGTTTCTTGGACATACCTTAAAAGAGTTAAAAAATAGCTGGGAAAAGGCTGGTAGTAGATTAATTTTGCACAGGGGATCACCCATATCTTTTATACCTGAAATTACAAAACTTATAGATGCAAAATACGTTGTTTGGAATAAAACAATTGAACCTTACGAACAATACAGAGATAAATTAATTAAACAGAATTTAAGAGAATTAAATATAGAAGTTATAGAGTTATGGGATCATTTATTACTCAACCCTTCCCAAATTTCAACTGGTAGTAAAAAACCATATACAGTCTATGGACCTTTCTATAAAAATTTAAAAAAACAACTTTATCAATTAAATTCTGAAAATAATTCTTTCAATCATGCAAAAATCCAAAAATTAAAAGATTTAAAAGAATCATTATTAGAAAGTCAAATAGTTAAAACCTCAAACTCAATATTAAATAACTTGCTAAGAGATAATAAATTCTCAGGCAAAGATGTCTGTCCTTGTAAGCCTGGAGAAATTGGTGCTAGTCTATTATTGAAAAATTTTATTTCAAAGGACAGAATATACACATATAGTGAAAGCAGAGATTTTCCCTCTACCGAAGGCACTTCTTATCTTAGTGCTTCATTGAGATTTGGGACTATAAGTATTAGAAAACTTTGGGAGAAAACTGTTGAATTATATCTTTCAAGAGAAAGTAATGAAGATCTTCTTTCTATAGAAACTTGGCAGAGAGAACTAGCTTGGAGAGAATTCTATCAACATTGTTTATTTAATTTTCCTGAACTTGAAAAGGGTCCTTATAGAAAGAAATGGGAGGACTTCCCATGGCAAAATAACAAAGAATGGTTTAAACGCTGGGCTGAAGGTAGTACAGGAATTCCAATAATTGATGCTTCTATGCGGCAATTAAATAAAACTGGATGGATGCATAATAGATGCAGAATGATAGTCGCTTCTTTCCTCGTAAAAGATTTAATTTGTAATTGGCAAATGGGCGAGACAAAATTCATGGAATTATTAGTTGATGGAGATCTGGCAGCTAATAATGGTGGATGGCAATGGAGTGCAAGTAGCGGCATGGATCCTAAACCACTCCGAATTTTTAACCCCTACACACAAAC
This sequence comes from uncultured Prochlorococcus sp., assembly GCA_964397895.1. Classification (GTDB taxonomy): domain Bacteria; phylum Cyanobacteriota; class Cyanobacteriia; order PCC-6307; family Cyanobiaceae; genus Prochlorococcus_A. The sequence goes on from CAYNKY010000034.1 coordinate 7,101, forward strand.
TCAAAAGTTTGATCCATTATGTAAATATATAAAATCATGGATACCAGAATTATCCCATTTAAAAAATAGCGATTTAATCAATAATGATTTCTTAGGAATAGAGAGAAATGGTTATCCTACACCAATAATAAATCACAATATGCAGCAGCGATTTTTTAAAAATCTTTATGCGGAAATTTGAATCTGCTTATTAAAAGTTCTTAAAGTAGTATTTAAATTTTCTGCGATATAGATTTGTTCTTCTAACTTTATTTCCGGAAACATAGGAAGACTGAGAACTTCAGTGCAGATCCTTTCAGTGTCAATAAGTTTCTTCCTATCAAAATTATTTGCTTTATAGGCCATTTGGCAATGTATAGGAATTGGATAGTAAATTATTGAATTAATTCCTTTTTGCATTAATTCTATTTTCATATAGTTTCTTAACGACCTCTTTAATGAAAAATCAGTTTCAAAAAGTTCAGCAGGATTTTCCTTTATTGAAAAATTATTATTTTTAAATCTTAAAACAAATTGATTCCAAGTATGTTCAGACAAATTTGTATTTATTTGTGGGAGAACTAATAATTGATTATCTTCGAACAAATCAAGATAAATATTAGCTATTCTTTTTCGTGCCTCAATCCATTTGGTGATATATTTGATTTTGATATTGAGAATAGATGCTTGAATGGCATCAAGCCTACTATTATAACCAATCAGATTATGACTATATCTTTTAGGACTTCCATGGACAGCTAATTCTCTTATTTTCTGAGCTAGTGATGCATTTGAAGTTGTTATTGCTCCTCCATCGCCAGCAGCTCCTAAATTCTTAGTTGGGAAAAAACTAAAACATCCAATATCACCAAGACTACCCACATATTTATTATCCCACTTTGTGCAAGTAGCTTGAGCACAGTCTTCAATAATTTTTAAGTTATATTTTTGAGCAATTGACTGTATCGCCGACATATCTACTGCATTTCCAAATAAATGTACAGGCATTATCGCCTTTGTACGGGAATTAATGTTAATTTCAATCTGTTTAATATCTAATAAAAAAGTACTTGGATCGATATCAACAAATACTGGATTAGCACCAACTAAACTAATGGCCTCTGCCGTAGCAAAAAAACTAAAAGAGGATGTTATTACCTCGTCTCCAATACCTATATCTAAAGCTCTCAAAGCAAGTACTAACGCATCAGTTCCGCTGTTGCATGTAATAGCATGCTGTGTTCCAATTAAAGAGGAAAAGGCATCTTCGAATTTATTAACTTCATATCCTCCTATATATTTGCCACTTTCAAGGACATTAGAAACTGCATTCTGAATTTCAGTTCCAATCTCTAAATTTTGCCTATTTAAAGTAAACGGAGGAATATTCATAATATTAATACTAACGTTAAACCTTTTACCTCGGGATATATTTATTCTTTTACTTAAACCATTCTGGTTCTCCTCCTGGTTTCCATTTAATATTACATCCTAAAGATGGGATTTGAGGTGTGATGGGTTCCTGATTATTTATAAGAGCATTCACTGCTATAAGCAAATCTTCTCCAGTAACGGAGAGATTATTTGAAGGTCTACTTTTATCAAATTGACCATGATAGTAAAGTGAAAACTCTGAATTTCCTTTATTAGAATATAAATAAAAATCTGGGGTGCAAGCAGCTTTTAATTTCTTAGCAAAAGTCTGATCTGAATCGTATAGATAAGGAAAATTCCAATTATTAGTTTCAGCTTGTTTCTTTAAGTTAATTGGAGAATCTGCTGGATAAGCCAAAATATCATTACTAGAGATAGCAATTGTTTGAATATTATCCTGTATCTCACTAGTTATAGTAGATATTTGCTTTTCTAAATGTTTTACGAAAGGACAATGAGCACAAATAAACATTAAAAATAGGTGCCTATTATCTAAATCTTTAAAGTTAAAAAAATATTGCTTCTCAGAATTAACATTTAACATTTCGTGAGCATCTAGTTTAGTGCCTAATTCGACAAACATAGAATTTGTTTTTACCATTTCGTTCGTAAATATATTGAAGATTATTGTATATTTTTGAGGATTACATATACAAGTGCACAATTTATAGGAGAATTAAAGAAATAATCTATGTAAATGTTACTTGATTTAACTGGAAAAAAAATTCTCGTCACTGGTATTGCAAATAACCGTTCAATAGCCTGGGGCATAGCTCAACAACTTAATAAAGCAGGAGCTGAATTAGGTATAACTTACTTACCTGACGAAAAAGGGAGATTTGAATCTAAAGTTAGGGAATTAACCAAACCCCTTAATCCTTCCTTATTTTTACCATTAGATGTTCAAAATCCAAATCAAATAGAAGAAGTATTTGAGAATATCAAAAAAGAATGGGGCGAACTTGATGGATTAGTCCATTGCTTGGCATTCGCAGGTCGTGATGAATTAATTGGAGACTATAGCAGTACTTCTTCAGAGGGCTTTGATAGAGCTCTCAATATAAGTGCTTTCTCATTAGCGCCTCTCTGTAAGGCAGCTAAACCACTTTTCAAAGCTGGGGCTGGAGTAGTTGCATTAACTTATCTTGGCTCTGAAAGAGCTATTCCTAATTACAATGTTATGGGGGTAGCAAAAGCTGCTTTAGAGGCGTCAGTAAGATATCTATCTGCAGAGCTTGGGCCTGAAAAGCAAGTTAAGGTTAATGCTATTAGTGCTGGACCTATCAGGACCCTTGCAAGTTCAGCGATAGGTGGCATTCTTGATATGATTCATAATGTTGAAGCAAAAGCCCCATTGCAAAGAACTGTTACTCAAACAGAAGTAGGAAATACCGCTGCTTTCCTCTTAAGCGATCTTTCTAGTGGTATCACAGGGCAAACTATTTACGTTGATGCAGGATATTGCATTAATGGTATGTAAGACAAATTTTTTAATCAAATGGAATCAAGCAGACAATCAGAAATACATAGAAAAACGAATGAAACAGAAATAAGTCTATTCCTGAATATTGATGGTAATGGCATTTCTGATATAGATACTGGAGTCCCATTCTTAGATCATATGCTTCATCAAATTTCTAGTCATGGATTATTTGATCTGAAAATTAAGGCCAAAGGAGATTTAGAGATTGATGATCATCATACTAATGAAGATGTTGGCATAGCTCTTGGCAAAGCTTTTTCAAAAGCTCTAGGGGAGAGAAAAGGCATTAATAGATTTGGACATTTTTTTGCTCCTTTAGATGAAGCCTTAATTCAAGTAACTCTAGATTGTTCTGGGAGGCCTCATTTATCGTATGAATTAAATATCCAATCTACACGTATTGGCACTTATGAGACTGAATTGGTAAGAGAATTTTTTATTGCTTTTGTCAATAATAGTGGAACTACACTCCATATCAATCAGATACAAGGTGTTAATGCTCACCATATTGTTGAAGCAAGTTTTAAAGCATTTTCAAGAGCATTGAGAATGGCTTGTGAAATAGATTCAAGAAGATCTGAAACCATTCCAAGTAGTAAAGGAATGCTTGAAAGACAATAATTCATCTTCTCGCTTTTTCAATAAATCCACATTTTCGATCATTATTAGCGAAAATAAATAAAAACATTTAAAAGTGACAAGCTTACAAGATAAAGAAACTGAAAAAATATTGGATTTTGATAAACATGATTGGTCAAGTGCTTATCAAAATGTTCATGAAGAATTGAGTGATTTTAAATTAAATATTGTTAAAGGAGATCCGATATTTGAATTAAATGGAACCTTGTTAAGAAATGGCCCAGGGATATTGGAGAGAGGAGGACAATGGGTTCATCACCCCTTTGATGGTGATGGAATGATAACTGCTATTAAATTCCAAAATGGTATTGCATCATTAACAAATAAATTTGTAAAGACTAAAGGATTTTTAGAAGACCAAAAGAAGGATAAATTTGTTTCCAGAGGAGTATTTGGGACTCAAAAGAAAGGCGGTATTTTAAATAATATATTTAACTTAAACCTTAAAAATATTGCCAATACGCATGTCATAAAACTTGGGAATGAATTACTGGCCTTGTGGGAAGCTGCAGGACCTCATGCCTTAGATCCAGATAATCTTGAGACTAAAGGATTAACTACGCTGAAAGGTGTACTTAAAGAAAATGAAGCTTTTAGTGCTCATCCTAAATTAGATTTAAACTCGGATTTATCCGAAGAAATTCTCGTAACTTTTGGGGTGCAAACTGGACCTATAAGTACAATTAGATTAATGGAATTTTCAAATTCCGGTAATAATTCTGGTGAAATCTTATTTGATAGAAAAGATAAATTAAATGGTTTTGCATTTCTCCATGATTTTGCAATTACAACCAATTGGGCAATATTTCTGCAAAATGCTATTGAATTTAATCCTTTGCCATTTGTTCTTGGACAAAAAGGAGCAGCACAATGCCTTAAATCAAACCCAAATAAAACTGCTAAATTTTTTATTGTACCAAGAGAAAGCGGCAAATTTAGAGGTGAGCCCCCTATTACTATTGATGCTCCAGAGGGTTTTGTATTTCATCATGTGAATGCCTATGAAGAGGACTCAAATATCATTTTAGATAGTATTTTTTATGATGATTTTCCTTCAGTTGGACCTGATGAAGATTTTAAAGAAATTGATTTCGAAAAATATCCAGCAGGTAGATTGAAAAGATCTATTATTAATCTGAAGGAAAAGAATGCCAAATTAATTTCTACAAGTGAGCAAACCTGCGAATTTGCAACTGTTAATCCAAAATTTCTTGGACTTAAATCTACATATAGCTGGATGGCATGTACCGAGAAAAAACTTGGTAATGCTCCTTTGCAAGCAATAAAAAAAATTAATCTTGATACTAAAGAAGAAATCTTCTGGTCTGCAGCCCCAAAAGGTTTCGTTAGTGAACCAATAATGGTACCTAAAAAGAATTCGTATAAAGAAGACGAAGGTTACCTTTTCATACTCATATGGAATGGAGCAAGAAGAGGAAGTGATTTAGTTATATTAAATTCTGAAACTTTAGAAGAAGTTGTTATTTACGAATTACCAATAAAAATTCCTCATGGACTGCATGGTTCTTGGGCAAATAATTAATTAACTTTAATTAAAAATATTTTTTAATTTAGGTATAATTTTTTTTATAGCCTTACCTCTATGACTCAATTTATACTTCATTTCATCACTCATTTCTGCGAAAGTTAATTTTGTTGATAATTCTTCAAAAATAGGATCATATCCAAAACCATTACTTCCTCTACATTCCATTAATATTTCACCAAAGCATTTAGCTTCAACATCTATTAACAGTTCCCCTTCAGGAGATGATAAACATACATTTGCTACAAAAAAAGCATTTCTATTATCTATATGCTCCAATTCTCTTAAAACTCTTTCAATCCTTTTTTGATCATTTTCACCATATCTTGATGAAAATATACCTGGACTACCATCTAAAGACTCAATACATAAACCCGAATCATCAGCAATAGCAAAACTCTTTGTTTTTTTAGATACTTCAGAAGCTTTTAGGATTGCATTATCTCTAAAAGTTTTACCGCTTTCTATCACTTCTATCGCTTGTGGTTGCAATTTAATATCACAATTAATGCTTGAAAGCATTTTCTTATATTCTTTAATTTTTCCAAGATTTTTACTTGCTATGTATAAAATATTTTCCATTAAATTTCATTATCTATAAATTGTTTACTCCAAGTTAATGTCTTTTGGAGAAGATCTTTTGTAGGAGCCTCACAATATAATCTAAGTAAAGGTTCTGTACCTGAGAATCTAAATAATAACCAATAATTATTCGACATTCTTAATTTAATACCATCTATTTTTGATACATTAAGGACAACATGATCCAATATCTTTGATGGTATATTTCTAATAATAAAATCTCTTAAATAATTCTTTTTCTCATTATCTGGGAAAAAGATATCTTGCCTATCATAAAAGCTGGGACCAAATTTTTGCTGAATCTCATTCAAAGACTCATCAAGATATTTTGATTGTTCTGCTATACCATTTAATAAAGCAATTGAGGCAAATAAAGCATCTCTTTCTGGCAAGAAGTTACCAAAACCAATCCCTCCAGATTCTTCGCCTCCAATAAATATATTCTCATTAATCATCATTTCTGCAATATATTTGAAGCCCACAGGCAACTCAAAAACCTCGCGATTCTGCTCTTTAGATATATTACTGATAATATCAGAACCACTTACTGTCTTAAGAACAGGATATAAATTATTATTTTTTTGTCCTAAATAGTTTATAAAATAGGGGAGGAGAACTTGAGAGCTGCAGTACCTTCCACTTTCATCTATGACAGCAATCCTATCTCCATCCCCATCAAAAATAATACCTAATGTTCTCATTCCATTATTTGCTTCTGATCTAGTAATTTGTTCTAGATCTCCTAAATATTGCATTAAAGGTTCAGGAGGCTTACCTCCAAAATATGGATCATTATTTTCTCTAATTACTTTTACAATATCTGATATTTTTCCATTAAATAGTTGGTGAATAGAATCAGCTGCTGATCCATGCATACAATCAAAAATAACTCTGATATTCATTTCCTTTAATCTTCGCAGAATAAAATCTACATCAAAAAAAGATCTTATTTTGTCAATATGAAATTTTTTGATATTAATCTCATCGTATGTAAATTTAAGTGGTTCACTTTTATTAAATAAATTTAACCTTTTCTCAACTGCTTTTGTAAAAGAAGAAGTTACAGAACATCCCTGAAAACTTTTAATTTTCAAACCAAGCCAATTATATGGATTATGACTTGCTGTAATAATTAATGCTCCCAACATATTGTTTTCTTTTGCATATAAACTACATGCAGGAGTGGTAACATAGCTTTGTGAAATTAAAGGTTCTAGCCCACAAGAATGAACATAAGGAATTATTGATTTAGCAAATTCTTTTGCCATAAACCTTCGGTCATAACCTATTAGAATTTTTTTGCTTTTTACAAGCTCAAAATATTGGTAATTTAATTCTTGGCATGAGGCAACAACTACCTTGCTTAGATTGGAGATATTGAAATCGAATCCAATTATTCCTCTCCATCCATCCGTACCAAATTTTATTGAAGTAGAAACTTCTTGATCCAAAGTTAAAGAACCTTATATGGAGTTAAATTATATATTAATTTGTGTAATATAAATCTAATACCACTTTAAAATTTTGAATAATTTATTACTCAAAAGTTATTTAAAATGCAAAAGAAAGGCATGGCTTGATTTGAATGGAGATAAAGAACTTCAAAACTGGTCACTACAAAAATCTATACACTTAATAAACGAAGATAATAATTTCAAATTATTTTCCAAGGGAGAACTTTCGAAAGGGAGAGAAGCTTGTAAAAAAGGTTATGAATGTGTCCTTGGATTTAGGATAAATATGAAATTAAATCATAATCTTAGAATAGAAGTAAATCCAGCACTATTGGTAAAGATTGAAGGGGAAAGTATTTGGGGAGGATACAAATATATACCAGCAATTTCTAAATTAGGAAAAAAAACTACTACCGAACATATTTTAGATCTTGCATTATGTTCAATCATGTTAGAAAAATATCAAAATACAAAAATAGAAAATGGACTTGTTATTTCGAATCACCAAAATATATTTCGAATTGAAAAAATTAACATTAATAAAAGATTGAAAAATAAAGCAATAAATACTTTTCATGAATTAAAAGATTCTTTAACCAAAGAAATTCCAAAGATTGCAGAAAACAGAAAAAAATGCGCTATTTGTTCTTGGCAAAAATTTTGTGATAAAGAAGCAAAATCTAGGGGATTTCTAACAGACATAGATGGTATTGGTGCTAAAACAGCATCATTACTCAAGAATATTGGTATTAACAATATAAACCAGCTTGCTGAATCTGATAAACATGATTTAGACGATAAATTATCACTGTTTCAAGAGAGAAATATTTTAAGGACTGAAAAATTCATTGAGCAATCAAAATCTTATATTACAGGAATACCTACTAGAGTTTCCCAAGATAATAATTTACGTAACTTATTCATTAAAGGAAATCAAGGTTGTTATGTTTTTGATATAGAGTCAAACCCTGATGAGAATCATGATTTTCTCTATGGTTTTCTTTCATTGGAAAACATTTTCAATAATAAATTTAAGTATCAACCAATATTGAATTTAAATAATGATTACAAAAAAATGTTCTTGAAAGAGATCTTTGAAGAAATTAGCATTAATAAAAATTGGCCGATTTTACATTATGGAGAAACTGAAAAAATTAGTATATTAAATTTAGCAAAGGAATATAATTTAAAAAGCGTACAATTAGATGATTTAATATCTAGATTTATAGATTTACATTTATTGATTCGAAAAACATGGATTCTTCCTGTGAAAAATTATAGTTTAAAATCAATTGCGAATTGGATTGGATTTAATTGGGAGCAAGAAAATGTAAGTGGATCTAAAGCGTTATACTGGTGGATTCAGTATAAAAGCACAAAGGATGATACTTTTTTAAAAAAGATTATGAAATATAACAAAGATGATTGTTTAGCTACGCTGAACATTGCTAAATGGCTTCTAGAAAATAAGTGAACTTCTATAAGAAAACTGAGCTATAAGATTGTTTAAGCCTGATCTTACCCAAATCTTCATTATAAAAAGGTCCATTTTCTCCTAAATAAACCTTTTTTACCATCGCTAATCCTTTTACTTCCTTTGTCTTTAAGTGCACAAAACTTGTGATATATCCAACAACTTTTTCTTTATTATTATCAAAATAGATTCTTTTATTTTTTAGTTCAGCATAATTATTTAAACCATTTCCAATCCAGAATCTAATTTCTTGCTTTAAGGAAGAACTCTTTTTGAGTCTTGCCATTGTTTCTTGTCCTAAATAACAACCCTTATTAAAATCAACGAGATCTGTCAATCCTAGTTCTAAAGGATTATGTAGACCATCAATCTCATGAGGGAATTGAGGAAAAGCATTACTTATCTTCCAATTTTCTAAATCATCAATTTCCATAGAAGAAATGTTATGTTTATGGCAATAGTAATTTAAATCTTTTTTACTAAAAATTTTCGATTCAAATTTTCGCCAAGAATTAACTTTGTCTACTTCTTGAAGTCGAAAAAGTGAAATTATATTATGCAATTCAATCCTATCTGAAGGAAATATCATATTTTCAAAATTATTTCTTATTTCATTGGCATCACCTTGAAGGACAATAACTATTAATCTTTGTTGAGCAAAATGAATTTCAAGTAAAGCTCTTATTCCTCCCTTTGGGGTTAACCAACATGTCTGAAATATATTTTGATGAGAATTTAAATTTGATGTGGTCATTCCATTCAGAAATCTTTTTGCATCTTCTCCTCCTAATTCGAAGGAATCAAATTTTTCAAGCCAGAAAATCTTTTTATCTTTTTGAGAATTCATTAATTAATAAAATCTTTCATTGTAAATAAACTTTTTAATTGGATCTTATTTTTTTTTAAGATTTCTCCTCCTCCTTCATTTCTATCCACTATTGTCAAAACTTCTTTGACAATATAACTCTGCTCTCTCAATTTATTTACTGCTTTTAGACATGAACCAGCTGTAGTAACTACATCCTCTAAAACAGATATCTCTGAATACTTATTCAAGACAGGTCCTTCAATCCCAACATTTGTCCCATAGCCTTTTATTTCCTTCCTAATTATTAATGCATCAAGGAATACGCCCTTAATTGCAGCCGTAACAATTACTCCGCTTACCAAAGGATCTGCCCCTAAAGTAAGCCCTGCAACAGCAGTTGAATTAACATCTTTTAATTCTAAGAATAAATCACTTATTAAGCTTAACCCATATCCATTAAGTGATACAGGCTTACAATTTAAGTAATGATTACTTTGTTTTCCAGAAGATAATTTAAAATCTCCTTTTTTATAAGAATTTTTTTGTAAAAGTTTTAGTAACTCTTCTTTCTTTTTATTCAAATCTGTTGATAAATTATTCATCAAAAAAAGCAATACTATATATAAACATTAGAAGAAAAAAAAGAAATCTCACAAAACCTGGCGAAGTTGGTGCTTTTTGAAATATTATTTTTGTGTACTATATAAATTAATAGTCATTAATTTTTTAATGTACTTTTTGGGGGTGTAGCAATCTGGTGAATGCAGCGAACTCATAATTCGCCTTAGGC
>CAYNKY010000035.1:0-3778 GCA_964397895.1 uncultured Prochlorococcus sp.
CTTAAACATTTTCTATCTTTTAACTTTATAATAAGCTTAAAACTTAAATTGAAAAAAATTAGTAAAGATGAAGTTTTAGCCTCCTCTAGCTGTTGGGTGGCATCCTTATTAAATTTCTTACCAGGTTTAGGTACTGGTTATATTTATCAGAGAAGATGGCGTCAATATTTTTTGACCTTTGCAGCAATTATTTTTTGGTTTGGCTTAACTAAATTACTTCATATAGATCAAAATTCACTGAAATTAGAGCAATTAATAGGTTTATCTGGACTAATACTAATATCTTTAATTACAGTTATTGAAGCAAACATAGCTTATCAAAAATCAAGAAAAATCTCTGAAAAAAATTAATTTAATTTTTAAGAAATCTAAAGTCGGTTAATTTCATAAATTCTTTTTAATAGCCAATCAATTTAAACTTGTTTTTTAAATTTTGTTTTTGTGGTATCTAATAAAATAGACCTTAAACCAAAAATAAGAACCGATATAGATACTATTGGTATTATCACAAGAATTAAATCACTATTCATAGCAGTTAACTGTCCATAGAGAATATGAATTAAATAAGATGGAGTTGACATTAAATACACTATCACTATTTAATAGTTAGCAATTTTTTCTAATTTAGTAAATATGTATGTTTAATATCCCAAATAGTTTATTTATTATTATTATTGGGTTTTTCTATCATCCACCCATACACTGCTTTCGCATCAAAATTTTTTGATGAGATAAAAAAAGTAATTGGAAATATAACTATGCTAAGAGTCATTGAAATTATCTGCCATTTTTTCAAACCCATTTCACTGAAAGCGATAGCAAAATCTTTTATCATTAGAAAAAATATTTATGATTATTATTACCTATTTAATTTAATTTATTGAATACCTTTAATAAATAATAATAAAGTGAAGTTTGATATCATAAATCTGTCATTTTAAGTTCATTTACTTCCTTTAATAATCGATCTTTTAATTCTTCAGTGATAAAACCATTATTAAAACATTCAATTATATCTGTTATTGGTTGAGTTAAATTATCATGGTCTTCAAGCCAACCTTTTGTACATTCTCTACATGCTAATTGATTTAGCTGTTCTCCAATTTCTTTGAAATTTCGTTTAACCATAAAAAACTTTTAATAAACCCAATTATAAAATATAAATTCACTCATAAAAAAAAGTTATCTCTTTATCTTTTAAGCCTTCCCACCCAGCATCTATTAATAACTGATTTAATATCTCTTTATTAAAGTGCTTTGAACCTGTTTTCACACATCTATTACGCATAGATTTTTTAACACCACTTCTTTCCCTTTTGCTTTCTTCCCGCATTATTTTATTATACAAATCCAACATTTTTTGAGGTATTACAGAACCATCAAGGTCAATCCCTTTTGCTATAGCTTCATCTATAGCTTTCATCCCTGATTTTGACATTTAGAAATTTCTTATTAAAGCAATAATAACTTAAAATAATTAATAAAAAAATTATTATTAATATTACTGATTTTGAAGTTCTTTTAAAACTTTGATAGCTTCTTTTATATGTGCAGGACCATTTAAAAGATCTCTATAAATATGTCTGACAAAACCCTTTCTATCAATTACATATGTTACTCTGCCATCAAGAAGACCTAAAACTTTTGGTACACCAAAAATCTTTCTCAAAGAATCGTTAACATCACATAATAGGGGATATTGAAGCTTATTTTTATTAGCAAAAGCTAAATGACTTGCAGTGTTACCATTACTAACTCCCCATACCTCAGCACCAAGTACTTTAAAAAGGTCATATTTATCGCGAAATCCACAAACCTCTATTGTGCATCCAGGGGTATCATCTTTGGGATAAAAGAATAGAACTAAAGGAGTTTTTAATTTTTTATTAGTTCTTTGAATTCCATTTTGATCAAGCATTTGAAATTCAGGAACTTTTTCACCTATTTTCAAAAGAAATAATTAAAATTATATTTTAAAACTTAGAACACTAAAATAGCGACTTAGAAGTAAAAAATACTACATTATATTTTTCAAGAATTTTTTAAAATTCAATTTTCTCATTTGGAGTAAAAACAGAACAATAACTCTTAACTATATTTTGAGCATATTCTTCATTATTATTTTTAATTTTCAACTTAAGTTTTTCAATAGCTTCAAAAGAATCCATTTCATTTAGTCTATATCGAGCACAAGTATCCAAAACCTTAAACATCCTTGTAGTAACTCCATATACGGGATTAAGGCATAATAAAATCATATATAAATAGATCAAGTTTTTCATAGATTCAATAATTATAATCAACTTAAACCAAGTTAATTATAGTCTAATCTTATAAAGAATCGCTTTTGCTAGCCAACAAAAATTGTCCAAATTATTATTTTGAGGATTAAAAATTCCCTAGTTGGAATAAAAGCTTTCGAAATATGTAAATAGCTGTAAATTAGATATATAAAATATTAAAAGATGAAAAGACTAATTAAATCTCACAAAAGATTAATTTCCTGGTATCAAAGGAAATTAAGATTGAGTGATTATGCTCTGCTTTGGTTTGTTTTTTTTAAAGGAGTTTTAATAACTATAATTATTCAACAAGTTTTGTAGATCAAAATTGATTTTTTCATTAGAAAAACTTGTTATATTATTTTTTTATAAAACATGTCCTTTATAATCAAATTAAAACTAATTTATTATGAATATCTTTGGAGTAGGATTGCCAGAAGTAACAGTAATACTTATTCTTGCTTTATTAATTTTTGGCCCTAAAAAGCTTCCTGAACTAGGGAAGCAACTTGGAAAAACTCTTGAGAGTCTAAAAAGAGCCTCAAATGAATTTCAAAACGAATTAAATAAAGCTGTTACTGTGAATGATGAGAATGATAAGTTGGAGAATTTTGAAGATAATGAGATAATCAGGCCTAAAGACGATATTTCATGAAAAAATTTACTTTATTAACAAAAAACAATTAAAAAATCCCAATCAAAACTTGTAGATAATATAATCCTACATATAACTAATTTTTAAATGCATGGATGCTCAATCATTAGGTGAATATTTTTCAACTTTAAGTTTTCACGCTCCAGTAATGATAATAACTACTGGAATATTTTTCTTTATTAGAAGAAAATTCATTGTTGATGGTAAAAAACTCTAAATAAAAGTCTTTAATGAAAGATAGGCCAATTACACCAATTGAGGAATTTGAAGAGGCTCTAAAGAAAGCTAATCTCTCAGAAAAAGATTATGAATTAATAGAATATATACGCTATACAAGTGTTTTTACTCAACCAAGTCTTATAAAGGACCTAAAAAGACCGTCAAAACCGCCTATACTTACAAATATCTGCGAAATTTGTAGAAAAGTTGGTTCATTAATGCCAGAACATTTTGAAAGAGTAGTGAATTGGTCAACTCAATTAAGTGAACATAAAACCAGATGGGATGGTCATTTGATCTGTGCAGAAGCGTTTAATGTGGATGAAATTCCTTTAAATCCAGCATCAGGGACTGCACTATATGATGTTTTAGTTGTTCATAAAGAATTATTTATAGGATTTGAATTTGAATAGAAAATTAATTAATTACCAAGAAATATCTGGTCTTTATTTGGGAATTAAAAAATCTTGAAAAATTTAGATTTTTAAAATGCAAAAAATAATTTTTTGAGATATCCCTATAAACTTTTGGGTTCTTCTTTAACTTCTGGTTTTACCTCCTCCTTCACTTCTGGTTTTACCTCCTCCTTCGCTTCTGGTTTTACCTCCTCCTTCACTTCTGG
>CAYNKY010000035.1:3878-16697 GCA_964397895.1 uncultured Prochlorococcus sp.
CTTCTGGTTTTACCTCCTCCTTCGCTTCTGGTTTTTGTTCTTCTTTTTGAGGTCTTGGTTTACGCCCAAAATCATCTTTCCCTACAATAAAGAAAATCAAAGCAATGAGAAAAAATGAGACAAACAATAATATTTCCATCTAAATAAAGTTCAACTTATTAACAAAAGATAAATTAAATTAGAAATATAAAATTAATCAACATCAAATATTACAAACAAACGTTATTTTTGATTCTTTACTACCTAATTAATTGATTAGTCGTCAACTGGAAATGATTCTGTATCAATAAAATCTTTTGCAACTTCATTATCGTTAAATTTGCTATCGATCCAATTATGTATTAGTGAGACTAGAGGTTTGGATCCTTTATATATAAATATTGAAGTTGGTAGAGCAGAAACTATTCCTAAAATCGGACTTTTAAACAATAACCTTCCGGCTTTAAGATTAAATAAAATAATTAAAAAAGAGGGAATTATTACACTTACTACAGTTTTAATAGCAATAGACCAACCAACATTGTAAACATACCAAATAAGAATTAAACAAATTATGTATAAAAATAAATAAGTCATATCAACTAATATAATAATTTTAAATTAAATTTGTTCACTAACCTGCATAAGTTAATATGTTTTTGTATTCTTAAGAATTTATTCGGGAAATGAGTTTTTCAGAAATCAAAAAATTTCTCAAAAAAATGCAATTAGATGAAAATCTTAAAAATAAAGTGATAAATTCTGCAACTGCAGATGACGTTGCGCTAATTGCACAAGAATTAGGATTTAATTTCTCTGGAGATGATCTTTTAAGATTTAACGGTAATAAAGTTGATAGAGTTACTGTAAGAAAAGTTGATCACCCTGGAGAATATCATTAAATAATTTCATAATTATTTATTCTTTAACCAAAGAGCTAATCCCCCTCCTTTTCCTCTTGCGCAAAGCCATTTCTTATCATTTTCTATTGCTATAAGAGAAAAAAAAGGGATCTTCTTTAAATCAGGCTTTGATAAAGACTTTTTTATTAAATTTAAATTAGCAAAGCTTATCGTTAATTTTTCAAAATAAAAATTTAACAGCGGCCTATTACCTTTTAATGATGCCTTCCCTTGAAATAAGATTATTAGTAATCCAAATCTTATAGAATTAGTAATCTTAAAATTAGGTACATTTTCCACAATACCTAAAAATTCTAATCTTAAATTTGCAGAGAGTATTTGAAGCAAAGAGCTTGAAATATTATCAATATTTTTCGAACCTTTTTTCCATACATATTGAAGTTTCCATAAGCCTTCTAAATCTTTATCAATAATGCCACTACCTTCCTTATTTGATTTTTTTTCTAAAGAAACAATCTCTTCAAACTTAGGAATATTGTAATGATTTACTATCATGAGACAAAATTTAAAAATTATTCACTAAAGATTTTTAGTTAATACAATAGTAAACTGAATTTTATAAATCAGGGAAAATTAAATGTCTTTAGCAAATAGATTATGGGAGAATAATTATGAAATTGCGTTATCAAGTCTTAATAGTAGATTTGTTCAAGGAATTAAAAATGGAAATCTTCCTAAAAAAAATTTTCAGAACTATATAGCTCAAGATTATTTTTTTTTAGAAAGTTTCGCAAGAGCATATGGTTTAGCAATATCAAAATGTTCTGATATTCTCCTGATAAAAGTACTAAGCGAACTTTTGTTAGGCATATCAGAAGAATTAGTACTTCATGAAACTTACGCAAAAAATTGGGGAATTAATTTAGATAATAATAATATTAAAAATGAGACGAAACAATATACTGATTTTTTGTATGTAACGTCCTCAAACTATGGTTGCATTGAAATATTAGCTGCCATGACGCCATGCATGCGCTTGTATTCATGGATTGGTCGTAAGTTAATAAAATTTACTGAAAGAAATCCATATAGAGAATGGATTAAAACATATTCTGATGATGAATTTCAACTTCTTACAAAATCACTTGAAAATAGTCTTGACTCATTTAATCAATTTGATGAGAATTTACTTAATAGTTTATATAAAGAAGCAATGAGATTAGAAGCTGTTTTTTTTAATGCTCATTCAGATTTTGAATAGGGTAGTTAGGTATTACAATAAATCAAAAAGTTTTTATAATGTCAATGAAAATTGCTGTATCAATAGGAGGAAGCGATTCAGGAGGCGGAGCTGGTATTCAAGCAGACTTAAAAACCTTTATGTCGCTACATGTTCATGGCTGTTCAGTCATTACTTGCATAACCGCTCAAAATAGCGTGAACGTAATTGATGTAGAGCCAGTCAAAACAACACTATTAAATAGTCAATTTGATGCTTTATTTACGGACTTTAAAGTTAATGCAATTAAAACAGGAATGCTTTTTAATGAACAAATTATAAAAGAAATTGCATCCAAATTAATTATTCACAGAATTCCAAAAATTATTGATCCTGTAATGTGTACAAGAACTGGGGCAAGATTATTAGAAGAAGATTCAGTTTATGCCTATAAAAAATTTCTTTTCCCTCAGGCGGAGCTTCTTACTCCAAACATATTTGAAGCAGAACTTTTATCAAATATAGAAATTGAAACTGAGGAAGATTTCCAAAAAGCAGGACAAAAAATCCTCCAATATGGCTGCAATTCTGTCTTAATTAAGGGGGGTGGACTTAGGAAATTCAAAGGGAAAGATTATTTTATTTCCCAAGATGGACTTAAATCATGGTTGAATAATCAATATGTAGAAACTCTTAACACCCATGGAAGTGGATGTACTCTTAGTGCAGCGATTTGTAGTTATAGAGCTTTAGGAGTAGAACTAATTGAATCAATAAAACTTGCAAAATCTTTTATAGAGAGATCTCTAAAAAAATCATATAAAATTGGTTCTGGACCTGGCCCTCTTGGCCATTATTAAAACTTTTTAGAAAATAAAGTAAATAAATAGTAAAAGGAAATAACTTATTTTCTTATTTCAAAATATTTCTTTTTTTTTTCTTCTAAGACACACAATTGTGACAAGTAATCGCTATGATCTTTACATAAAGTTATTTAATTTAATGGATTTCATCTCTAAAAAACAAGGTTATATTCCTTTAAAAGCAGTTCCATACATATTTGTAATTGCTTTTGTACTAAGCATCACCACATCTTCTACAACTTTCGTATAAATCTTTTGTAAACAAAAAACATTTAAAGTTACATAAATGTTTATGAAATGAGTAAGTACGATGTAGTCATAATAGGTAGTGGAATAGGAGGTTTATGTTGTGCCTCCTTACTCGCGCTAGCGGGTAAAAAGGTTTTAATCTGTGAAGCACATAATAAACCTGGAGGAGTTGCACATAGTTTTACAAAAGATGGCTATAAATTTGAATCAGGACCTTCACTTTGGAGTGGTTTAAACAATTATTCTACTAATAATCCATTAGGTCAAATTTTAAAATTACTTGACGAAGCTATAGAGGTTAAACATTACAAAGGTTGGAGAGTATTATTCCCAGAATCCAATTTTGATCTTGAGGTTGGAGATTCTCCATTTCGGAAAAAAATAAATGAACTACGGGGTGAAAACTCTTTAAGAGAATGGGATGCTTTTATTTCAGAGGTGAAACCTCTTAGCAAGATTATAAGTAAGATGCCTTTACTTACAACATCACCAACAAATTTAAATTTAATTGAGGGAATAAACTTAGCAAGAAAATTCTTACCAAATATTCAAAATGCGGCAAAGCTGAGGGTAGGTTTTGGGAAAATAGCTGAAAAGCATCTCAATGACCCTTTTTTGTTGAATTGGGTTGATCTTCTTAGTTTTTTAATAAGTGGAATGCCTATGAATGATACAAATACTGCAGCTATGTCAACTTTGTTTGATGAATGGTTCCAACCTAATTCTTGTTTAGATTATCCTGTTGGAGGTAGTGAAAGTGTAGTAGATGCTTTGATAAGAGGCTTAAAAAAATATGGAGGAGAAATAATTTTATCTTCTAAAGTTAAAGAAATTGCTTTTAAAAACAATTTAGCTTGCGGAGTACATTTAGAAAATAATAGATATATCTCTTCTGATTATGTTGTGTCAAATTGCGATATTTGGAATTTTAAAAACTTACTTCCCCAAAATCTCCAAAAGAGAATTGGTCAGAATAAATTTAATGTTAATAAGTGCAAGTCATTTTTACATATCCATTTAGGATTCGATGCATCTAATTTAAAAGATTTACCAATTCATGCAATTTGGGTTGATAAATGGGAAAGAGGTATCACAGCAGATAAAAACATAGCAGTTTTCTCCATTCCTTCAGTACTTGATCCAACTATGGCTCCAAAAGGGAAACATGTCTTACACGGTTACACTCCAGCTAATGAACCTTGGGAAATTTGGAAAGATTTAAAACAAAACTCCAAAGAATATAAAAAGCTTAAAGAAGAAAGATGTGAAATTTTTCTTCACTCTTTAAAAAAAATTATCCCTGATATTGAGGAACGAATTGAAATTAAGATGCTTGGGACTCCGATTACTCATAAAAAATTTACAAATACTGAATCAGGAAGCTATGGTCCCGCAATATCTGCATCTAAAAGTCTTTTCCCTGGATGCAAAACTAAAATTGACAATTTATTATTATGTGGAGCAAGTACTTTCCCTGGTATTGGCATTCCGGCAGTTGCTGCAAGCGGAGCATATGCCACCGAAGCAATAATAGGGAAGAAGAATTTTAAAAAATTAATTGGAGAAATATAGATATTTTCATCTTAATTAACTTAATCTTTAGAAATTAGTTACGAAATAAAAAGTTAACTATTTTTTTCTTACTTAAAAGTGATAATCTTTATATGAATATAAATCTTTCTTATAGTTTTTATATGATTTTCTTATCAATTCCCCAGGCCTGGCATTTAGTTGGAACCTGGTCAGAACAACTCCCAAACGAATCTAATCTTATTGGGATGAACGAATTAGAATTGATGATGACCCTTCATTCAATATTTGTACCTTTATTGATTGTAATTGCTACATATTATTTCCTTAAACTATCTAGAGAAGAGAGGCAGAGAATAAAAAGTTAGAAATCTACAAAGTCTATTTAGCGGAACTTCTTCTAACAACTTTGCGACCATTAGAATTATTTAATGAAGAATTTGATTCTTCATTACTTTCACTTTGATCTAACTCTGCACATATTCCAACAACCATAGCAGCTTCTATATGGTTAGGTAAGTCTCCAATAGTAATTAGTGCTTTCAAGACTAGTTGAAGTCTTGTTTCTTTATCAAGTTCAGGTCTTAATTTTTTTACTGTACTCCAAAGTTCCTTAGTGACTTCTTTAAGAAGATCGCGATCTACTGTCAATTTAATACCTAACTAATAATCATAATTTAACAAAGAGCAAGGTCATTGTTAAATCAATTTCTAAATAGATTATAAGATTGAAACTATTACTAAGCGAAGGAAAGTTGAATAATTTTAGGACTACCAGAATTTAACTGCAAAACATTTTTAGATTTATGTCTAAGCAAATGATTGGAATATTTTTTTTGTAATTTAGTAAAATTTCCTTGATTTCTATTCTCACGATACTTAGTAATTGAATGCCACTCTTTGACATTAAAGGTTGCATAGGGAGAAGAAGTAACGATTTTCATGGCCTAACATATATTCATCATTATAGTACATTTATACTAGTATGGCAAATTAGTCCTTGCTTGCAAAGTTAATAATCTCAACAAAAAAGTATTATTTTGATATTTACTTTAGTTAATCTTTACAGGAAAAGAAATTAGATAAGTTTTCCATATATTTTTTTGTATAAATTAAGACTAATTTAAATGTTCTATCTTGAAAAGACGATTTTCAGAATCGGAAAGCTTGTAAAATCGATTATTTCTTGAAATAAATATTGACAAGACATTTATTAGAAAAGCTTCTATAAAGTATTAAATCATCTTATATATTTTTATGTTTCTTAGTAATCAAACAAGGTTAAAAATCCAAGAAATTGTTAGACGTATTTCAATAGATGAAAAGGTTTCATTAGAAGAAAGAATTTTTGTTGAAAAGCATGCAAAGCATAGTTCTACTGTATGGACTTGGTTAAAAAAAGCTAACAGCTTAAGAAGATACGGAAGACAAAATCAAGAAAGCATTAACGGGCTGATTCAATCTCTTGGGCTTGATGGATTAGAAAGTGAAAATCACTTTGATCCTAAAAATGATGATATAGCTGATTGGTTCAGTGGCTCTCCAGACTGGGTTAGGAGGAGCTAAATTTATTAATTTACCCAAGCATTAGAGAAAAGCCATATACTTATAATTGAAATATTTATCCAAAAGAACCAAGGTATAATTTTAATTGGCATTAAATATTTAATACTAAAAGTTTTCATTAAATTTATGTCTATATAATGAACAACATTAAAAGAATTATATCTTTTTGAGAATAGGTCTATTTGCTCTTAGTGAAATACAATTTCTTGATTTTATCTATAAAATCAAAACTTTTTAATTAATTGTTTGAAACCTTTTTAGGATTATCCCAATATTTAATTAGTTTCTCTAGCTCATTAATTCTTTTTTTTGCATGTGCAATTTTTTCTGTTGATGTCATTTAGAATTTTTCTCTATACAAAATATGCATTAATAAAAAAAAAATTCAAGTCTTTAAAACAAAATTTTATTGAAAGAAACAAACAATTTTTTCGAGAAATTAGAAAGGGATATCAATTAATAATAAACCTGAAATCATTATTGAAGCAAAAAAACCTAAATTTACAATATATAAAACATATCCTGTTTTTCTTGGCAATTTAGTAACCGAATAAACAATTAGTAGTGAAATAAGAAATCCTATTATTATAATTAGTCTTTCCGACGTATCATTTAAGTGAATTTCTAAATTTAGATTTTTAAAAACTGAAAAATAATTTGACAATAAAATTTGACCTTCAATATGATTTAAAAAGAAATATAAACATAAAAATGTTGAGCTTAGGATTGAAAATAATAACAACAAACTTACTGGCTTAGTCAATCTATTAATTGTTCTATTGAAAGATCTCAATAAAGTAAATATAAAAATTGTCATTCCAAAAGGTACTAAAGGAATGAGTATTGAAAGGCTTATGGAATTCTCCATAAATTTTAATTTATAAAACTATATCTAATAATAAATTATAAAAGAATCAGACATAAATAAATAGATTTTTTACCTATTGCGCTTTCATTAAATCAATCTCAAAATTAATATATAAATTTAAGTGGATTATGCTAACCATCTCAGAAATTGTTATTGCAAGTTGCATTTTTCTCACGATTATTTACATAGAGGTTAAATTTCTTTACACGAAGCAAAATACGGCTAAATAGGCTTTTTTTTTAAGATAAATTTTCAATAACAATAAATTAAAGAAGTTTTAAGAATTTAAAAGATCCAAAAAATGATTTAATGTGAGAGAATAAACACATTGTCTTTTCAACAATTTCATGATTGAGTCTTCTGATAATCATAATGAATCTACTTCAGCACAGGAAAAAAATTCTCAACCGCAATCTTCCTCTGAAAATAATCTCAGTGCCTCTGAAATTGAGAAATTATATTTAAAAATTAAAGAAGATTGGCTTTAATATTGCCCAACCTTAGTCAATATTTAAACGAATTGTTAATTGAAAAGTTCCTTGAATTACTGTTTTAACTTTTATATAAAAATAAATCGGATAAAGCTGCAACCATAGAAACAGGAATTATAGTAAATATGTACTATAAAGCAAAAGTATTATGGGTCTTAGGCTGAAGTGGAATTTCTTATATGTAAATCCTGGAGATTATGTAGCTATAAAATTCGATAATACATATCTACCATCGGAGGAAATAGAAGATTACTGGATTGGGAAGGTAATTAATTGTATCGGAGGTGCAAGAGATCCAAAAGCCTGGACTCTGTTTCAAGTTATGAATATTGATAGCGGAGAAATCTTAATAATAAATGCAGATATTGTTGAAAGGATCATATGTTCTTCAAAAAAGGATTAATTCAAAGGTTAAATTATTGATAACATCAGAGGTAATTATCCCAGCTCCAAACAAGCAAGACCATAGACTTGATTCATGGGAAATGGAGGTTGGGCACCTTTATACATTCTGTAAGTTTTTGAAATTTCAGAAAATCCTAAATTTGATAAGAGATAATTAGCATATGGGTTTAAACTCGGGCAATCCAATAATATTTGGTTTTCTAAATTCCCAACTAATTCTCTTATAAGCAATTCTGCCAAAGGAGGCGTATCTGCTAATAGCGGGCCAATCCTCCATCCTGTTTTATTATCTTGTAACATACAGGGTCTTATCCTGCCGAATCCATGACACATATTATTATCATCAACAAGAGCTTTTACTATCCCAATAGAGTTTTTTAGCCAATCATTCAAAAAGTGAGGTCTTGGACTTGGCTCTCTTTGAGAGTCATAGTTCAAAACTGCTTCAGATGAGATTTGATCACCTGGAACAACTTTAAATGAAGGTCTAGGATCATTATAAAAATTACTTTTTGGTAAATTTTTTCGTCCATTCAATTTCCATCTATTAGTTATTGAGGATGTGACGAATCCCCACTTTTGGTAATCTTTTAATCTCATGGGAGCAGCCTCTAAACCAATACATTCAATATCTTCTAAATAATTAAGAGCATGCTTCCATAATTTAATTCCATAACCCTTCTTCCTAAATTCCTTCTTTACAATAAATAATCCTATAAACCCATAAGCTTTATTGTACTTTACACAAGAAATACTTCCAATAGGAGCATTTTCTAAGCATCCGACCCAAATCCCTTCCTTATCAATATTCTTATAAATTGAAATATCATCAAAACCAGGAGCAAATCCTTCACTTTTTGCCCAACCAGTGACTTGTTGAAGTTCTAAATTGGTTATTTTTCTAATAGTAAAATTTTCTTCCATATATTAAATTTTAACTAAAAGAAAAGTTTTTCAATGTCATTTAATTTAGCAATATAAATAGTAAGTTATTGTATTGTTGGTCGAGAGATAATTAAAAATAATTTAAAGGTTAAAATTTTAATTGAATAATGAGAATAATTAATTAAAAAACTTATTTATAACCCAAAAAATTTTAACTAAGATCTATTAAAAATTTCTATTTTTAAATTAGAAAAATATTCTAAATATGAATATTTATCTCTATAAAAATTAACTTTTTATCTCTTTCACAAAAAATGATTTGCTTTGTTCAAAATCCAAAAATCATAAATCAGAAATGATATTTTCTTTACATGATTTTCTTATAAGATAATTTGAATTTCTGATATATTATTTAATATAAAGTAATTTAATATGAATGAAAGATAAGAAATTATCCTTAATTAAACGAATTGAGAAATTAAAGGAAACTGTTACTAATGGTGAGACACAAACTCTTAAATGGAGGATAGAACAGATAAATAAAATTTATTATCTCGTAGATAAACATAAATCAGATATAGTAAAAACTCTTTTTTTAGATTTAGGTAAATCTAAAATTGAGGCCCTCTCAGAAATTCTATTAGTTCAAGAAGAAATATCACTTATTCGAAGAAAATTAAAATCTTGGATGCGGCCTAATATAATTAAAACTCCTTACTATTTATTTCCATCATTTTCAAAAGTCATTAATGAACCTCTTGGATGCGTATTAGTTTTAGGTCCCTATAATTATCCTCTTTTATATATTTTTAAGCCTCTGGCAAATATTTTTTCAGCAGGTAATACTGCGATCATTAAACCATCTGAGAAATGTCCACATACATCAAAATTAATTAAACAATTAGTAGAGAATTATTTCCAAGAAAGTATTTTATTTGCAGTAGAAGGGGACTATAAAGTATCCCAAAAATTAGTTAATTATAATTTTGATCATATTTTTTTCACAGGTAGCACTAAAACTGGTAAGGCAATTATGAAACAAGCTGCAAAAAATCTTATCCCAGTAACTCTTGAATTAAGTGGTACTAATCCACTTATTCTTCTTAAAAATGCAAATTTAAAAATTGCAGCAAAAAGAATTGTTTGGGGGAAATTCTTTAATGCAGGTCAATCATGTGTCGCACCAAATCATATATTAATAGATAAGTCAATTGAAGATCGTTTCATAGAAGAATTAAAAAATACCATAGTTGAATTTTATGGAGAAAATCCAATAAAATCTAGCGATCTATCAAAATTAGAAAAAAATCAATTTGCTAAAACTTTAGAGATACTCAAAAATCCCAAAATTAATAAAAAAGTTATTTTTGGAGGCACTTATAGCAAGCAAGAATTGAAAATTTCTCCAACTCTTTTAAAAATAAGAAGTTATGAAGATTATTTAGTTAATAATGAGCTTTTTAGCTCATTACTTCCAATAATATCCTTTAATGAATATAAAGAAGTAGTAGAAATAATTCAGAAAAATTCTAAACCATTAGTTATATATATTTTTGGAGGAAATGGCAAAATACACAATCATATTTCACAAATTACAAGCTCTGGCTCTATATGCATTAATGATATTTTACTACCTGTTTTAATTCCTGATTTACCTTTTGGAGGGGTTGGAAATAGCGGAATTGGAAAATTTCATGGAGAAGCTGGCTTTAAAAACTTCTCAAATCAAAAGTCATTTACTAGAAAAAATAATTTCTTAGACATTAACTTAAGATATCCACCATATGAAAATATTTTCAAATTTATAAAAATTATTTTTAAGATTTAATTCATTCAATTGTTTTATATGAATTTAACTCTTAAATGATTAATAATTAAAAAATTTGCACTATGAAATTTAAATCAATAATTATATTTTCACTTTTTATTATTTTTAATAATGGGATATTATTTAGTGAAGAAAATAAAAACACATTAAAATCAAACAATCCTAGTAAAGAAAAAAGATTCATAAATAATGAAAAATCAAATAAAGTAAAAATTCATATAGTTAGACAAGGAGATACATTATCAAGTATTTCGAGTAAGTATTCTATTAGTAAAGAGATGATTATTAAATTTAATAATCTTATGGATGAAAACTATATTTATGTAGGACAAAATCTTAAAATTCTGAATGAAGAATCATCTGAATTAATTAAAGATAACACTATGAATAGAAAATATCATGAGATAAAAGAAGGCGAGAATTTAACAGAAATTTCAAGTAAATATGGAATTACATTAAAGAACTTAATTCAGTTAAATAAGATAGAAAATCCAGATTCAATAGAAGTAGGGAAAAAACTTATTATTAAAAATACTTCATCACTTGATAAAGAAAGAATTCAGTCTGAAGAAAAAATTTCTAACGATATTTTAAGCGATAAAAAATACGGACCTTTATTAATCAAATCAAAAAAGCAAATTAATCTAAGAAAGACATTATTAAAAGTAACTCATGAAAATGGTTATGATCTTTTTCTTGCAATAAATTGTTTAAAGAGGGAGATTAATGTAAGAGGAATTGGTCAAAAATGGAAAGGGTGGATGGTCGCAAAAAATAAATTTGAACATAACCTAATTAAAGATACATGCAAAAATCTTTAATTAAAATCTGTGAATAAATAACTCAAAAATCTAATCGTATAGGTTATTATTTATATATTTATAATTATTTAAATGGAAATTAAAAGAGGTGATATAGTTCGTATTAAACGAAAGGAATCTTACTGGTATAACGAACCTGGTAAAGTTGCATCAATTGATAAATCAGGAACTAAATACAATATTACTGTTAAGTTCGATAAAACAAATTTTTACGGTATTAGTGGTACTGATGGGGGAAACAATACTGCTAACTACGCTGAATCTGAATTAGAATTATACTAAACACTTGCCTGAATTACCCGAAGTAGAAACTGTTAGAAAAGGATTAGAGAAAAAGCTTAATAATTTCATAATTAATGAAGTTGAAATTTTAAGATCATCCACTATTGCATACCCTCTGAAAAATAATGAATTTAAAATTGGTGTAAAAAATTCACTAATTGATAAATGGAGTAGAAGAGGTAAATATCTAATTGCTAATTTGAAAAAGATTAGATCTCATAAAGGATTGAAAGATTATCGAAAAAATGGTCACTTGATAGTCCATTTGCGAATGACTGGATATTTCGATTGGTTTGAATCAAAAGAGTTGGCACCATGCAAGCATACAAGAGTTAGATTTTTTGATAAACATAAAAATGAACTAAGATTTGTAGACGTTCGAAGCTTTGGACAAATATGGTGGGTTAATGAAGAATTAAAACCAACAAAAGTAATTAAAGGTCTTGGCTCTCTAGGACCTGAACCTTTTTCACCAGAGTTCAACATAGAATACTTAACCAAAGAATTCTCGAAACGCAAAAAAACTATAAAAGCAGTTTTGCTAGATCAAAAAATTATTGCTGGTTTAGGAAATATATATGCTGATGAAAGCTTATTTGAAGCTAAAATATCTCCTTTTAGAGAAGCTAAAACAATTAATAAAAAGGAAATAATTAGATTGAGAAAATCAATTTTAGAAATATTAGAAAAAAGTATAGGCTCTGGAGGAACTACTTTTAGTGATTTCAGGGATATTGAAGGTTCTAATGGAAATTATTCAACCCAAGCAAATGTATATAGGAGAACTGGAAAAAAGTGTCATAATTGCAGAAATTTAATTCAAAGAATTAAACTTTCAGGAAGAAGTACTCATTGGTGTAATAAATGCCAAAAATAAAAGGACCCTATAAAAATAGGATCCTTTTAAAAATTTTTACCTGGCATCGAGCTATTTTCTCAAGGGGCTACCCCCTAAATATCTTCGCCGCTT
>CAYNKY010000036.1:0-16447 GCA_964397895.1 uncultured Prochlorococcus sp.
AGAATTCCAAAAGGTGTTTTATTAGTTGGGCCTCCTGGGACTGGAAAGACGCTTCTTTCAAAGGCAGTCGCGGGAGAAGCTGAGGTCCCATTCTTTATAATCTCTGGTTCAGAATTTGTTGAATTATTTGTAGGTGCTGGTGCTGCAAGAGTTAGAGATTTATTCGAACAAGCTAAGAAAAAGGCACCTTGCATCATATTTATAGATGAATTAGATGCTATAGGTAAGAGCCGTTCTGGCTCTATGGGAGTTGTAGGTGGTAATGATGAAAGAGAGCAAACATTAAATCAATTACTTACAGAAATGGATGGTTTCACCGCTTCTGACAAACCAGTAATAGTTCTAGCCGCAACAAACCAACCAGAGGTCTTAGATGCTGCTTTATTGAGGCCGGGAAGATTTGATAGACAGGTTTTAGTAGACAGACCTGATTTGTCTGGAAGAAAGACTATCTTAGAAATTTATACAAAAAAAGTTAAATTATCTGATTCTATTGACTTGGATTCGATCGCTCAAGCAACTTCTGGGTTCGCAGGAGCTGATCTTGCGAATATGGTTAATGAAGCAGCTTTGTTAGCTGCTAGGGCTAATAGAAAAAGTGTTGAGCAACAAGACCTAAGCGAAGCAATTGAGAGAGTTGTTGCTGGTCTAGAGAAGAAAAGTAGAGTTTTACAAGATGATGAAAAAAAAGTAGTTGCATATCACGAAGTTGGACATGCTATCGTTGGCCATTTAATGCCTGGAGGATCAAAAGTTGCTAAAATATCAATAGTACCAAGAGGAATGAGCGCTTTAGGATATACTTTACAATTACCTACTGAAGAAAGATTTCTCAACTCCAAAGAGGAGTTACAGGGACAAATTGCAACTTTGCTTGGAGGTAGATCTGCGGAAGAGATTGTATTTGGAAAAATAACTACTGGAGCTTCAAATGATCTACAGAGAGCTACAGATATTGCTGAACAAATGGTTGGTACCTTCGGGATGAGTGAGATCTTAGGCCCTCTTGCATATGATAAGCAAGGTGGTGGCCAATTCTTGGGTAATGGAAATAATCCAAGACGGGCTGTTAGTGATGCTACTGCTCAAGCGATTGATAAGGAGGTAAGAGATTTAGTGGATGATGCACATGAAATGGCATTAAAAATCTTGCGAAATAATTTAAATTTACTCGAATCAATTTCTCAAAAAATTTTACAAGAAGAAGTTATTGAAGGTGATGATCTAAAAACTCTTCTCTCAGAAACAAAAATGCCTGCATAGTAGAATTTATTCTTAATTTAATTAATTAATGTTGAACCCGACTAAGCTTGCAAACAAAGATTTTTTATCAAACTTAGATGTTTCACTAGAAGAATTATCTAATATTCTAAATATTGCTATAGAATTTAAAACTAAAAATTTAAATATAGAATTTAATAATAAAGTTTTAGGTTTGATATTTGACAAATCCTCTACTCGTACAAGAGTTAGCTTTCAAGTGGCTATGGCTAGACTTGGTGGAAGAACAATTGATTTAAATCCACATACTTCACAAATTGGAAGAGGTGAATTAATTAAAGATACTGCAAGAGTTTTGAGTAGATATTGTGATGTCCTTGCTATTAGAACTTTCAGTCATTCTGATTTAGAAGAGTATTCTAAATGGTCTACAGTGCCAGTCATTAATGCTCTCACTGATTTAGAGCATCCATGCCAAGCTTTAGCTGACTTCTTAACAATGAAAGAGGAATTTCATGATTTTAAAAATGTAGTTTTGACTTTTGTTGGTGATGGAAATAATGTGGCTAATTCTCTTATTTTATGTGGGGCAATATTAGGAGTTGAAGTTAGGATTGCTTGTCCTAAAGGTTATGAGCCAAATCCTGGCGTGATAAAAAAAGCACATGAAATATATGAGAATAAAAATTTATTGACAATCATTAATGATCCGAAAATTGCTGTATCAGGAGCGAATGTTATATATACAGATGTTTGGTCTTCCATGGGAGAAGAAAGTCAAAAGGAAGATAAAGATAAAGATTTTAATAAATTTACTATTGATAATAATTTAGTAAGCAAGGCTAATAAAGATGCGATTATTCTCCATTGCCTTCCTGCTTATAGAGGTCAGGAGATAACTAATGAAGTTTTTGAAAGTGAAAAAAGTAGGATTTTTCAACAGGCAGAAAACAGAATGCATGCCCAGCAAGCTCTTTTAGCATGTTTACTTAGCTAAAATGCTTGCAATTCTTCTTAAATAAAGGTACAAATGTATTAGAGTACATTTGTTTTAATGGGTTGTTATTCTGAGGAAAATCTAACGGACGCTCAAAATGAGCTTTATGTATGGATTAAAGACTATATGAGGAATTTTCAGCATAGTCCTTCTATAAGGCAAATGATGCAGGCAATGGGATTAAAATCTCCAGCCCCAATTCAGAGTAGATTAAAACATTTACAGGAAAAAGGTTATATCTCTTGGCAAGAAGGTAAAGCTAGAACTATGCAAATAGTAGAGGAAATTACTAGTGGAGTTCCAATTATGGGTTCTGTTGCTGCAGGGGGGCTAATTGAAACTTTTTCTGATGTTAATGAAAATCTGGATTTATCTGAAGTTTTACAAAAAAAAGATGTCTTCGCCTTAACTGTAAATGGTGATTCGATGATAGATGCTTGTATTGCGCATGGGGATATGGTTTTAATGGAACCTATTAAAGATTATTATTCTCTTAGAAATGGGATGATTGTTAGTGCTATGGTTCCTGGGCTAGGCACGACCTTGAAATACTTTACAAAAAAAGGACAAAAAATATATCTAGAAGCTGCTAATCCAGCTTATGAACCGATTGAACTAGATTTAGATGAAGTAGTTTTTCAAGGTAAATTATTAGCAGTTTGGAGAAAGGTTTAGTGAAAGTTGACAATCATACCTTTTTTACTTCATTTCAAAATAAATAGGAGAAATGTTATCGAAGATATTTTCCTCTTTTAATTGGTAAGAATTTTTATAATGTTTCATTCTTCAATTTATTTGTGTTATAAATTTGAAATCAAAAGTTTTTAAAATATTCATTAAATTTCAAACTCTAAATGGGGTGCCTGAATAATGGTTATTATTAATGAAATTTACTTTAATTTACATAAATTAGACTGGGTATCGTGTAATCGAAAATAGATCCATATTCTATATACAAAAACAACCTCGAATGTTCTGACTTTCTACTGCCAAAGTGTAGACATCTATCAGTATCTAAAAAAGCTACACTACCTCTTTTACCTGTAAATTTATTACTTATAATATCAATAGAACATAATTCTTCTTCTATGCATGAATCAGATATACGTTTAAAATCTGTAGTCTTATTATAATTTAGTAAATTTGTAATATATTTTGTTTTAGAAGCATCTAAAAAAGTCAGGGGCCCATTTGAATAGTCCATATCATGTAATGCTATAAAAATCTTTAGAGTTCTTGGACCTTGTTTATCTAAATGCCAATACTGGCTGCTACCAGATAAATCCTGGCTATTTTTTGAATACATGTAACATATAGTCTTTAAATAAGGAAAGTTAAAAAGGTATTTAGATATTAATGAATAGTAATTTTGATTTAAATGATTTA
This sequence comes from uncultured Prochlorococcus sp., assembly GCA_964397895.1. GTDB lineage: Bacteria > Cyanobacteriota > Cyanobacteriia > PCC-6307 > Cyanobiaceae > Prochlorococcus_A. The sequence goes on from CAYNKY010000036.1 coordinate 3,605, forward strand.
CAACATAATCAATATTTTTTTTACTTAGAGAACTGTATATCATCGGTGATTTTACATTCTTTTTTGATTCGGCCTCGAAATTTTTATAAAAGTAGTCGGTTATTTCACTTAACTTATTTTCATCAAAATGAAATGTATCCTTTATCGAAAAGCCAAAATTATTTAGGTTATTTAAGATGATTTTATTATTTTTTCCTATTCTAGAGTTTTTAAAAAAGAAAATTTTTTTAATATCTTTTTTCATAAATGTTAATTTTATAAAAAAGCAGAGATTAAATAGGAGAAAGTATTTTACTCCACTTGATTTAGATAGTTCTTCAAATAGTCTATTAATTACACGAAAAATGAGCCCTTTTCTTTTAATATATAAACCCTTTATGAGATGAATACTTTTATAATCAACCATTTGATAATTAATAGTTTATTTTTCTAATTCAACTAGTGAGACTATTATAGACATTTCATAGAGAATTATTCAACCATGATTCTTATTATATCTAGCGATTATCTGTGACTAAAAATTTATAAGGTTTGTAATTAGGTGAACCTCTACTGATACAAGAATATATTATTGGATTTGGGGATTTATTCCTCGAGTTTTTCCATTACTAATAAAAAATAACTGGAATACACTTCTTGAATGTAATCCATAAATTGTGAGAAGCCCTTCAAATGAAATTAATGGAATTTTAGATTCATAATTATTTTATATTGAAGACTATTCTGCAATTATAATTTTATTTATAAAGTCAAAAGATAAATTTGTATTTTTAATTAATAAAAAGTATATTTTCATATTTTCTTTCACTTGGATCCCTTACATATAAAATAAAATTTTTTTGATAATAATTTACTAAATTCTTTTATTGATTTAATTGGGGTTAATCAAAGCAAAGTATTTATTGAAAACTCATAATAAAAATAAATTTAATTTCCTTTTTTATTTTCTTTATCACTAATAAAACTATTATGTAATTTTAAACTATCTTTTTTGAGAAAATTAATTTTTTAGAATATTTTTAATTGTTGAAAATATATTATCACTAATTATTTTATTGCCAGCTTGATTATGATGTCGAAAATCAGAATATAGTTTCTCATTATTATTAAGATTTGGGTCAAGAGAGAGATCAAAACAAAATGATAACTCTTTGCATTTTTCTCTTAATAATGAATATAAGTAATTAATTGATAAAAGATATTCATTCGATATTGGTTTATTACCCTTTAAAACTAGGTGGGTTTCATTTAAGTTTTCATTATTATGAATTTCTACTATTTTTTCTAATTGATATGGACTTAAATCAAGACCAAAAGTAGGTTGAAGAAAAGCAAAGTAATTAATTTTTTGCATCTTAGAAATGGAATACATAGACTTTAGATTATTAGCCCAATAGTTAGCAGCTAAATTAAGATCTTTTTTAATAGAATTTTTCAATATTGTATATTTTGGCGAAAATTTATTTTTATCTAATACTTTTGAATTTATTTTACGTAGGACAAAGAATAGCTTACCGCAGTTTGTTTTATAAAAAAATTTTCTAATTTTAAGCTTTAAATTATTAATTAAACTTGATGTATAAATCTTATCTTTAAAATGAACTTCATCATTTATAAATCCACTGATAACCATTTTACTTCCAAATATATTTTGATTATTTGTAAATTCGGATGATATAAAATCAATTTCATTTATTCCATTCAGAGAAATAACCATATCAATTTCTTCCATATTGATTAAAGTTAATAATCTCAATAACTCATTTGAACTTGTTCCTCCACCGACCCCAGCATTAATTAATCTAATATTGGTATCTAAATTAGAACTTATTTTTTGAGCTAATAATTATGGCCAAGTTCCATTTTTACCAGAAAATTGAACACCTAAAGGATCTGTTGTAGAGCCGCCAAGAGCAACTAATTTCAAATCTAATTCCATATTTTTTCCCTTTGAATAATTTCTTACAACATATAATTCATTAAAATTATCAGCAGATTTTATATTTTGAGAATTAATGAAATCCTCTTTTTTATGAGCATGCTCCACAGATGAATGAAAAGAAAATTCCCAATCAGGATTAATGCTCTGATTTAATATTTCTAAATTTGATTCAAATCTCTTATTTCTTAAAATTAAGTTACTAAAAATTTCAAGAGAAAGTAGTAATCCAAATATAAGAATGATATTAATTGTAATTAATTTATAAAGTTTATTTGACAAATTTTTTATATTAAAATTTAGGTTGATATAAATTTTAATTTTATCATTGATTCAAATGCAAGAAATGTTATGCTTTTTTTAAAGAATTAATTGTTATATTTTATGCTTAGTTATATCTTTATTATAAAAGATATATCATTTTATCCTATAGTAAAGAATAATCAAATTAGACCAAATTAGAATTTAAACATTCTTGGTGAATCTTATTTTTAAAGAATATATGAACAAATATAATTAAAATAACTAATTTGATGCTGCTTCAAAGTTAATGAACATACATTATATCAAATGCATTTTGAGGTTAATCTGAGCCGCAAGGTCTGCGCCATTTATTATCCCAAAAATTATTTGTATCCCATCTTGGTAACTTAAAAATAAAATCTTTTTCTTCTTTAAATTTAGCAGGGCCAATATTTGTAGAAAAGCCAAGGTCTATATTTAATTCCCTCATCAACTTTATTGTTTTATAATCATAACCCCCAAATGGATAACACATTGCTAAAGGCTCTTTATCTCCAATAAGATTTAAATCTTTAAGCACTTTAAAACTTTCCTCGATTTCCTCATTTTGCTCTAAAAAGCTTAGTGTATTTAACCATCTATGTGTTTTGCTATGGCTTCCAAATAACATCCCCATCTTTTTCATTTCACAAATTTCATGATTGTTAAGATAAAGCTCTGATGATATTTCTGACAATTTTTTACCTATGAATTTTTTAAGCAAAATATCAATAATAATTTTTCTATTATTTTCTCCAACTAAATCTTTCTGAAGAATTCTTTTAAGCATTTGAGTATCTCTATCATCATAATTATTTTTATTATCAAAACTCTCTAAATAACTATTTATATCGATTTTTTTGTTATTAAGAATTAGTTGATAATTTTTAGATAAGCATAATTGAGTTATTTTCTGTAGGATTTCTTTAATTTCAATCCCTTTAGTACCAATAAGCATATGAATTGCATTTACATCTAGAATATTGCCACTAAAAATATTTGTAGGTGGAAAGAAGTATGCAATTATATTTTTTGAAGATAAGTAATTTGCACAATATAGATGATCTTTGTATCCATCATCAAAAGTTAACAGATAACATGATTCCCGTTCACTTTTTAAATAGTAATTAATTTGTTCTATGTCATTACAATTAACTATTGAAGAAGTCTTTATAAAAAAATCTATTTGAGATTCAAATTCGTTTTTTCTTCTACAAAAAGTGTCGTATTTATAGTCTTCATTGTTTCTAACGTAATGGTACATCACTATATTTATAGTCATAATTATAAAACCTATTTATTCATCACCTCATAATACAATAAAAATATCAAATATTTAGAATATTTTTAAAGCAAATTCTAATGACATTAGACGTCTAAAATCTTTAATTTCTTTTACTCAAATATGAATTAGTTCTTAAAAGAATCAAAAATAATAACTAATATATAGATTCTTTAATCCAGATAGATAGGAAAAGTTATGAAGTAATATTCGAATGTATAAATATTTAGAAAGCTAAAATTTCTATTAAAGAAACTTAAAATAAAAATAAAAATCTAATATTTGAAATCTGAAATTATAAATCTTATCTGATTATTTAAATAAGATCTAAATACACATGGCTACTTAACTAATTCTCTAAACTATATAATTCAAAGAAATATTTTTTAATTGATTACTTTATAAATAGTTTCATTAAAAGATGATTTCTAAAACCAATCATTTTTAATACTAAATCAGATTAATGCCTATAAAATTTTTTAGTAATTTAATATGTAAATAAATCCTTTTTTTATAATTAAATCTGTTCAAAGAATTTAAATATTATTTATGAACTTTTCTTTAAAATAGAATATAATATTTTATGTAAAACTTTCTAACTGAAGAACATTTATAAAATTCAAACTCCTAATCTTTGAAGGTGATATAATCATTCTTATTATTTTAATGAATATAATTCTAGTCTAATGAAAAGCATCACTAATATATGCCTTAATTCAAAGAAAACATTATTTGATGCTATGAAAAACTTAGAAAGAGAGGGTTCTCAGATTGTTCTAGTAGTAGATGAGGAAGATAAATTATTAGGTACTATTTCTGACGGAGATATAAGAAGGAGTTTATTAATTGGTAAATCACTAGAAACAAAAGTTTCAGAAGTAATGAATAAAAACTGCATAACTGCTTTAAAAGGAGAAAAAAAGCAGAAATTATTAGAAACGATGAAAAAAAAATCTATTAATCAAATACCAATCCTAAATGAATATGGGAGAATCTTAGAAGTTATAAATATTAGAGAGTTAATTGAAGTTTCAGATACATATGATAATCAGGTCTTAATTATGGCAGGAGGAATTGGTTCAAGGTTAAGACCATATACGGAAAATTGTCCTAAGCCGATGTTAACAATTGGTACAAAGCCTCTATTAGAAATGCTTTTGGAGAAGCTTATTGAAAGTGGATTTACTAATTTTTATATATCAGTAAATTATTTAAAAGAAAAAATTATAAATTATTTTGAAGATGGTTCCAGATGGAACATTAATATAAATTACCTCATAGAAAATAAACCCTTAGGAACAGCTGGTTCAATATCTTTACTGCCAAAAGAAATTGAAAAACCATTTATTGTTATGAATGGAGATATACTTACTAAGTTTAATCTTAATCAACTCATAGATTTTCATAATAAGAATAATTCTTTTGCAACCATCTGTGCAAGAGAATATGAAGTGAGCATTCCTTTCGGAGTTATAGAAACAGATGGTATTGAGCTTAAAAGAATAGTTGAAAAACCAATATATAAAAATTATGTAAACGCTGGTTTATATGCTTTCGATCCTAAAGTCTTAGAATTTTTTAGTAAAAATGAAGCTAAAGATATGCCAGATTTAATTAATGAAATAAAGGAATTAAAAAAGAAAGTGATATTATGTCCTATTCATGAATATTGGCTTGACATTGGAAGAAAGGAAACTTTGAAAGAAGCTCATAAATCTTGGATGATTTGAAGACCTTTAATCAAAAATATGAATTTATAAATACTTATTAATGTAAGTATACATTAAGATATCTTTTGATATCTGATAAGAAATGATATCTAAATTCAGATATTAATCTTTAAAATTGAAATAGTGACTTTATAAATTTATTTTTCATAATTTTATGTATTAGATTTTGTAAAAAAAAATAAATTATTTGTTAGACTTTTATATATAAGCTAATGTTGATCTTTAAGAAATTAAAATAAAAATAAATAAAGTTTTCTATGGTATGTGTAGCTTTAATTCCAGCGAGATCAGGTTCAAAAGGAATTCCAAAAAAAAATATAAAACTATTTAATGGTAAACCTCTAATTTACTGGTCCATTAAAAATGCATTACATAATAAAAATATTGAGAGAGTAATTGTATCTACTGACTCAGAGGAAATTGCATTAATTGCAAAAAGTTTTTCAGCTGAAGTTCCCTTTCTAAGACCTGCAGATCTCGCTCAAGATGATACCCCTGGGATTGCTCCAGTTAAACACATATTGGATGAATTGCCTTGGGTAAACGATATTTTATTGTTACAACCTACCTCACCTCTAAGACGAGAAATTGATATAGATAACATCTTTAATTTAAGAGCTAAATATGGCTCTGATTCTGCAATATCATTAAGTACTTGTTCTACACATCCTAATTTAATACAGCAATTAAAAAAAACTAACCATATTGAACCTTTAATAAAAAATTCTACAATTGAAAATCGACAATCAATGAAAACTTACTATAGAATAAATGGCGCATTATATCTTTCAACAAGAAAATCAATTGAAAAATATAGTTCACTAATAACTCCTAAAACATTAGGTTATATTATGCCAGAAAGATTTTCTATTGATATTGATACTCCTTTGGATTGGGAAATAGCAGAATACCTTATGAAAAATTAATAAGAGATTATTAGATGATTTTATATAAAAAAATCTCAGTTCTTCATTTGCAATCTAAAAATATAGAATATTCTCATTACAAAAATTGATAAAAAATTTATAGATTGAGTTAGTAAAGTGTATAAATAAATAAATACCTATTGTATGATTTAGCTAAACTATTAAATTCTTGACTATATTTATTGCTGGTTCAGGCCTTATAGGAAAAGCTCTTCAAAAGACTCTAATAAATTCATCTAATCAAAATGTTTCTTTATTGAGTATTCGTAATTTATCTCTTGAAGAAATAAATAATAATATAATAAATATTTCAGATAAGGATGTTTTTGTAGACTCTATGGATCCTAATACCCTTAATCAGGATATTAAGGAAGAACATTTAAAAAAGATAGAAAGTATTCGTTCAATGATATTTAGTCTTACCTCAAATTTTCATTATATATTTCTTTCTACAGCTTCTATTTATGCTCATAATTGTGAATTAATAGATGAAAGAATGCTTTTACAAAAAGATCTCAACTCCCATTATCTAAAAATGAAAGTAAAAAATGAAATATTAGTTAAATCTTTAGCTAAACCGCCTTTTACTATTGCGCGATTAGCGAGTATTTGGTCTGATGAGAATCAAGATTCTTTTTTTGGCGACCTTATCAAGGCATTTAAAGAAAAAAGCTATATTAAAACAAGATATGGAGACGAAAAAATTATTTCATATATAAATTTAAGTGATGCTTGCCAGATATTGAAATTTATTATTTTAAAAAAAATAACAGGGGTTTTAAATGTATGCACTAATCAGTATAATTCGAGATCAAATCTTAAAGCTATTGTAAATAATACTAAGACTAAACCAATATCTGATTTGGCTGGTCTTAGGATAAATTCTTGTAAATTAAATTGGGAAGAAATTCTAGGCCAAAGGGAGGAATTATTTTGAAAATCCTTTTTTTTACAGGTAGTAGAGCAACTTACTATTTAATGCGCCCTTTGATCAAAAAGATGATCAAAGATGATTTTTTTAAATTATCAATAATTGTTTCAGGAGGTATTCTAATTGAGAAATCTAACAAAACTTTAGAAGATATAAAAGCTGATGGGATTAAAATAATCGCAGAATTACCAATTTCTACAAATAATCAGAATCATGCTTATACGATAGGGGAATTATGTTTGAAAATATTACCAGAAATTGAAAGATTCTCTCCCGATTTAGCCATTGTTTATGCTGATAGATATGAGGCTTTTTCATTCGCAATAGCGGCAAGCCACTCCGATATTCCATTGCTTCATTTAGAAGCTGGAGATATTACTGAAGGTGGTACTCATGATGATCAGGTTAGACATTGCATATCTAAACTTTCGCACCTGTTTTGTACGTCTACTTTATTAGGATGTGGAATCATTAATCAATTAGGTGAGGAATCATGGAGATCAATTCACTCGGGATTAATAAGTTATGATGACATGAAAAAAATTTGTGATGAAGATAGAAAAAGAGTTGTGAATGAACTTTTAATTAAAGAAAATGAAGGTATCATTTTAGCTACAATGCATCCCATTCCTAAGAATTTAGATTTAACAAGAAATGAAACAATAGCCTTCTTTGAAGCTTTAGAAATTATATCGAATGAAATTTCATCAAAAATAATACTTACATCCCCAAATAATGATCAAGGCAATTATGTGGTTTCTAGTTTAATAGAAACTTTTTTGCCAAGAATAAAAAATTCAAAATACATTGAATCTTTAGGTGGCAAAGCTTACCATACCATTATGAGTTTAGCTTGTGAAAAGAATATAATTGTTTGTGGCAATTCTAGTTCAATAATTAAAGAAGCTCCTTTTTATGGGGCTCATTCTTTAAACATTGGAACACGTCAACTTGGGAGAGAAAGTTCTAGTACGCAAGTAAATTCTAAAGCTGATAAAACTAAAATAGTTAATCATATACTTCAACTATATAGAACCAAATGTAGAAATGGTTTTAATCCTTATTTTAAAAAAAATTCTTCTGAAATCATAATACGATTCATTAAAAAAATTTTTAAAAGTTACACTAAGGAAGAAATATTATTTAAAAGGTGGAACAGATCATCTTAAACAGTATTTTTGTTGTGTAATTTAAGATTATTAGATATGGTGTTTATCTATTTCAATTTAAATAGTAACGTCTATATTTCCAATACCAATCAAAAGTTTTAAGCAATCCTTCATCTAGGGTAGTTCTTTGTTTTATTTTAGAAATTTCATCCAATTTTAAAGTTGAAGGACATCTTCTTTCTGGAGATCCTGGAGTATTTTCTAATTCTCTTATCTTTATATCTTCTCTACCCATTATTTTACATATTTTTAAAGCAAGTTCCTTCATTTTAATCTCTGGTATCTGAGTTCCTAAATTAAAAATTTCATTTTTATAAATTTTACATTTTACTAAATTAGAAACCTGCCTTACTGCATCATTGATGAAACAAAATGTTCTTTGATGATTAGCCGAATAAACCCCTAAAGAACCACTTTTCTTAGTATTTTTAATTCTTTTAATTAATTGGGGCACCACATGTTTCATTCCCATTCTTGGTCCATATAAATTATGAGGCCTTAAAATCACAGTTTTAAACTCACAAGCATTACACATAGCTTCTCCATAAATCTTTGAAAGCATATATGAAGTTCTTGGCAAAGTTAAATCAGGAAGAATTAACTCGGAATTCTCCTTAGTAGGAAATTCCAATCTGTCTGCTAATAAAGTGCCCGCATAAATTTCACTTGTTGATGCAAAAAATAAAATAGGATCATTATTTAGTCGATTTGTAAATGATATAAGATTTTCAAGCATTTGAAAATTTAATGAAAGCACTTTATAAGGATTATTAATAACATTTTGTACTCCTAATAGTGCTGCTAAATGGAAAATATGAGAGAAATCATTATCTAAAATTCCTTCTAATTTATTTTTTAATAAATCAATTTTTAAGTAATGAATATTATTTTTTGAGATTAGTTTATTAAAATCTTCATCAAAGTTTTCCTCAGATACAACATCTAATAAAGTTAGTTCAAAACCATGCTTTGCTAATTCTTTTGCGAGTTGAAATCCAAAGAAACCATAACCACCAGTAATTAGTATTTTCATATATCTCCTCTCCCAACAATTTTAAAGTTTATTTTCAAAATTTTTAAAATGTTAATTTCATTTTCTTTGAATATATTATTTGAATCTAAAATAAAACCTTTATAACCCTCTAACCATTCCTTTAAATTAAGTTCTTTATAGTATTTATGAGCAACAGTAAATATTATTGCATCAAACTCTTGGGCTTTAGGTAGGCATTTTGAGTAATTTAATTCTTGCGGCACTATCTCTTCTACCATTGGATCATGACTTTTTACCGATAAACCTTCTCTTATAAACATTTTTGCTAATTCAATACTTGCACTATATCTTATATCTCCAACTTGGTCTCTGTATGTAAGTCCTAATATTAGTATTTTTGGAGAAGTGCGTTTATTGTTTAAATTTTTCATCGTAATATTAAAACTATGTTTTGGCATATTTGTATTAATCTCAACTGCCTTTTCAGATAAAGGAAACTCAATCTTATTATTCGAGAAAATTTGATTTGAAGAGACAAATCCCATTAATGGATCTTTTGTAAGACAGTAACCTCCTACTCCAAGACCTGGTCTATTTATATTTGAATGAGTAGGCCTTATCTTTATTGCTTGGATTACTTCAAATAGATTTACTCCTATTATTTCTGCAAATTGGCCCCACTCATGAATAAATGCGATATTTGTTGCTCTATAGCTATTTTCTAAAACCTTTGAAAGTTCAGAAGCTGTTGTAGAAGATAATTGTGATAAAGGGTACTTGTTAGTATTTATTATTGTTGATAAAAATTCCTTACATATATGTGAGGATTTTGAATTTACTCCAGCGAATACTCTCCAGAAATTAATAATTGAAGAAAGGTATTCTGGTCCAGGCATAACTCTCTCATAGGAGTGAGCTAATAAAGGTTTAAATCCTTTACCAAATCTTTTAATAAATTTTTCTTGCAATATTGGCATAATTATTCTTTCTGTAGTTCCAGGAGGGACAGTAGTTTCAACTATTACTAAAGTATCTTTTTTTATCCTTGATCCAATAGTTGCAATCGCTTTTTTAAAATTAGAAAACTGTATACTAGATGATTTACCATTTATAGATACATCTAGGTTTATATCTATAATTACAAAGTCTGCATCTTCATACTCTTTTGGATCTTCTGATGCACTAAAATTCCCATCAGATCTAACTTCTTTGTAAGCTTTTTCTAAATTCTTATCATTGCATGAGATTGGGAACACTCCATTATTAATATCATTAATTTTTTTTAGTCCTTCCTCATTAGGTAAATCAATTCCCACAACATCATAAAGTGGTAAAAAAGAATCTTTATCTTTAGCATTTGCTACTGCTACTCCCATAGCAAATCCCACAAAACCAAGACCTTGAATACAAACTTTTTTTCTCAATTTAAAAAGAATAAAAACTTATATTAGGTTATTAAGGTTTAATTTATAAGATATTTAATGTCACATATATGATTTTTAAAAAAAATGAATAGATATGAGTATTTTTTTAAGTTATTATTTTGATTGGAAATATTAAAGTTCAAATTAAAAACTAATGAAAAAAATCCCACCTAATTTGAGTATTTTTTGAAACATCTCTTTTTAAGACTTTTCCAATAACTTTATCAAATTCATATGCCGGTATTTCACCTGTTCCAGGCCTTCTAGCCCATATATCTCTTTCCGTTATCTCAGAACCTTTTAATAAATTTCTATCTGCGACTATACTTCCTCTAGCAAATTTATAAACGGATTCTTCATCTTTCGTTCTTTCTTTTGGGTTGTTTATTGCAGTATGAATTTCTTTTGATCTATCAATAATGAATCTTAATTCAGAAGGGTCCATTGAGCAGATAATATCAGGCCCTTTCCTGTACCTTGTATCTGTAAAATGTCTTTCTATAATAGTTGCTCCTAATGCAACTGCAGCTAGAGAAATACTAGGACCTATTGAATGATCTGAAAATCCAACAGTTGCTTTAGGAAAAGTCTTTTTCAATTCTAAAATACCTTTTAATGAAACTATGCTCGGTGGTGATGGATATAAATTAGTACATTCAAGTAATCCATATTCAATTCCTGCTTTTTCTATTATTTCTACACTTTTTTTTATTGAAGATATTGAATTCATACCTGTTGAGAGAATAATAGGTTTTTTAAAACTAGCAATATGTCTTACCAAAGGAATATTATTTGCTTCTCCCGATCCAATTTTAAAACCTGAAACGTTTATATCATTAAGAAAATCTGCAGCAGACCTTGAAAAAGGAGTAGATAAGTAAATGACTCCAAGATCTTCCGCAAATTTCTTTAATTCAATTTCATCATCTTTTGAGAGCGCACAATTTGCAATTAAATCCCAAATTGATTCCTTCATATGGGGAGGATAAATACTTTTTGCCTCTTCTGTCATCTCATCTTCTATAAAATGGGTTTGATGCTTAACACATTCAACTCCAGACTTAGCTGCTAATAAAACCATTTTCTTAGCTAATTCTAAATTTCCTCCATGATTTATCCCTATTTCAGCTATTACGAGAGGCTTCTCTGAATTGTTAATTTCTCTACCAGATAATTCCACGGATTAATAAAATTTGGTTTTTATTATAGTCTAGATTAATAAATTATTTAATTTCAAAAAGTAGCATAAATTTATTAAAAATAATAGACATCATCAGCAAAAATAATAATGGAGTTAAGCGGACTCTAATCCCATGCCCTCTGAATACCTTGTAGTAGCTAAAAGGACAGTAAACCCTTAAAATTACTTCATTAATGACAGTTTATTTTTATAAAGCCAAGGGTAGAAATATATAATAAGATCAATAAGCATAACTTGCTTTTGACTAATCTATTAAATATACTTTGAAACAAAAAAGAAAAGTATAATAAACTTAATTATTAGAGAATATAAGTAATAATAATAGTTCTTATGTAGTCAAATAGTATAAATAAACTATATAGTGAAGTTATATCGAAAAGAGAAACTAAACAAGATACCTAATGAAGGGTTGCTCATACTGCTTAATTAGTTGCCATAGGGCAGGCATATTCTTATTACTACCCTTGTTGCCTCAAAACATGTTTTGTCAAGAAGAATAGCAAGTTAGATCACATCTAATGCTTACTTTTTAATGAAATGATATTAGGAGGAGGACTTAAATTTTCAAAAATGATAGCAAAATAAATCTGTAATTTAGAGACTGCAATGCTCATAGCAATACAAGAAAAACAATATTCTGCAGTTGTAAGTAATGCAAAATATTTATAATGTTTGTTGGATTAGAATCAAAAATATAATTTTTAGATTAATAAACTTGTATTCAATAATTATGAATGTTAATAAGAAATATAAATAACTAAAAACTTTGTTTAAACGATTATTTAGAAAAAAGAAAAGGAGATCTTCTAAAAGAAAAAATAATCAGGTTAGAAAAAATAATTCCTCTAAAAGAGATGCCATTAGATCAAAAAGATATTTTTATGGTAAAACTTACAATCCAGACATTCATAAAAATTATTTTTATCCATCAATAATAATATTTTTTGGTTTTCTAAGTCTTTCAT
>CAYNKY010000037.1:0-16126 GCA_964397895.1 uncultured Prochlorococcus sp.
CAGGAACATAAACTTTAGCTTTACTTTTGGTAAAACTTAAAGCTCCTTGAGCTCCACCGCCACCCATACTTCTTCTTGCAAAAAACTGTAACACTAATATAAAAATTAAAGGTGGTACAACCCAACTTAAAATGGTTGAAAAAACATTAGGTTTTTTAGGGGGTGCTGCTGCAAACTCAACACCTTTATTCTCAAGTCTTTGCGGTAAATCCATATCAAAAATAGGAGTTGTAGCTAAAACTGATGGAGAACCTTCCTCAGCTCCATTTAGCTCATACCTGATTTGTTCCTGTGTAATATATGCTCTTTTAACTTCTCCATCATTTACTTGATCAATAAATAGAGAATAAGGCACTCTTGGAATCTGCATATTCTGGTTAGGAAACAGACTACTGAAAAGAAGTAAAGCTCCTACTCCAATCAAAATTATATTAACGATTCCAAATCTTCTATTTGGTTGATTATCATCTTGTCTAATGGGCATAATTATAAAAACTTTTACTTATTATAATCTATTAAAATTAATTACGGCTTGAAAGTACCATCATGGGTAAGAACCGTATGATTTCAAATTAAAAGAATAGGCTTATTTAATTAAAAAGTGAGAGCATAAGTCACCATCATATGAACTTATTCTCGATCTTTGAAGTCTAATTGAATCATCAACTTTCTTAAAATCGAAGTCTGAGAATGGTGTCATCGATTTAATACCACCTAAAATTTTTGGAGAAATAAAAGTTATAACCTCTTGTATGCATCCTCGTCTCATAGCAGAAGTTGCTAATTCTGGGCCACATTCCCATAGAATTTTATTACATCCTTTTTCTGCAAGTATTTTTGAAAGACCTTGAGGATTATCAGATCCTAATTTATGTATTTCTACACATGAGGGTATCCTTTGAAGATATTTTTCATTTGCCGTTGAAGAATCATATACAACAATAGTTTTTGCAACATCACAATCCCAAAGTTGACTATTTTGAGGAAGATCAAGCGATTTAGTAAAAACAACTCTTAGAGGCTCGGGCGATTTTCTTCCTCTTGAAGTTAAAAGAGGGTTATCTTTTCTTAGTGTATTTCCCCCAATAACTACTGCATCAAATACAGCCCTTAAAGAATGTACCTTTGATCTTGACTTAGTATTTGTTATCCATTTACTATCTCCATTTTTTAAACTTATCCTGCCATCAATACTCATAGCCCATTTTAATACTCCATAAGAGTTGCCAGTAGTAACCCTATGTATAAATTCTTTATTAAGTTCAATAGCTTCTGATTCAAATAGTCCTAAATCAATATCTATACCATTTTTATTTAAAAGCTCAATACCTTTTCCAGATACTCTCATATCAGGATCCTTTATGGCTATAAAAACTTTCCTAATTCCAGAATCTATTATTTTATTAACACATGGGGGAGTTCTACCGTAATGGCAACAGGGTTCAAGATTTACGTATATTGCACCTCCAGTTGGATCCTTCGTTAAGTTTTGGAATGCCATTGCCTCAGCATGCTGGGTTCCAGCTTTGTAATGAAAACCTTCAGAGATTAATTCACCATATCTATTTATTATTACTGCTCCAACTAATGGATTAGGGCTGGTAAAGCCTCTTCCTAATGCTGCCAAGCTCAAGGCTCTTTGCATCCATTTCTTATCTTCAGAACTATAAATTTTCATTCCCTGAGAGACCCAGTGATCTCCACTCCTTTACAAGAAAAGGTGGAACTGGCAGTTCTGAAAAAACTCCAGAGAGAGAAAGTCGAAGTGGTCGATTTTGTTTAATATCATCAATTAATTGTTCTAAATCAAATTCTGCTGCAGCCTGCCTTGTATCACTTGCCAATTCTTCATTTAGTAAGGTTTTATCATTCAATAACCAATTTTTTCTACCAGATTCGACTTTCAAACTTAAAGGATGATCAATCCTAAGACTACCAGGATATCCAATTATCCTAAGGATTAACTTATTTTGACTATTAGAAGATTTATAAGCGACCAATTGCCAAGTTTCATAATCTAAATCTCTTAAGAATTCGCTGCTAGCTTCAATCAATTGCCCATTTATATCAGTTTCAGCAATTTCAGCATAAGCTCTTAATGGCATTAAAAAAATAGGTATTGTTAATATCAGAGCAAAAAAGCTCAATAATAATTTATTTTGTGATTTTGTAGTTTTGATCATTTTCTGAGTCCATTAAGGCGTCAAGTGTTACAGCAGTTTTAATAAGAGAATTATATTTATTTAATATCTTACGATTTCTTTTAATAACTTGGGAAAAATCAACAGCTTCCTCCTGACCATATACAGAAACAAATTCAGAAGAATCTCCTTGAATCATTTCAAAATTAGCTTCTTTTTTGATTAAAGCTAATAATAATTGATGTAATCGCGTTCTTCTATCTAACAAGAAGTCTCTTTATTATTGACCCTGATAATAATAGGATATTTTTATACCAGATACAAATAAAAAATTTGCGAAAGTAGTTTTTTCTTATGAAACAAAAAATTAGAAAAATTCATGTAATTGGAATCAAATCATTTGAATTTAATGACTTATCCTCAGAAATCAGGAGACTGTTTGAAGAAATAACTCATATAGCAGTTCCTGATAAATATATTCATGAGATCCAATGTTGGTTCTCAAAATCCTCAAAAAAAAAGATTTTCTTTTCTAGCAAAAGTGATAACAATCTAATTAGGTGGTTAAGAGCAAATAAAAATGATGTAATCCTAGTCTCAAGAGGCGATCCTTTATGGTTTGGGATTGGTAGGATACTTCTTGAAAACTTTAATAAAGAAGAATTATATTTTTACCCATCTAACACTTGTATTCAATTAGCATTTAGTAAATTAAAAAAAACGTGGCAAGATATCAAGTGTATAAGCATACATGGCAGAGATACTCATACACTCATAACTTCACTTAAATCTAGAAAATATAATCTTGCTGTAATTACAGACTCAAAAAATAATGGTTTAAGTCTCATTAAGCAAAACCTTATTGAACTAGATTTATATAATTTTTACGAATTCTGGATATGTGAAGAGTTAGGTTTTAAGGATGAGAGAATAAGAAAAATTAATATTCAAGACTCAATACCTGATAATATTTCAGATTTAAATATCGTATTATTATTAAAAAAAGAACAAACTTATTTATCAAAAGAATTACCATTATTTGGAATTAGCGACAACTCTTTTAAGACTTTTGAAGATCGACCTAATTTATTTACTAAAAGAGAAATTAGAATTCAAATTTTAGCCGATTTAGAGTTACCTGAAAATGGTATTTTATGGGACATGGGAGCTGGCTGCGGTACAATTGGTTTGGAGGCATTAAGACTCAGACCGAACTTAGAACTATATTGTTTTGATAAAAGAATTGGCACAAAAGCATTAATTAGTGAGAATGCTAAAAGGTTAAGTGTCTCTCCCCAAGAAATTATTGAAAAAGATATCGATGAGTTAATAAATATTGGCATAGAAAAATATTTTGCAATCCCAAACAGATTGATAATTGGAGGATGTAATAAAAAAACAAAGAAAAATATAATTAATTCATTAAGTAAATTTTTAAAAAGAGGGGATATTGTTATTGTTCCAGTAATTTCTTATGAAATTTTAATTGAAATAAAAAATTTATTTAATCAACTTAACTTTAAAACTAAATTGAATTTGATACAAACATACAAAAGTTTAAGTATTACTGATGGTACAAGATTAGATCCAAACAATCCTGTGTTTATTTTAAGGGGCAAAAAGTTATGAATAATTACATATTTGGTTTAGCTACATGCGGTAAACCCCAACCTAATTTATTTCTTAAAACTTGAAAAAACTCATGATCTTCAAGTCTAATAAATTTAACTGGATGATCACTTTTTCTTATCAAAACCCTATCTTCTGGCCATACATAGCAACCTGCATTACCATCTACTACCATAATTAGTCTTTCTGGAGTTGCTGGAAATACTGTTACGGGCTCTGAATCATTAAAGACAAGAGCTCTTGAAGCTAATGAATGTGGAGCTATTGGAGTCAATTGAACTACTGGGCAATCTGGAGTAATTACAGGTCCTCCTGCACTTAATGAGTAAGCAGTTGATCCAGTTGGCGTAGATAAAATGACTCCATCCGCTGATATGTCCACGGGGGCATGCTTACCTATAGAAATTTCAAAATGGCACATACTTGTTAAAGGCTCTCTATGCAAAGCCATTTCATTGAGACAGAGAGATTCCCATCTTCTTTGATCATTTCTCATAACGCTTATTATTAAACTTTTTCTTTCTTCAATTTCCCAATTACCTTGTATTAATTTTTCTATCGCTTCTTCAAGATTGGTTAAATAGGCTTCTGCTAAAAAACCTAAATGACCAGTATTAATTGTAAGTATTGGTATTCGTGCTGGAGCAGTTTGCCTTGCGGCAGATAAAACAGTACCATCACCACCAAGAACTATTGCAAATTCTATTGAGGAGTTAAAAACTTCTGGAACGCAATTTTTATAACCTAGTGGTCTAACATGTTGATCAGGATTTGCAAATCCTACAATACCCCCCGCACTACTGACACGAACAACTTCGTAATTGGAATCTTCCAATTTTTGTTGAACAGAGATAGCGGTCTTAACAGCTAATTCTTTTCCATCATTGACGATTAGGCCTGCTTTTCGCACCAATCGATATAAATACTACAAACTATCTTAAACCAAATAGTTTAACAAATGCTATTTATAGGTTTAAAAAAGTAACTAAAACTGCTCTAAGAACCTTAAATCATTCATATAAAATTTCCTGATATCATCAATTTGATGACGGACCATACAAAATCTTTCCACACCAAGGCCTGCAGCAAATCCCGTCCATCTCTCTGAATCTATTCCTAATTTTTCCAAGACCATTGGATCTACCATTCCGCAACCCATTACTTCCAACCATTTCCCTTTCCATTGCACATCAACTTCCGCAGAAGGCTCTGTAAAAGGGAAATAACTTGCTCTAAATCTTACAGGTAAATCACCAAAGAAAGTTTTTAAAAAAGTTAAAACAGTTCCTCTTAAGTGACTAAAGTTAATATCTTCATCAATACATAAAACTTCAACTTGATTAAAAACTGGAGAATGAGTTGCATCAACAGCGTCCCTTCTGAAAACTCTTCCAGGTGAGATTATCCTTGTTGGAGGAGGATTACTTTCTAAATATCGGATTTGAACAGGAGATGTATGAGTTCTCAATAACAAATTGTTATTTAAATAAAAAGTATCCTGCATATCTCTCGCGGGATGATCCTTAGGAATGTTAAGTGATTCAAAATTATAAAAGTCACTTTCTATCTCAGGCCCATTTTCTACTGAATATCCTAATCCGCAAAAAATATTAATAATTTCATCTTGAGTTGAAATCAAAGGGTGCTTGTTACCTTTAGGTGTTCCAATTGAAGGGATTGTTACATCTAACTTTTCTTTCTCAATTTGGAGTTTTAAATTCTCATTACTTATATGTTCTTTTCTTGAACTTATTACTTCTAATAATTCAGTTTTCAAAATATTAGCTTTTTGACCAATAATAGGCCTTTGCTCATTATCAAGCTTGGCCATATTTTTTAATATTTTGGATAACTTTCCTTTTTTACCCAAAAGTGAAACCCTATAACTTTCCAGATCATTTGCATTATTAATTCCTTTAATAATTTCGCTGGCAGAAGCTGAAAGATTACTTAATTCAATTTCAATTTGATCTAGCAATTGATTTTCACTCACTGATATAGTAGGTATAAGTATTGATTTATCTTACTGAATTACAGTGCATATTAAAAATTTATTCTCTAAATGGAATCATTAAATATATTAATTAGTAATGATGATGGTATTTTTGCTGATGGTATAAGATCCCTTGCAAAAAAGGCATTAGAGAGAGGTCATAATGTTACTGTTGTATGTCCAGATCAAGAAAGATCTGCCACAGGTCATGGATTAACATTACAATCTCCAATCAGAATTGAGAGTGCAGACGCATTGTTTGAAAAAGGCATTAAAGCATGGGGCTGCTCTGGGACTCCAGCAGATTGCGTTAAATTAGCTCTTTCAGAATTAATTGATAAAAAACCTGATTTGGTTTTATCAGGCATAAACCAAGGTCCAAATTTAGGCACTGATATATTTTGTTCTGGTACTGTTGCAGCAGCAATGGAAGGTACTCTTGAAAACATACCATCAATGGCTATAAGTTTAGCCAGCTTCAAGTGGAGAAATTTTGAATTCGCTAGTGAAATATCATTAAAGATTGCAGAACAAGCTTTACAAGGTAAGTGGCCTAAATCACTTCTTCTTAATTTGAATATTCCTCCATGTATAGAAAGTGATATGGAGGGAGGTTCCTGGACACGTTTATCAATTAGAAAATATAAAAATCAATTTTCAAGAAGAGAGGATCCTCGAGGGGACACTTACTACTGGTTAGCAGGTGAGGCTGTTATAGATTTAGATTCAAAAGGCTATGGGCCAAAGAATTGGCCAAGTGATGTTTCTCAAATACAAAAAAATAAATTATCACTTACTCCTTTAGAACCTGATTTGTTTTGGAGAGACAATTTGAATGTGATTCCTAACATTCAACTTTTATAAATCCTTCTCAACAAATAAAGTGAAAAACAAAGTCCAACAAAATGAGCTGCAATTACCTGGGTGTTACTAAGTACAGATAATATTTCCAAACCAGTAATTGCTACATCAGAGCTAGTAGCAATTGCTATACCTTGAGTTTGAGTAGATGCTTGAATAAAAAGTGCACCCATTAAAGCTTGGTATCCAATAATACCAAATAAGATTCCTAACAAATCATTCACTAGTCCTCTTTTTATTAATTTACTTGTCTGGCCTCTTGAGGGTCTAGCATTACTCGAAATAGCTCTACCAGTTCTAACAATTAGCCATCCTTGCCATAGACTAAAAAAGAGTAAAATTAATGATACTGTTGTTAATGACAAACCTGGGGCTAAACTAAGTTGTCCTTCGCTATCATTACTAACAACGTTTGAAAAAATCAAAACTGCTGTTACAACAACACCTAAAATAGATTGAATCCAAAAACGTATCCAACCAATGCGTCGCATTCCAAATGAAAGCAACTGAAAATCTATCTGGTCAGCCATTCATTTGATAAAGTAATTTCTTTATTCAAATGTGCCATCAAAATCACAAAATTGCACGTTTATTGTGATCACTTTAACAACACCATCTGAAGTTAAAACTCCTACATCTATAGCTATAGGTAGTTTTGATGGCCTTCATGAAGGTCATAGAAGTTTAATTAGGAACGTAGTTAAGTTTAATAATCATATTCCTACAATTGCGAGTTTCTGGCCACATCCTAGAGAGGTATTATATAAAGAAACGCGCTTAAGACTTGATTTACCTGAAGAGAAATTACCATTGCTAGAAAGTCTGGGGATTGAACAATTAGTTCTCATTCCTTTTGATATAAATTTATCTAAATTAAAAGCAGACGAGTTTGTAAAACAAGTAATTATTGATCAATTACAAGCTAAAAGCATATCAGTAGGAGAAAACTTTCGTTTTGGATATAAAAGACAGGGTGATATAAATACTATTCAAAAATCCATAGAAAAATTTGATGTGAAATTAAATATTGTTCCGCTGCTTAAAGATAATTTGGGAAGAATAAGTAGTAGTCGTGTTAGAGAATTATTGCTTAATCATGATTTAGATTATGCTCAGAAGTTACTTCAAAGGCCTTATACTTTTTCTGGTAAAGTCGTTAAAGGTAAAGGTATAGGGAAACAGATTGGTTGTCCAACAGCAAATCTAGAAATTGATGGAAGAAAATTTTTGCCTGGTCAAGGAGTTTATGCAGCTTGGACAACCACTGAAAACTCACTTTATAAATTTCCATCTGTTATGAATCTTGGACCTCAGCCAACCATAGATCCATTGTCTCCATCAGCCGTGGAAATTCATCTTATTGATCAAAATATAAATCTTTATAATTTAAAGCTTTCAATACAGCCAGTAAAGAAAATTAGATCTCAAATAAAATTTTCAAATATCAAAGATTTATCGCAACAGATTGAAAATGATAAGAAAACCGCAAGAAATATTTGTAAAGAATATAAATTAAAATTTCTTTAACATGAAAAAGATTAATTTGAAGGATTTAGAAGATCTTAGGATAGCTCAAATAATTGATGCAAATCTAGATAGAAGTAGAGAGGGATTAAGAGTTTTAGAAGACTGGGCTAGATTTGCCCTTGGAAGAGATGACTTTGTAAAGTCTCTAAAAAATTTCAGACAAACTTTAGGAAAGCATCATTTGGAAATCTACAAAGAGTCAAGAAATTATATAGAAGATAAATGTATTGGATTAAGCCATCCAGAGCAATTTAAAAGAGATAAAACTAATTTGATTATTAGTTCTAATGCGGCAAGAGTACAAGAGGCTTTAAGAGTAATTGAAGAATTCTCAAGAAATCATAATCTTGATCTTTCTAATGCAGCTGCAAAGATAAGGTATGAGATATATAAACTTGAAATTAAATTATTAAATGCACAGTCAAATAATTTAAATACAAAAATTCTTAATAGTAATAATTTATATTTTATTACTCTTGAGACAGATAATTTAATAAAGAAAATTGTTGAGATCCTAGATGGTGGAGTAAAAATTATTCAACACAGATTCAAGAAAGGTAATGATAGGGAGAATCTTGATGAAGCCTTAAAAATAAAAGAGTTATGCAAAAAATATGATGCACTATTTATAGTCAATGACAGAATAGATATTGCAAGCGCAAGTAATGCTGATGGCGTGCATTTAGGGCAAAATGATTTAAACGTAAGATATGCCAGGAAAATATTAGGCAATTCAAAAATAATTGGAGTTTCTGCTAATAATGAAATTGATATTAAAGCAGCGATAGAAGCCGGTTGTGATTATTTAGGAATAGGACCATTATTTAAAACTTCAATTAAAGATGAAAAAACTCCACTAGGCCTTGAAAACATAAAAAAACTTACAAAAGATATATTAATCCCTTGGTTTGCGATAGGGGGCATAAATTACGAACATATATCAACACTTCGAAAAAATAATATTAGTAAAGTTGCTATTATATCTGGATTAATAAATGATGAAAATCCAACAGAAAAAGCTAAAATGATAATAAAATCATTATCTGATGAAAATTAAAGTAAATGGTAAAGAAACTCAAATAACCACTCAAAATAAAAATATTTCCTTAAGCGAAACTTTGAATTTTTTAGGTTATAAAAAAAATACTATTGTTGTTGAATTGAATAATTTAATTATTAATTCAGATAAATGGAATAAAAAAATTATTTTAGATGGAGATAAACTCGAAATTGTTTCAATAGTTGGAGGAGGATAATTTATTTTTTTATTAAATAAAATAGTTAAATTAGGAAATATTCAAGAGGAATTATTGATTTTTGGTTAAAAACTAAAATTCTTCATATTTTTTTAATCTAATACATGAAACAATTAGACAATTTTTAAATTTTTCATTTTATATTCTTAATACTCTTTGTACAGAATATGAAAGAAAATTTAAAACAAAACCCAAGATCTTTAAAGTGGGAACAAAATGGTCAATTAGCACCTAAAGATTTATCAGACTTAATTGATAGATTAAAAAACGTAGAGAATGAATGTAATTCATCAGAATTATCTAGGCTAAGTACTAATTCTGACAATCTTGATTAAATATGTTACTAATGACTTGCTTGTAATTAAATTATCTGTTTGAAATTAAATAATACTTTTGTTAAATCAATGCAAAAAAAATACCCTGAATGGGTAAATAATGAAGTCATTATCAAAGCTTTAAAAATGCGTGATGAAGGTATATTATCTGAAAGGTTAAATAATTGGATTGAAAATCTTCTTGAGATTAATCATAAAAAATAATATTTCATTTATCAAAAGTTTTTATTATTCTAAGTGCTGCCATCGCTGCTCCGAATCCATTATCAATATTCATAACAGCAATTCCAGGAGAACAGCTTGACAACATACTGTTCAATGCAGCAAAACCATTTTTACTAACCCCATATCCCACTGATACAGGGACTGCAATAATTGGTTTAGCCAAAAGTCCGCCAATAACAGTAGCCAGAGCTCCTTCCATTCCAGCACATACAATTATTACGTCATTGTCATTAATTAAATCCAACTTATTCAAGAGCCTATGAATTCCTGCAACTCCAACATCAATAAATGTTTGGCATTTAACTCCATAAACTTCTAATGCAATTTTCGCCTCAAGAGAAACCGCTAAATCACTTGAGCCACCAGCAACAATTGCAACACGTTTATTAGTTAACAATTTATTTATATTTTTGCCAATAGTTAAACATCTGGCATCACTGAAAAACATCGCACTTTCATAAATTTCTAGAAGAGAGTTTGCCTTTTCTTCATCAATTCTTGTAATGAATACAAATTGATCTTTATTCAAGACTTCTCTACAGACATTTCTGAGTTGTTTTATTGTCTTATGCTCTCCCCAGATTGCTTCTATCAATCCAATGCGATTTAATCTTTCAAAATCAAATTCAATATCTAAATTCATCCTTCTTTATGTAATTCACCTTCATAAATAAACTTAAAAGGATTCGAATCTATTTTTAAAGATTTTTTTACATTCTCTTCGAAATTAATTTGAATTTTATTTACTTCTGCAGACGAAATATTCTTCCAAAGATATTTGTTTTTCCAAGTTACAAGTAATAAAGCCTCTTCTTTTTTGTCATTATAAAAAATCTGTCTCCCAAGAAATCCTTCTTGCTTATTTAGCCAAGGTTCCCAAATCTCCTTTTCAGCCTGAATCCATGTATCTTTATATTTATAAGGAACATTAAGTCTCAATTCCTCTAAAATAATTCCATTATTATCATTCATAGCTTGAGCATATTGATTTTGAGCAGTAAATTGAATAAATAAAGTAAGTATTAAAATAATAAAAAAATTTTTTACCAATTTTTTTAAAAGGGAGAATATCTTCATTATTCTTTTTCTAAAAGCACTACAGCATGACAACATATCCCTTCCTCTCTTCCTTCTGGTCCCAAAGTCTCATTTGTGGTTGCCTTTATACCAATTAAATCTTTATCTATTTCTATAACATTTGAAAGATTTTCTTTCATTGAACTTATATGTGGTTGAAATTTAGGTCTCTCAGCAACAATAACACTATCAATATTATTTATTGACCACCCTTTACTTTTAATTAATTTAACTACATTTGCTAATAAAACTAAACTATCAGCATTCTTCCATTCTGCTTCAGAAGGAGGAAAATATTTTCCTATATCACCTAAAGATAGTGCACCTAATAGACCATCCATAATTGCATGGCTTAGAACATCTGCGTCACTATGGCCATCAAGTCCCAAATTATTTGGATGCTCTAATTTGACCCCCCCAATAATAAGATCTCTTCCTTCCTTTAATCGGTGTATATCATAACCATTGCCTATTCTAAATCTCATAAAGTTCTTTTGTTCTTTATTTATTCTCTTACTTAATGATAAATTTTTGAAGTCTTTATAAGAAATTAAATCTTCTCTTCTCTCAAAAGTTCTTTTTAACATTTGATCATATCGCCAAGATTTAATTTCTTCATGATTACCACTCAATAAAATTTTTGGCACTTCCATACCTCTAAAACTTTTGGGACGTGTATATTGAGGATATTCAAGTAGATTACTATTATGGCTTTCATCTACCAAGGAATCTTGATCCCCTAATGCACCTGGCAGAACTCTTGTTAAACCATTTATAATGGCAATTGCAGGAATCTCGCCACCTGTCAAAATAAAATCTCCAATTGAAATTTCTTCATGAGCTAAATATCTTATTCTTTCATCAAACCCCTCATATTGGCCGCAAATAATAACTAATTGATCAAAAGAAGCCCACCTTTTAAAGTCTCTTTGTTTTAAAACTTTCCCTTGAGGAGTCATTAATAGAGTCAAGGAATTATTAGTTTTTTCTATAGAGTCATAAGTCTTATAAATTGGCCCAGGTTTTAAAACCATTCCTGGGCCTCCACCATAAGATAAATCATCAACTTGTTTATAAGACCCCTCCCCAAAATCTCTCAAATTATATAAATTAACTTTAATTAAATTATTATTAATTGCTCTTGAAATGATCCCCATATTTTTAAGGGAATCAAACGCCTTAGGGAATAAACTTATGACTTCAAATTTAATTATACTCATCTAAAAATCATCAGAATATCCAAATTCAATTAGTCTGGATTCTTTTTTTCTCCAATTTGGTATTACTTTCACAAATAATTCAAGATAAATTGGTCCATCAATCACTTCTTTCATATTAATCCTTGAAAACTTTCCAATATCTTTCAACATGGAACCATTTTTTCCAATAAGAATTCCTTTTTGACTTTTTCGTTCAACAATAATTGTGGCAAATATAGCTGTAATATTTTTAATATGTTTATTAATCTTTTCAATTTTCTCAATTTTTACAGCCACGCTGTGTGGAATCTCTTCTCGTGTATGCAATAAAACTTGCTCCCTAACTAGTTCTGCTAACATAATATCCAATGATTGGTCAAAAAAGGTTTCTTGAGGATAAAGCAAAGGCCCAACTGGAAGATGTTTTTTTATCTTATTTATCAGTTGTTCACATCCCTCTCCAGTGCGCGAGCTTACAATTTCAAAACTTGTAAATTGTCTCATTAAAATTTGTCTATATTCAAGAAGCCTTTGCTTCTTGATTTCTTCTTTTAATAAATCCCACTTATTTAAAACAACAATAAATTCTAATTTATTGCTTATAAGAAAATCTTTTATATATATATCTCCCTTCCCAGGGGGGTGATTAGAGTCAAAAACCAATAGAATCAGATCTACTCCCTTAACAGCTGATTTCGCATTCTTAACAAGCTTTTCTCCCAACAGATGATGAGGTTTATGAATTCCAGGAGTATCTAAAAATATTATCTGACTATTCTGAGTTGTAAGAATACCTTTGAATTTATTACGAGTTGTTTGTGCGGTAGGGGAGGTAATTGCTATTTTTTTTCCTACAAGTTTATTTATTAAAGTTGACTTCCCTACATTTGGTCTTCCAAGCAAAGTAACAAAACCAGATCTATAATTATTCAAAATTACTTTTTAAGTGCATAATAAAATTCTGATTCAAAATGACAAAAAAAACCATAGGTGATCTAGAACCATCTTTTATTCAAAGCATTAATATTACAAAAAGTTGGTGCAAAGAGTGGGAAGAAGGTCTTTTAAGTGATGAGGTTTTTTCAGATAGAGTTATTGAACTTATAAAAACTAAAATAGGTTTAAGAGGTTTTTTTGCTTACACTTTAAGTGATTTTAATTGCACATTATTAGATAAATTACCTTATTCATTTGTTTTCAAATTAAGAGAAAAAGGAGAAAGTGTTGTAGAAATAACTATAAAAAACCTTATCATGAGCTCAGCTCAAGTTATTAATCATCAAAGAGATAAAAATAACGATTACGCAGAAGCGTCAAAAAATATATCTTTTAGATGTATTAATTTATTGAGAGATTTGGATACAAAACTAGTTTCCAGTCATATGAATAAGTTTATAGAAAATTTAGATAACATGGGGAATAGCCTTAATGAGAAAATTTTATATGATGATGAACAAAAAGAATATATTAAAGAGCAAATTAAAAAAATTGCATATTAAAAAAGAGCGTTTTAAACGCTCTTTAAGTTATTCGATATAAATTTTATTGATTAATCTCTCCTACCTCCACCTTGAAGGGCAATCATTAATCTTAATATGAACACAAATAAATTGATATAAGTCAAATACATTCCTAATGCACCTGCAAGATACTGTTCATCAGAATATCTTCTTGGCATAGTATAGAAATCAACAAAGGACATTCCTACAAACAAAACTGTCCCAAAACCAGCTATCAATAATTCAAATCCTGAACCACCAAATAATCCGGGAGCGAAAAATCCTCCTATTAATTGAACAAACATTGCAATTAATAATCCAATTAATCCAAGACCAACAACACTACTCAAAGCTTGACCTACACTGTCACTCATTCTTTGTCCAGTATATGAGGCAATTACAAAAGTTATTCCTGTAGCTAAAGCTGCGGTTCCAACTGAGCCGATACCGATAGTACCAATAGCTAACGCAACAATACCACTTAGAGTGAAACCAGTTAGCAAACTAAAAGCTGTGAGAAGAGGAAGAGCTTTAGCATTATTGGCATTATTTGCAGCACTTGTTGCTATAAAAAATAAAACCAATTCAGCTATAAGAGCTATAAATGATAATGGTTGAAATAATGAGGGATTAGTTGCTATTAGCGATATGCCAGCTAAAACCCCAATAGAGGTCAAAACCATACCGCCTCCAACATAGGGTAAGGCTTTGCTTACTACATTAGGGCCAACAATAGAGCTTGTTTGTGCATCACGAATAGCTTGTTGAAAATTACTACTTGCAGGCATTTTTAAAAGTTAATTAAACTAATTCTAATCTAAATTTTATATTTTTTTGTGCGGATGACCCAATTTAATTATTTACTCATAAGCAGAAATAATTTTTTGTACAAGTGGATGGCGAACTACATCTTGAATATTTAAATAACATATTTTAATTCCATCAATGTTTGAGAAGATTTTTAAAGCATTAATCAAACCACTTTCTTCTTCATTTTTCAAATCTATTTGAGAAATATCTCCATTGACTATCATTTTTGATCTTTCGCCTAATCTTGTTAAAAACATTTTCATTTGAGAACTAGTAGTATTTTGCGCTTCATCAAGAATTACTATTGCATTTTCTAAGGTTCTTCCTCGCATGTAGGCAAGAGGAGCTACCTCTATAATACCTTTATCAATAAGTGAATTAGTTTTTTCAATTCCAAAAATACTATGTAAAGAGTCGTATAAAGGCTTTAGATAAGGATCAACTTTTTGAAGCAAATCTCCTGGCAGAAATCCTAAATTTTCGCCTGCTTCAACCGCAGGTCTAGTTAGTATTATTTTTCCAATTTTCTTTTCATTTAAAAATCTTGCCGCCAATACTGTTGCTAAAAAAGTTTTACCCGTTCCTGCTGGCCCAATCGCAAAAACTAAATCAAAATTTTCCATAGCATCAACATAGGCTTTTTGCCTTATTGTTCTTGGCCTTAAATATTTTCCTCCCTTTAATCGAGCAAGGACCTTTTTACCAAGTTCAGCATGAGACGCCGCTTGCCCCATATTTAATGAGCTTAACGCAGCTTTCAAATCAACTTCAGGAACTTCTATACCTTGCTCCCATATAGGCCTTGTTAATTCAACTAATGCTGATGCTTTCTCAAGCTTAGAGATGACTCCACTCATCTCTAACTGTAAACCTCTTATTGTAAAACAAACTCCTGTTAAAGATTCAAATTTTTTGAGGGAAGAGTTACCTGGGCCTGAAAGTGCCGTTGCTGCATCTACACTAGGTAAATCAATAGTGAAGCGACCTTTATCGGATACCTCTATCATATATTAGTAAAATATCTAATTTGAATAAGCAAATTTATTAATCTTCTTTTTTAGCTTCTGAGTTATCAACATCTTTTTTCGCGAGCTTTTCTTTTTCAGCCAGCTTAGCTTTTCCTATTAGGATAGAAGGTCTATCTTTTTTATCAATTAATCCACCTTTTTCTAGTAGAGTTCTTACAACATTTGTAGGCTGGGCCCCTTGATTCAATCTGGCTCTAAGTGCTTCAGTATCAAGTCTAGTTTCTTTGGTTCTAGGATTGTAAAAGCCAAGTTCTTGCAAGGGTCTACCGTCTCTTCTAGAGGTACTGTTACATGCGACAATTCTGAAACTAGCCTCTTTTTTCTTACCAAAGCGCTTAAGGCGCAACTTAATCATCTTAAATTTTTATAGATAACAACATAATATCATTTAGAGGTTAAATTTTGACACTATAAATCAGCAAACCCCTTTTTTTTCTTATTTGATTTTGTTTTCTTTGTAGAACGAGAACTATTACTTCCCATTCCTGGTATTCCTCCCATTCCTGGCATTCCTCCCATTCCTGGCATTCCTGGCATTCCTGGCAT
>CAYNKY010000038.1:0-16066 GCA_964397895.1 uncultured Prochlorococcus sp.
GTGTTTTTTTAGGATAATTTTTGATAATGGATCAAAACCCAAATAATTCAGTTGAAAATCCAATAAATCTAGAAAATATTGCAGGTGATGATGAAATAGATCTTAGGGAAGTATTTAAGTCTATAAAAAGGAATAAAAAAATTGTCTTTATATTTTTCTTTTTGAGTGTATTAATTAGTAGTATTTTAATGATAAAAACGAAAAGAACATATATGGGTGAATTTCAAATTGTTTTAGAAAAAGATATTCCATTAATGCAGAGTAAAAGAAAAAATATGGATATTATAAATTTAGCTTTAGGAAAAAATAATAAACTTAAAACAGAAGTTGGAATTCTAAAAAGTCCATCAGTATTAATGAATATTTTTGATTTTGTAAAGAAGGAAAAGTTATTAAGGGATGATAACTCTTATTCAAAAATGAGATTCAAGAGTTGGAGAGATACTTTTGTTGATATAAAACTTCAAAAGGGGACATCAATATTAAATCTTTCATATATTGATACAGATAAAGATCTTATACTGCCAGTTCTTACAAAAATTTCTAATGCTTATCAAACTTATTCAGGAGAAAAAAGATTAAGAGAAATTGAACTTGGAATAAATTTCTTTAATGATCAAATTCTTTTCTATAAAAATAAGATTGCAGATTCACAGAAAGAAATGGAAGAATATGGAGATAAATACAACCTTTCAATTATTGAAAATAAAAAATTAGATGATGATTTTTATCCTATTATTAATGTTGAAGCGATGCAAGAGCAAATAAATATTTTGGATCAAGAAATAGCTTTACTAAGGACAATTTATTCTGAAAATGATAGAAATATTATAAATACAATTAGAAAAAGAGATTCATTGAAAGTTGCCTCAGATAGGCCTCCTGGAGCTGTAATTGAGTATAAACAGTTAATTAATGAGGTAGAACGTGATAAAAAAACTTTAATTGAATTAGAAAATAATTTGAGATTAGTAAGTTTAGAACAAGCACGATATAAGGATCCATGGAGATTACTTACTAAACCAACATTATTTCCAAATCCTATAGCCCCGTTAAGACGAAGATTTGTATCTATAGGAGGTTTTATTGGTTTATTTATAGGCAGTTTAATAGCACTGCAATATGAAAAAAGTAAAGGAATTATTTTTTCTTCCTCAGAAATTAAATCTCTTTTGTCCTTACCCATAATTACAGAAATACAACTAAAGAAATCTAATTCATTTACTGAAACATTTGCTGAAAATATTTTTTTGTCCATTAAGCAACTGAGTTTATTAAAAAGTAAAAAATTTAAATTTATTACTGAAAATACTATTATGATTGAATTATTTAGGATGTTAGAGAATAAATTAAATGAGTATAAAGTTAATCAAAAAAATCTTAAAGAAGATAGTTCATGGTCAGAAACATTATATTTAATTTTAAATAATATTATTGCTAATAAAGAAGGAAAAATTGGAATATTTATTACAAGTGAGATAGAGAAAAGTTTAATTCATAAAATAAAAAAAGAATTAAAGGAGTTTATTGATAAAGATGAAATCTTAATTACTAAGAATATAAAAGATACTGATTTATGTGTTAATTCAATACTATTAACGAGTTTGGGTATGACCAAAAAGATATCTCTTGTTGAGTTTCAAAATAGGACTTTATTCAAACAAAATAGTTTTATAGGAATTTTAGTTTTAAATAGTTTATAAAATTATTAATGTTTACCAAAATTTATAAGAAAATAAAAGGGTTATATAAGAAGTTAAATAAAATATTTATTTATAAATTACCTGAGAAGTGTGATTATATTATTTATGATGAAATTAGAAATTATGTATTTAAAGAATCAATATCTCCTCTTAGAAAAATATTTATTTTAAGGAATAGAGGTTTGTATTTCTATCTTATTCCTTCTGTACTTTTAAAAACATTTATAAATATCTGTAGAAAAAAAATATTTTTTTTAATTTTAATAGATGGCTTTAAAAGCGGTTTCCTAAGATATTTAGTTGATGCATTACATGAAACTATAATTTCTGAATTAAGACCTAAAATCGTTATTACTTTTATAGATAATAATCCAAGATTTGGAAGATTATCTGAGAAATTCAAGGGAATTAAATTTATTGCTGTTCAAAATGGCTGTAGGTCTAGATGGGATACTAAGGAACCTTGTATTCATAATATTTATTTAACGTTTACTAATCAAGAATCTATAAGATTGAATAAACTTGGATGGTTAATAAACAAGTCTAAATCAATTGGATCTTTAAATGCTGCAAGAGTTTTTTCATCTTTAAAAAGAAAAAAAGTAAAAAGAGATTTGCTTATAATTTCTACTTGGAGAGGTAATATCGAAATTGATGATCACTATAAAAATCACTTTAAGGCTAATAAAGAAATGCATATATTTTTAAGTAAACTTATCTATAAAGAAAAATACAATGCTGCAATTATTTTAAGAGAACAAAAGGGAAATAAGCATTGGTTCGTTAAAGAATTTGGAATGAATGAAGAAGAATTTCATAAAAATATTTATGGCGATCAATGCAAAATAATAGAAAATCAATTTACAGGAGAAAATGTTTATAAAGAGATAAATGATAGTAATTTATCTGTAGCTTTTCTAACTTCTGTAATTCTTGAAGGTCATATTTATGGCCATAATTGTCTTTATCTAAATTTTCATGATGATAATTTTTATCATGATGACTTCCCAAAAGAAATTGTAATTTCAAAAAAAGATAAAATATTAATCCCACTAAGAATGAAAGAAATGATAAATGACTCAAAAAATAGAAATAATGAAATTTATTCAATATCTAAAGCAAGAGCAAAGAATACTATTTATAAATTTAAAAAAGAAATAAATTTAGATTAATGAAAAAATTAATTAGGTTTATTTTTATTAGTAAATTATAATAAATTTTTAAAGATAAAAAATCTAATATTTTCTAAAATTTCTTTAATTAATTTTTCGGAATTAAATGGTTTATTTTTTTAATTTTTACATATAAATAAAAAATATTATAAAAAAATATTATTTCTAATAAATCTTGGAAGTTAAAAATGTCTTTTTCAATAATATATTTTAAATTCTTATTTTTCACAGATAAAGCTGCTTGGTACTGCTTTAAATTATTTTTAGATGCATTATTATCATGAATCTTATAAAAACCTAATCCTTTTTTTATATTACTTACTTTTGCTTTTTTAATAATTAGTCTAGTCCAAAAATCATAATCTTCACTAGTTGCAATATTTAAGCTTTCATCAAAAAACAAATTATGTTTCCTTAAAAAACTTTTTCTTATCGAGATTGCTGAAGTTCCATATAAATTTCTTTTTGAGATAAGCTCCTTTAAGATCTTTTTTTTATTTGTACCACATTTTCGATATGAGCAAACTTCATCTTTATTATTAATAATATAAGTATCATGTGAAACCATATCAGGAGACTCTTTAAATATTTTATCTTTTACATTTTCAAGTTTTTTTGAGTGCCAAAAATCATCTGAGTCTAAAAAAGATATCCAATTACCCTTAGAGTTTTCAATGCCTATATTACGAGATTTAGCGATTGATCCAAAATTATCAGTAATAATAAGAATTATATTTTTCCTTTTTAAGCTTTTAATATAACCTTGACTTCCATCAATTGAGTTATTGTCAATTACAATAATTTCATAATATTCATAAGATTGATTTAAAACTGATTCGATAGCTTTTTTTAAGTAATTCTTTCTATTATAGGATGGTATTACTATTGAAAAATTAATTTTATTCATTGATTTTTGAAAATTTAGAATTTTTTAGTTTTCTTTTTTTTTAAGGATTTTATTATTGATAAGCAGTGTATTTATAGCGAACTATATAATAAATTAGCATTTTATTAGTTTTATTCAAAAAATTATAAAAATATAATATTATATATTAATCTAATCACTATAAAATAAATTTATTTAATAAATTCAATATATATATTTTAAATATAAAAAATTAAAAAATCTTTCATAATCGGATATTATAAAATTTATCTATTAATAAATAAAATTTATATGACAATACTTGTAACTGGAGCTGCTGGTTTTATTGGTTTTCATTTAATAAATAAATTATTAGAAAATAACTCAGATGTTATAGGTCTTGATAATTTTAATAATTACTATGATGTTAATTTAAAAAATGAAAGATATAAAAATCTTCAGATTAAAGCTAAAAAGTTAAATGTCAATTTTGAAATTATAAATGCTGATATTAGTGATGAAGAAAAAATTATTGAAATTTTTGCATCAAATAGTTTTGAAAAGGTTGTTAATCTTGCTGCTCAAGCAGGGGTACGATATTCAATTGAAAATCCATCTGCATATATAAATTCTAATATAAAAGGTTTTTCTAATATCCTTGAAGGATGCAGGCATAATCAAATAAAGCATCTCGTTTATGCTAGTAGTAGTTCAGTTTATGGAGGTAATCAAAAAATGCCTTTTTCAGAAATGGATAGTGTTGATCATCCTATTAGTTTATATGCTGCTAGTAAAAAATCAAATGAATTGATGGCACATACTTACAGCCATCTTTATGGATTATCGGCTACCGGTTTAAGATTCTTTACTGTTTATGGTCCTTGGGGCAGACCTGATATGGCACTATTTATATTTACTAAATCTATTATTGAGGGTAAACCAATAAAATTATTTAATATGGGTAATATGATTAGAGATTTTACCTATATCGAAGATATAGTTAAATCTTTAGTTTTAATTATAAATAAGCCTGCAACCAAGGATTTGTCTTTTGATCCTTTGAAACCAAATCCTTCTACAAGCTGGGCTCCGCATAGAATCTTTAATATAGGTAATTCTAATCCAACAAATTTAGAAGATTATATTAAGGCTATAGAAAATACTTTACAAAAGAAAGCTATAAGAGAATATGTAGAAATGCAACCAGGCGATGTCGCTGCAACTTCTTCAAATACTGATGCACTTATGAAATGGATAAATTTTAAACCAAATACCAATATCCAGGATGGTGTGGCTAATTTTGTTAATTGGTATACTGGATTCTATAAATAATAATATGATTGATTTAATTAAAAATTTAGACAAAAGGTGTAAAAAATAAATGAAATTTCCTAATCTTTATAATTGCAGTATTGCTGTCATTGGATTGGGTTATGTAGGTTTGCCTTTGGCTGTAGAATTTAGTGAAAGGAAAAAATGTCTTAAAACAAATAAATCTTTAAAAAGAAAAATTATTGGATTTGATATTAATTTAAAAAGAATTAATGAACTAATCAAAGGAATTGATAGTACAAATGAAATTTTAATTAGTAACCTGAATCATTTTTTCTCTATTATCTTTACAGATCAATTAAGTCAAATAGTATCTGCAGATATTTTTATAATAACAGTTCCAACTCCTATTAATAGCGCTAATATTCCTGATCTATCTCCTTTGGAGAGAGCAAGTATAACTGTAGGTAAAGCATTGAAGTTGAGGAGTAAATTAAAAAATAATGCAAAAACAACAACCCCAATTGTTATTTATGAAAGTACTGTTTATCCTGGTTGCACTGAAGAGATTTGTCTTCCTATATTAGAAAAGGAGTCTAATTTAATAGCTAATAAAGATTTTTATTATGGATATAGTCCAGAACGAATTAATCCGGGTGATAAAACTCATAAATTAAAAGATATAAGAAAAATTACAAGTGGCAGTACTCAAGAAAGTGGTATTTGGATTAATAATCTTTATAGATCAATAATTGAAGCAGGAACTCATTTAACCGAAAATATAAAAATTGCAGAAGCTGCAAAAGTCATAGAAAATACTCAAAGAGACTTAAATATTGCTTTGGTCAATGAGCTCGCTGTAATATGTAATCTGATCAATATTGATACAAATAAAGTATTAGAGGCTGCTGAAACAAAATGGAATTTTCATTCTTATAGACCAGGATTAGTTGGCGGGCACTGTATTGGAGTTGATCCTTATTATTTAACTTTTAAAGCTCAGCAATTGGGATATTTGCCTGAAGTAGTCTTAGCTGGTAGAAGGATTAATAATTCAATGGGAGAAAGAATAATAGAAATTTTTGTAAAAGAATTTTTTTCAAGAGGGAAGGATATAAAAAATAGTAATATTCTAATAATGGGATTAACATTTAAAGAAAATTGTCCTGATATAAGAAATACAAAAGTAATAGATTTAATAAAAAAATTAAGTGAATTTAATGCAAATATCCTGGTAGTAGATCCATTCGCTGATAAAGACAAATCAAAATCTGAATATGGTTTAGAAATTAAAAATTCGGTTCCTAAAAATCTAAAATTTGATGGAATAATCATTGCAGTTGCTCATGATGTTTTTGTGAATAATAAATTAAGCGATTGGAGGAAATTAATGAAAAATGATTGTATTTTAATGGATGTAAAAAATATTCTGCCCAATGAATTAAAATCCATTAAATTATGATTTACTAAACTTTATTCTTTCTTTAAATATAATTTCATTTCTCTAAGATAATCAATTAAATTCTTATTTAATATCCAATGCTATATTAAAAAAAATAATATTGCTAAGAGATTCTTTAAAAGTCTTTAAGTAATAAATATTTCTTGTAATTAAAATGTGCGGTTTTGCTGGAATATGGAATTCCTTTGAATTTAATAATGATGAACAAAAAGATGTTTTAAAAAAGATGATTTATCCTCTAAAACATAGAGGTCCTGACGATTTAGGTTTTTGGAATCAAGATTCAAAAGGTCCTGGATTTGCTCATAGTAGGTTAGCAATACAAGATCTTTCTGAAAGCGGACATCAACCAATGATAAGCGCTAGCGGAAGATATGTAATTGTTTATAATGGCGAAATTTATAACCATTTTGATATCAGAAATGAATTAAATAATTTATCAAAATCTAGAATCTCTTGGAAAGGTAAAAGTGATACAGAAACTCTTCTATATGCCTTTGAATATTTTTCAATTGAAAAAGTTCTTAATAAGTTAATAGGAATGTTTGCATTTGCACTTTGGGATAGAAAGCATCGGAGACTATTCTTAGCTAGAGATAGATTTGGAGAAAAACCTTTATATTATGGTCTTTTAAAATTAGATAGATATGATAATCGTAAAAATTTAGTATTTGGATCTGAATTAACAGCCTTCACAGGATTAAATACTAATTTAATTGAAATAAATAAAAAAGCTGTTAATGCTTTTTTTCAATATGGTTATATACCTTCACCTTTATCAATATATTCTGATATTAGAAAATTAAAACCAGGGCATTTTATTCAAATATATTGCGATGAAAATAGTGGTTATTCTCCTGAATTTATTTCTAATGAAGTTCAATGGTATAAAACTAGTGATATTGCAAATAATTTATTCTTAAATCAAGAAAGTTATATTGACTCAGATTATGCTTTGCAAAAATTAGAGGCTGCATTATTGGCTTCAATTAATTCTCAAACAATATCTGATGTTCCTCTGGGGACATTTCTTTCTGGAGGAATTGATTCATCATTAATAACTGCATTACTCCAGCTAACAAGAAAGGATCCTGTTTCAAGTTTTACAATTTCTTTCCCTGATGATGAATTTGGAAATAATAATTCTTTTAATGAAGCACCATTTGCAAAAGCTGTAGCTTCTTCTTTAGGAACTAATCATACTGAAATTAACTTAACATATAAAGATGTACAAAGTCTTATTCCAAATCTTTCAGGAGTATATTCAGAACCTTTCTCAGATTCATCTCAAGTTCCAACATTTTTAGTTTGTAGAGAAGCTAAAAAAGCAGGTCTATCAGTAATGATGAGTGGTGATGGTGGTGATGAATTATTTGGTGGATATAATCGTCATAAATTTGGTCCCTTAATATATGAGAATTTATATGATAAACCATTTATAGTAAGAAATTTAATTTCAAAAATTGTAGAATATTTACCTATTATTAATAAAGGTCTCAATAGGGAAAAAAAATATAAGTTATATAAAGCAATCAGAAATTCTCATAATCTTAATTCTATATATTATTCTCTAATATCTATTTTTACAGATCAAAGTAAGCCATTAAATAATAATTGGCGATCAAATAACTTAACTTTTATTAATTCCATCTCAGATCAATTAACTCCTTCTGAGCAATTTATGATAAACGACTTATTAAATTATTTGCCTGGTGATATTCTTGTGAAAATTGATAGAGCAGCAATGAATGTTAGTTTGGAAACGCGTGCACCTTTTCTTGATCATAGAGTTGCAGAAATAGCATGGTCTCTTCCATTAGAACTTAAAATTAATAGAAAAGGCTATAAATATAAAAGCAAGTGGGCTTTAAAAGAAATATTAAAAAAATATGTCCCTGAAAATATTATCAATAGGCCTAAGTCTGGTTTTGCAATGCCAATAGGTCAATGGCTGAGAGGACCATTGAAAAATTGGGCGGATGATTTGTTAGATCCTTCCTTATTATCTAGACAAGGTTTTTTGGATCCTAAAAAAGTAAATTGTCTTTGGGAAAAACATTTAAATGGATCAATTGAAAATACTAATAAAATATGGACAATATTAATGTGGCAAGCCTGGTTGAAGGAATGGAGATAATATAAGTATGAGTAAATTAAATAGTTATTATCTAATTATTTTTATGTTAATTATTACTTTAAGATAAATATACTAATAAAAAAAATGAAAAAAATTGCTCTTATTGCCAATACTAGCTGGTATATTTATAATTTTAGATCTAATTTAATTAAAGATATTGTTAGTTCAAACTATAAATTAGTAGTTATTGCTCCACATGATAACTATACAAATTTATTGGAGAAATCTGGATATACCGTAATTAATTGGACTTTAAATAGATCTTCATTAAACCCCTTATCGGAATTAAAATCTATAGTTGATTTGGTTTTAATATTAAATAAAGAAAATCCAGATTTAATTCATAATTTCACTATTAAATCTTGTCTTTATGCAACTATAGCTTCACGATTCTCTAAAGTAAGATATGTTATTAATTCAATTACTGGACTTGGCCATCTTTTTTTAAATAATTCAACTTTAATTCGTTTTATTAGATTTATATTGAAACCAATATATGCTTTAGTTTTTAATACTAAAAATTCTTTTTTAATTTTCCAAAATATTGAAGATCAAAAATATCTTTTTGAAATTGGAATAATAAAAAATTTAAAGAAATCTTTTCTTATAGAGGGTTCAGGAGTTGATATTAATTTTTATAAGCCAAATAAAGATAATTATTCAGAATTTAGAAAACCGATAAAATTACTTTTTCCTTCAAGACTTATTAGAGAAAAGGGTATTGAAGAAGTTTTAATTGCTTATAATGAACTTATTAAAAATGGTGAAGATATAAAACTTTTAATTGCAGGTGAAATAGACGAGGGTAATAGAAGTTCTTTGAAAGATAAAGATAAGAAAAATATTTCCTCAAATAAGAATATTATTTTACTTGGTCATAGATCTGATTTAAAGGAGATTTATTCTACAAGTGATATTGTCTTACTACCCTCTTGGAGAGAAGGACTTTCAAGATCTTTAATAGAGGCTGCTGCAATGGAGAAACCAATTATTACAACTAATGTCCCAGGTTGTAGGGATATTATAGATCATGGTATTAATGGTATTTTAGTCCCTTTAAAAGATCCAAAAGCTATAGAGTTAGCAATATTATTTTTAATTAGGAATAGATTAACTGCAAAAGTATTTGGAAAAAATATTAGAGAAAAAGTGAAAAAAAGATTTGATGTTAAAAAAATAAATAGTCAAACCCTAAAAATTTATAATCAAACTTTAAATTGATAAATATACACTATAAATTTTAGTTTTGATTTTTAATTAATTTTATAGCTTCTAATATTGATTTATCTAATGAGCAATAATTATCATCTGATAAGAAATCATTTAATATTTTATTATCAATAACGGAAAAAGGAATATCCATAGAAAGGGAATTATCATAAAAGATTTTTGGTCTTTCATAAAAAATTTCATTATATTTTTCAGCTAATAATTGACAATATTCAAATAGAGTTAATGATTCTCCTGTAGTTACGTTAATAACATATGGTATTTTTTCATTACTATGATTTATTTCATTAAGTATTTTTCTTAAAAGGATCATTAATAAATCAATTGGTAAGAAATTTCTTCTCAAATTACGATTGTTTTTAATTTTTATTTCTTTTTTTGATACGGCTTCCCTTATTGCATTATTTGCAAATAATTTCCATCCACTAGATAATTTAGATTTAGGTAAACCTACTACATTACCAATTCTTAGAATGCTGCCTTTTAGTAAATTTCTTGAAATCTTATTCATTATATATTTTTCAGCATTCGCCTTTGAAATAGAATATTCAGTATCTGGTGAAATTTTTGTCCCCTCATTATAAATTCCATTCAATATTGAACCATATACTTGAACACTAGAAAAAAAAATAAAGTAGCAATTATGCTTAATTGAATAATCAGTTAAGATCTCAGTTAACAAAGTATTTATAGTTTTTCCTTTTTGTGGATCTTTTTTACATTCTGAATAAGATAAAGCTGCAGTATGAATTATTACATCATATTTATTTTTAAATTTAATATTTGTTTTAAGAAATAAATCTTTATTTTCATAATTTCTTATAAGATCATCAATTTCACTTCTTAAGATAAATGTGATATCAAAATTACTATTACTAAAATAATTTAAGAAATTTTGTCCTAGATATCCATTAGATCCTGTTAATAGAATTTTTAATCTACTGTCCAAGGAGAATCACCTTTATTAAAAATCTTTTCTAATTCATTTTTGTCTCTTAGAGTATCCATACATTTCCAAAATCCAAAATGCTTATATGCAGATATTTGATTTTGATTTAAGGCTCTATTAATTGGTTCGCGTTCAAGCATTTCATTATCTGATAAGCAGAAATCTAGAAATTCTGGTTCTACAACGAAAAAACCGCCATTTATCCAACCAGAACTTAATTGTGGTTTTTCTTCGAATTTTGTAAGAATATTATCTTTATTAATTTCTAAAACACCGAATCTAGCTGGTGGCCTAACTATACTCATTGTTAAAAACTTCGAGCAATTTATATGATGATTTAAAAGCTTATCGATATTGATATTTGAGACTCCATCTCCGTATGTGAGAAAAAACCTTTCATCTTTTAAATAGTTTCTTAATCTATTTAATCTTCCTCCAGTCATTGTTTCTAAACCTGTTTCTACAAGGGTTACTTTACAATCGAGCCCATTTTTCTTATTTGTTTCAATGCAACCATTTGAAAGATTTACTTTGAAATCTGAAGACATCAAATGATAATCAGCAAAATATTTTTTAATAATTTGACTTTTATAACCTAAAGCAATTAAAAAATCATTATACCCATATTTAATATACCTCTCCATAATATGCATAATTATAGGTTTATTGCCTATCTCTATCATTGGTTTTGGAATAGAGTGGGTTTTTTCGGAAATCCTGCTTCCAAAACCTCCAGCTAAAATGACAACCTTCATGATTTATCCCAACAATATTTAAAAGTACTTAAAGTCTTACGAATAGACAAAGTTTCACTATGAAATACATTTGAAAGGTTTAAAACCCTACTTACTTTACAATGTAGCCCTTGAAAAGCAAACCATACATTAGGCTCAACGCATAATCTTGAATATAAATGGGGCTTTTCATCTAATGAAGATAATTCATATGTAATAAACCTCTCGGGATTATTTGATTCAATAAATACGAATCTAACGTGACCTTTTACAACTATAAAATTACTTGTCTTGTTTTTATGAAGGACCCAACCTTTTATTTTTAAGGGATTTATTTCTGAAATATAGGCCTCTGAAAACCCATTAAAACCTGCTTTATTTGAATCAAATATATGTCTAATATTGCCTAAATCTGATTTGATTATTTTTAAAGGATGTAAAGTTACTTTTTCTTTAATCATTTTATTCTTAAATTTAGAAACTGATCAATAAACCAATTTATTTGTGATTCACTGATTTTTTTTGTTTCTATTTTCCCAAGTCGAGATTTTTTGTACCAATCAATTGTCATATCAATGCATTCATCTAAATCTAAGATTGGCCTCCAATTTAATAAAGAATGCGATTTATCACAATTTAATCTTAATAATTTTGCTTCTTTCATGAAATTTTTATTTTCGAAAGTATATTTTGCCTCGTCACCCCATTTCTCAGATAATTTCTTTACTGCATCA
This sequence comes from uncultured Prochlorococcus sp., assembly GCA_964397895.1. Lineage (GTDB taxonomy): Bacteria > Cyanobacteriota > Cyanobacteriia > PCC-6307 > Cyanobiaceae > Prochlorococcus_A. The sequence goes on from CAYNKY010000038.1 coordinate 12,259, forward strand.
AAAACCGTTATATCACTTAAATGATCAGGACCAAAATTAAAGGCTTCACCTTCTATAGATGCATCCTCATTTACTTTAAGAGCTAATGTTAAATATCCATTGATTGGATCAAAAACATGCTGCCAAGGTCTTGTTGAATCAGGAGATCTTAATTTAACACTTTCATTATTTGTCCATGATCTTATACAATCTGGCACTAATCTGTTTTCTGACCAATCTCCTCCTCCAATAACATTTCCAGCACGTGCTATGCATAATTTAATATTTGAATTTTTTAGATAACTTTTAAAATAGGATCTAATTGATAATTCTGCACATGCCTTAGAGGCACTATATGGATCATACCCACCTAAATTATCATTTTCTCTATATCCATAAACCCATTCCACATTCTCATAAACCTTATCGCTAGTTATCATTATTAAATTGCATTTACAATTTAATAGTCTAAGACTTTCTAGAATATTAATAGAACCAATAGCATTTGTAGTAAAAGTATTTATAGGATTCTTAAAGCTATCTGCAACAAGAGCTTGAGCTGCAAGATGAAAAATATAATCAGGTTTGATTGTTTCTATTAACTCCTTCAATAAAGAGAGATTTCTTATGTCAAAATAGTGGGTTTTTATTAAATCTTCACCATTTAAAGTGCCAAAATGAGATTTTCTATTTTTATCTAATTTCAGAGAGACCCCAATAACATCAGCGCCAAGGGATTTTAATATCATGGATAACCAAAATCCTTTAAAACCAGTATGACCAGTAATTAGGACTTTTTTCCCTTGAAAATTTGACATATAAAATTAAGATGTAAAGTTTAGTTTTTTTGAATAAGCATGTAGTGCATCTATTAATTTATTTATTTCTGGTTTAGCAACTAATGCTACCCTGAAATAATTAGATCCTTTTAATCCAATATTTGAAAGTTGTTTAATAAATATATTATGCTCAGAAATCAAGTATGACCGAAGATTTATTTGAATTTCTTTATTATCAATTCTAAAAGATACAAAACTACCTTCAGATTCATATACTTTTGATATAAAACTGACTTCTTTTAAAAGCTTTATTAAATATTTTCTATCTTCTTTAGCTAATTGAAAAGAATTTTTTAATTCACTGCGAAATTTTAAAGCTATTTCCATATAATTCTCAGCAAATGAATTGAGGTTCCAAATTGGGAGATCTTCATATATTTTCTTGAAAATATTTTGATTTTGAGTAAATACAAATCCTAGTCTAATCCCTGGTATTCCATGCGATTTACTTAAACTTTTAAGTACAAGTAAATTAGATAATATATTTTCTTCAAGATATTCAATAATAGAATTTTCTTCAGAATATTCTATAAAGGATTCATCTATAATAAAAAATTTATCTGGATAATTTTGTACCCATGAAAATATCTTTTTCGTTGAATATATTTTACCACTAGGATTATTAGGATTAACAATAATTATTAATTCTGCTCCTTTAATAGATTCATCAATAGAAATTCCTTCCTCAAACATATCTCTATATTTCAGTGCATTAGGAAAAATTCTTGAATATTCGCCAAAAGTTATATCTGGAACACAAACTTTTCTATTAGAAAATATATTTCTTATGATTGGATAAATTTGAGCTGCTCCTGAGAGAGCTATTATATTTTTATTTGGAATACCAACTAAATAAGATATCTTTTTATTTAAGATTTCTTGTGAAGATCCATAATTCCAAACTAATGCTTTAAGTGAATTTCTAAAATGAGCAAACATTGAATTAGTTGGATAATAAAAATTTCTTATGTAGGAATAATCTGATATTGGATAATTCCAAAATCCTCCATGAGACTGTTCTAATATTTTTTCTTTCCCTTTGGAATTAAAAATAAATTCTGCTAAAGATAAGTCATTTGGATCATCAACTTCAGCCCAATCTAAAACGTCAACATCAACAGCTGCGATAGATTCACGATTCATATAAATTACTATTCCAAGAATAAGTTCGTAGTAACATGACTCATCTATCATTGAAGAGTAAAATGTTAAAAACTTTTTGAAGTCACCGTTACAAAATTCCGCACTGAATTTATAAATATTAAGAGTCTTAAATTTATTAGAGAAGTCAAATTCATCAGTATGTAAATGAGGAGGAAAAACTCCAGTAATATAATTATCAGACACACTTACAACAGTCCCATCCATTCCTGTTGAATATTTACTAACTAAAGCTGCATTTTTATAATTTGATTCTAATAATCTTTTTAAAACATTTTTTTGATAAATAAGATCTGACTCTATAAGAATTAAATTTTGATTAATATAAATATTCTCTAAAGCTAATGATAAAGAGTAGATATTATTGGTTTCTCGATACCTGGGATTATGAATATATGAAATTTCTAAGTGCGAAAAGTTATTATCTATAAATTCTTTTATTTGATTGTCTTGATATCCAGTTACAATATAAATTGTTGTAATTTTTTCTTCTTCTAAAGAATTGATAATTCTTCCCAATATTGACTCGCCAGCAATATTAAGTAAAGTTTTATGATTTGCATCAGTTAAGGGCTTCATTCTATTACCAAAACCAGCTGCCAGTATTAAAGCTACATATTCATTTTTCATTAATTTAAATCACTTAAGATAAATTGTCTTAATAGGATTTAAGATTTCTTCATTAGAAACAATAACATTGTAAATCTCATTTATCTTATCATATTTCATGAAACTATATATTTCATATAAGCATGCAGGGAAAAGTATAAATACTCCTGCAAGAGGGTATATTAATCTAAGATCTTGATCCCAGAGGAAGTTTATTAATCCTAAAATGGGTAGAGAATAAATCATAAAATTTTCATGAAAAACGTAAATAATTGCTTTTATAAAAAAATTCTGATGTCTTTTAGGTCTGACAGAATTATTAATGTGATCTGTTTTAATTTTATTTTGGTATCTATCTTCTACAATTTTTGAACCAACTGTTAGCCATACAAATGCAAAACGAGTATATAATATTAGTATAGAAGACAAATAAATAATCCCAATAATATTTATAAAGATAGGACTAAAATCAAAGTCGGATAATTTTTGTAATGAGCCTATATATATAGACATTGTCATTGATATAGCTACTACAGGTCCCATAAAAATATCAAGAAACATGCCTGATATAGAGCTTTTATTAGTTAATCGAGCAACATTTCCATCTATATAATCTAAGAGAAAATAAAACATATAACCGAAAGATCCTATTAGAATAAAAGTCTTATTGTTACTGGAAAAAAAAACAGCTCCCAAAATTCCTACGAATCCAGATAAAATTGTTATTACGTTAGCGGGAATTTTTAAGTTAATAAATAATGGAGTTAACCTACTTGCAATAGGAGCAAAAAATAAATCATTGCCTGAATATGCATAAAAACGTTTTTCTACCATTTCCATTATTCATTATTTTACAAACCAAACAATAACATATTAGAGATTGAGTCGTCTTAGCCAAATAAATATTACACAGAATTAAAAATTGCTAATTTATTAATATAATAATTTGATTTTAATATTCTAAGAATAAATAGAAAATTTAATAAGTTTTTTAAATTTATTATTTTGTTCTTTAAAATTAAATTTTAAGGTTTTTTTTTACTATTAATAAAAAATACTTTTTATTTTTATTTATTAAATTGAATTATTTTCTAAATTTAATTGTGATGACAATAATTCTTTTTGACGTTTCGACCATTCATTATTTCTAAAGATATTTATCTTATGAAGTGCTGGATTTTCTTTAAACAATTTAATTATTTCCCTTCTTTCTGGGACTG